>CBDUPW010000148.1:0-16730 GCA_965369205.1 uncultured Polyangiaceae bacterium | reverse complement strand
CCTTTTGATGTCCCTAGCCCAGCTGCCAAAGTCCAACTGCCCTACGGGGATCTGGAGTTTGCGCGCACCGCGGCCGGCTTCGAAAACGTGCGACTTTCCCCCCTTGGCGCCGCGCAACTGGCAGCCGTCGTCATGACTGGAGGACAGCGCATGCGTTTCTTCATCCGCCGCCGCGCGCAGAACACCCTTGTGCTCGACGGCCGTGCCATCAACTCGGCAACGGCGTACACCATGCGACGCATGATGGAAGTCACGGTGCACGCCGGGACCTCCTTGGATGCCTTCAGTGCTCCAGGCGGGCAGAGCTATCTCGGCAGCGTGCGGGTAGCCGGCAAGACCGGGACTCTGAAGCCTGACGCCAAGGCGGCGACCACCAGCTGGTTCGTCGGCTTCGCGCCGAGCAAGCAGCCCGAGGTCTTGGTCAGTGTGGTCGTGCAGAACGGAGTAGTGTGGCGGCGAAAAGCCAACGAGCTCGCCCGGGACATGCTGCGGGCCTGGTTCGCGCGGCGCGGCGCCGCCGGGGTCAGTGACCCCTTCGCCAGCCAATAGACTCTCAGCGCTGAACGTCGAGTCCTGCTTCGACCCAAGCCAGCATGCCATCCTGCAGATTGCTGACTCGCGCAAAGCCCGCACTGTTGAGCATGGCCGCAGCAGTGGCACTACGCGCCCCTGCCCGACAGACCACGACCAACTCACGATCCACATAACCCGCCAGCTTCGGCAGGCGCTGCTCCAAGGCGTCCATGGGCACAAGCAACGCGCCTGGGATGTGCCCCAAGGGGCCCACAAACTCCTCGGGCTCCCGCACGTCAATGATCACGGGCGGAAGCGCCCCTTGCAGCATTTCCGCTACACCTACGGCGGAAACGCTGGCCACCCGCACGACTTCGCCTATGGCCGGAAACTGCACTTCGTCCGCCTCGAAGCCTGACTGATTCACCTGCAACGCTTGCTGGATGCGATCGGGCAAGGGCAAGCCTAGACTCGCCATCAACTGACAGTACTCCTCGCGGGATCGGTTGGAAAAACGAGCATTCGCCGAGCGCTCGCGAGCAATCGTACTCTGCGTATTGCCCTTGTAGTCGTGCGCTGGGTACACGACGGTGTCGCCAGCAAGGGAAAAGAGTCGGCCGGTGACTGCATCGTATTGCGCAGCGGCGTCGCCACCGGGAAAGTCCGTCCGCCCCGAACCGTCAATCAATAGCGTATCGCCCGTGAGCACGCCGCCGGGAAATACGTAACAAACCGAGTCCGGCGTGTGGCCGGGCGTATGCCACACGGAAATAATGTCCGTGCCAAGGCGGAGTTCCTGCCCGTCTTCCAAATGCTGGTCCACGATCGGGCTGGGGCTGTTCTTGTGCATTGCCAGCGGCGCAGACAACAGCTTCTTGTCCTCGCGGCTTAGCATCAAATGATCCGCGTGGGTGTGGGTCTCGAGCAGGATCCTCAGCTTGAGTTTGCGCCGCGCCAATTCAGCAACATAGCTTGCAACACGCTCTCGAACCGGGTCGACCAACGCGGCGTCGCTACCGGAGACCAGCAGGTAGCTCCGACAGTTCGTGTGGTTCAGCTCGTGGACAACGATCGCCATGCTCAGGACCGGGCGGCGCCGCGACGCCTACGGAGCGCCAGTGCTAGCGCCAGCACTATGCCAACTAGCGGCGCGGAACCGCCACCAGAACGACCCACTGCGCGACAGCCGCAACTGGACTTCTTCTCCACGGGAGCGTCTGCACCACCCTCCCCGACGCCCGCATCTCCGGAAGCAACGACCCCCGAAAGTCCCAAGCTCGGCACGGGCGTTTGCACCATCGCCGCCGGCGACATCTGCTTGCGATTCTTGCGAGCCAAGTCCGCAGCGATCCAAATCTTGCGCAGGCCACGATAGGTACGCGGCGGCTTGCCCCAGCGATCACGCTCGGGCTTCTCGCACTTCATCATGCCGTTCCAGGGATGAAAGTGGTTGTACCGGACTTGCATTTCGTTCGCCTTCGCCGGCTTCACCTCGCTGGAAATCGTCCGAGCGGCACCCTTGGGAACACCGGCGCCGCCTTCGATGGGGCCAGCAGGAGCCAGCTGGAAATCTGCGGGCAGATTGGATGCGTCGTAGCGGTGGTGCAGGCGCGTCACGATGTACTTGTTGCGGGCAATCAGGGCCTTCTTCTGGGCAACGATCTTGCGCTCTTCTTCGAAGGTCTTTTCGTATTCTTTCTTCTCTTTGCCTTTCAGTTCCTTCTTCCGAATGTCGTGCGCCTTTTCTTCCGCTTCGGTCAACTCCGGCGGTTCGGGGTTCTTCTCTTCGTCCGGAACGTATTGCTCAAAGACATCCCCGCCCAAACTGATCAACTCATGCGGCAACAGGCGTTCGTTCTGACAGGGCTGCCCACATCCCTCGGAGGGCCAGGCGAACTCAACGAGCACCCCCTTGGGGTTCTTCTCCAGCGATAGATCGTGCATGGCGGCGTACAGCTCGCCCATGCGCTCCTTGCTCTTGAAGTCCACCGTCAGATTCGTGGGCGGAAAGATGTTGTCGTAGTTTTTGACCGCGTAGCGTGTATTCGGATCCAGGGTGTAGACGAAGATCTCCTGTTTGCCTTCAGCGCTGAGCAAGCCCAACTTCAGAGGCAACGTGGAGACCTTCTTCTCTGACCAGAACCGAATCGGCGACAAGATCGCAAAATCCCCACCTGCAAGTTCGATGCGCTTCTCGTCCACTTCGGCAACCAGCACCTTCATGCCCGCCGCGAGGTACGGCTTGAGCGCAGCCCCCGCGCCGGCTGGCGCCTTGTAACCCTTCCCTGCCAGGAAGCCGGGCACGTCGTTGGCCTCGTCCTCCGACAGCAGCGAGAACGTGTATTCGCCTTGTTTGATGTCTGCGTCCGTCGGGATGAACAGTTCTTTCGCAACCTTCTTGGTCGGGTCACCGATCTTGGGCCCACCCAGGAAATCCGTCGCGGCGCTCGCCTTCACACTTTGCTCCCAGTACTGCTCCGGCTTGCCGGGTTCGCAGGGGTCCATTTCCCAGAATTCATGAAAACGTGGGGCGGTCAGGCTCTCCAAGCGGTCGACGAACTCCCGCTTCAAGGTGCGCACTCGATCGATTTCGACGTCCCCCGGCACAACCAGCACCAGTGCAAACGGCGAAAGCGGCCCCTCGTAGTCCGGCATTACGGTGACGGAGCTGGCCTCGCCGCGGTGCATCATCACCACGTGCGTAGAGCGCACCAGTCGTTTTTCGTCACCCTTGCCGGCGTAGAAGCCCGGCAACGCGTGGGCGGGGAGGGCGGCTAGCAAAAGCCCGACGGTGAGCAGCGACAGCAGTGCTTTGTGCATTGTTGCGAGAGGCTAGATCAAATCCGACGGGCCGTCATGGTGCACGACGGCGCCCTGCCGAAGGAGGCCGTGGACGCCATGGACGCCGTAGACCCGGGGGCGGGAGAAATCGTAGCCTGCGCCGACGCCCATGCAATTCGAGCTGAACGAAACCGAGCAACTGATTCAAAAGACCGCGCGAGAGTTCGCCACGCGAAAGCTCGCTCCCATCGCCGCGGAGCAGGAACGAGACGGCCGATTTCCCCTCGAAGCACTGAAAGGGCTGGCCGATCTGGGTTTGCTCGGAGTGAACATCGACGCCGGGTTCGGAGGCGCCGAGGCCGGCGTCCTGGCGTACTCCCTTGCCATGATGGAGGTGTCTCGGGCCTGCGCAAGCACCGCCGTCTCGATGGCGGTCACGAACATGGTCGCAGAGGTGATCCAGCACTTCGGCAATGACGACCAGAAACGGGAGCACCTACCGAAGATCACCAGCGGCGAACACGTGACCGGAGCCTTCGCCCTCAGCGAACCCGCCGCCGGCAGCGACCCCGGCGCCATGACCACGACGGCGAAACGCGACGGCGAGGGCTGGGTGCTCAACGGCCAGAAGCAATGGATCACCAACGGCGCCTATGCCGGAGTGATCGTGGTCTGGGCACGCACGGGCGGCGCCGGCACAAAGGGGATCTCATGCTTCTTGGTGCGCGGCGGCACGCCGGGACTCGTCGTCGGCAAACCGGAGGACAAGCTTGGGATCCGCGCGTCCAACACCGTCCCGCTGACTTTCGAAGACTGCAGGGTGCCTGCCAGCGCGTTGCTCAATGACGAAGGCATGGGGTTTCGCATCGCGATGATGGCCCTGGATGGGGGACGCATCGGCATCGCGTCCCAGGCCATCGGGATTGCAGCCGCTGCGCACGCTGCAGCGGTGGCTTACGCCAAGGATCGGCAGGCGTTTGGCAAACCCATCGCAGACTTCCAAGCCATCCAATGGATGCTGGCCGACAGCCAAACCGAACTGGAGGCCGCGCGCCTGCTCACTTTCCAAGCGGCAACCCTCAAGCAGGCGCGAAAGCCCTTCACCCGGGAGGCGTCCATGGCCAAGCTTTTCGCCAGCGAGGCGGCCAATCGGATCTGCAACCGCGCGATGCAAGTGCATGGCGGCTACGGCTATATCCGAGAATACCCGGTGGAGCGCTACCTGCGCGACGTCCGAGTGACGACCATTTACGAAGGAACGAGCGAGATCCAACGCTTGGTGATCGCGCGGGATCTACTGCGCTCGTGAGTCTCGTCGACGTCGCCACCGTGCGCAAAGCGCTCGAACGCGCCGCCACCGACAGCTCGGCACGCACCGAAGGGCGTCACGCCGCCGTCGCTTCGATCCTACGCGACAGTCCCCGCGGCGCCGAAGTCCTGCTGATCCAGCGCGCGGAGCACCCGGGGGATCCCTGGTCGGGTCATATGGCGTTCCCGGGCGGGCGCCATGACGCGTCCGACGCGGATCTCTTGTTCACGGCCCAACGCGAGACCAAAGAAGAAGTGGGACTCGATTTGGCCCGCGAAGCCGTCTTCGTAGCCCGGCTCGATGACACGCCAGCGATCGCCCGCGGCAAGCGGCTTGGTCTCACCATCGCGCCCTTCGTTTTCGAACTGAGCGGCGTGGCGGCGTCGGCACCGCTGGCGCCAAACCATGAAGTCGAGGCGGCGATCTGGGTACCCGTCTCTCCGCTGCTTTCGACCGCCCACAATACAATCAAACGCTACCGCTATGAGGGGCATGATCTGGAACTGCCTGCCTGGGACGTGGACGGTCGCATCGTCTGGGGCCTGACCCACCGCATGCTCAGCACGTTGCTAGAACGCATCCGCCAAAGCATGTAGTCGCCATCGCGCTACCGTTTGCTCGGCTCTGGTTGCTCGGGGGCTAGGTCTCGTCGACCTGGGGATCGCAGGCTTGAGTGAAGTCGCAGGTGCCGCCGCCCTTTGCGGTGACCGTCAACGTGTATTCAGCACAGGTACCCGCCACACCCTGGGCACGCTTCACGCGCACATAGTAGCGCTTCGTGTGGGGGCCACAATGCACTGGCGCGCTCGCGCCGCAGGACTTTTCGCCCAGGGGCTTACCAGCGATTTGACCGCCGTCGCCGTCCACGCACCAGGTATAGGACGTCAGAATGGAGTGCTTGGAATCTGGGACCTTGCACGGGCCGCCGCGCAATACGTCGAACACGAACTCGGTGCTGTTGGCCGGCGCCGTGAACTGCATCCGCACATGATAGGAGTTCGTGCCGGATTCGTTCGAATCGCGCGCCTCAAAAGTGTACCAATCCTCGTCGCCATCGCCGGATAGCTTGCCTTTGATCGCGAGGGCGGTGGTGTTGGCATCTGTGACGAAACCAACGTCCTTGGCCTTCCCGCAGGTGTCGTCCGGCTCTGAAGAGTCAATGCCGCAGGGGCAGCCCGCGGAGGGCGGCAACGTAGCGGGGTAGTTGATCCAGCCGGTATCGCAGGCGCCGATCTCGCATTGCCCGAAGCTGCACTTCCAAGTCGCGTGCACGGGGTTGCCCTGGCCGGCGCAGAGTGCCTGATCGCTGCCGTCGTCGGCGGTGCCGTTGCAGTCGTTGTCGGCTCCGTCGCAGACCTCCGGCTGAGGAGATCCCGCAGTGCATCCTTCCCACTTCGTCGTGGTGCCGTTGCAACTCTCGGTGCCTTCGCACACGGTTGAACCGGACGTCTGTGAGCATTTGCGCTTCACCCCAGCGCGTTCGGAATTGCAGGGGCACGACTCATCATTCTGTGGAACGCAGAAACGCGGAGCCTTGCTCGGCGGACCTGCCTCTCCAAGCCCCGAATCGGGGAAACCGCCGTCGGCAGATCCGCCACCGACGCCACCCTTTGGGTAGGTGCTTGTGGTGACGCACGTCATGCCCGTCGGGCAAATCCCATCGAAGGAACAGTCCCGCGCGCAAAACCGATCGATGTTCGGCGAGGGCGTGCAACGGTCGGCGACGTTCGCGCACTCGGCATCCGTGACGCACGTGTCGCACTGATTGCCATTCTCCGGCACGCAGACGTAGCCCGCGTCAGGGTGGTACGCGCAATACCCGCCCGACGGGCACGCGGAACCCGCTTCTGAGCAGGGCACCGTGCATACGAAGTTGGGCTTGGCTTTGCCGACGTCCACGCAGAGCTTCGACTCGCAGTGGTCGTTCTTCTGACAGGCACCGCCGAATTTTCCGATGGGCCAGCCACTGTC
Source organism: uncultured Polyangiaceae bacterium (assembly GCA_965369205.1). Classification (GTDB taxonomy): domain Bacteria; phylum Myxococcota_A; class Polyangia; order Polyangiales; family Polyangiaceae; genus JACKEA01. The sequence continues at coordinate 10,156 of CBDUPW010000148.1, read as the reverse complement.
GGAAGAGCTAATCGCTCCCGTGTTGGCAACGCCACCACCGCCATCCGTGGACGCGTCCGCGCCACCGCTTCCGCCTTTGTTGTCGTCGATCCCCGCGTCCGTGGCGCAAGCTCCGCTCCAGCCAAGCGCGAGCAAAGCACCCAAACAGAAAAGAATTGGTCGCGACGACAACTCCGGGAGGATACGCCGGCCGGGTCGCCTGGTCAAACAACTCAATTGGAGTTCAACAATGAAATCACGGACTTGAACACTTCACTTTGTTGCCCGCCGCGCGCTTTGAGTGACGTCCCGAGCGCGGCGCGCTAAACGACGCGCCGTGGCAAACGGGCGAAAACTCGGGCAACTCCCTGCGGACGGGAAGTGCAACGTGTGTGGCGAGCAGGTTTCCAAGGAGACGGGCCGCTGCGAAGGTTGCGGCGCTGTCTACGGCGAAGCGCATCGCTGCCCTCACTGCCGCAGCATTGCGGACGTCGAAGCCTCGGAAGCGCTCAGGTTCCGCTGCAGCGTATGCGGTGGTCCGCGTGTGGTGGCAGACGACCCCGCGCTCCAGCGCGAACACGGCGAAAACCCTGCCCTTGAGCTCGCCCGCAAAGCCCACGCGCGCCGGACCGCGTGGCAGATGGGCAGTGCGGTGGTCGGTGGGTTTGGCGGCATCGCGCTGCTGGTCGCTCTGGCAGCGCTCGCCGTCGTGTCTCCCGGATTCTTTCTCACGACTCTGGCGCTCTTGATGGTCGCCGCGCCGCTATTGTTCTCCGTTTTCGGCTTCCGCAAGGCGAAGCGCGCCGGGGAGGAACGCGACGCGGCCATCGATCGCGCCTGGACTAGCGTTGCGCGCGAGCTCAGCGAAGCGCATGACGCCAAGCTTTCGCCTCGCCAGCTGGCCAAGCTCATGCGCATCGATGAGACCCAGGCTGAGCTGCTGTTGGCACAAGTGAGCGTGGACGACTTTGTGCGTTCACGCATCGAAGAGCCGCCCGAGAGGAAAGCGCGTGTCGTCGATGACGACGCGATCGCAACCGACACCCGCGAAGCCGCAGAGGAAGCCGCGGAAGCCGCGGAAGCCGACCTCGGGCGCGCACACGCAAAGGTCACCGCGGACCCCAAGGACTGACGGCGCCAAGCGCGAAGCGCGTTTCCCAGTGCGAAGGCGGCTTTGCACCCAAAATACCCAAACTTTTCAGCGACTTGCTAATAGCGTGGGAAAACAGCAGCGGCGCGCTTGGCATGCGTCTCGCAGAAGCTTTTCTAACAGATGTTTGCGCGCTAAGCCTGCTCCGGACGACGCCGATGGCCATGGATCAACGAGAATTGTATCTGCCTCAGCCGAGCGATGCGGCTCCCGTCAGTGCCGTGCGCCGGTACTTGCGGGAACTGGCCGTGCACGACTGGCTCGTTTTGGTGTTCTTGTGCGTGCTGCTGGGCGCAGCGTTGTCCGCGCCGCCCGGCGAGATGCGCGATGTGTCCGTCCGCCGAATGGGCTCCCTGCTGACGGTTTTGGTTGCAACGCTGGTGATCGTCCGGGGCGGTCTCCTAAAGCACCGCTTTTGGGCGCCACTGCTGTACCGCCTCGCGATCTACGGAACGGTCCAGCTCAGCTACTTCTTCTTGGCTGGCCTCTTGCCCATCGTGAATCCGACAACTTTGGACAAAGAGCTGTACCAACTCGACATGGCCCTCTTCGGTCTTGAACCGGCCATGGTCATGGATAGCTGGGTCACAAACACCACCACCGAGTGGTTCGCGTTCTTCTACTTCAGCTACTTCTTCTTGCTGGCGCTACACGTCATTCCCATCTTGATGTTCTCTCGAAGCCGCCGCCTATTGGGCGAGTTCGCCTTCGGCATGATCACGGTGGTTTGTGTGGGACACGTCGTGTACATGCTCGTGCCCGGGTTCGGACCGTACAAAGCGATGGCCGACTCCTTCCGCAACGCCCTGCCGAGCGGGCTGTGGCTCGACATGGTGATGCAGACGGTTGCCTCCGGCGGCGCGCAGATGGATATTTTCCCCTCGCTACACACGGCGGGGCCGACGTTCATCGCGCTGCTTTCCTTCCGGCATCGCGATCGCATGCCGTTCCGGTACAGCTGGCCGGTGGTCGCGTTCTTCGCCATCAACATCATCTTCGCGACGATGTTCCTGCGTTGGCACTACCTGATCGATGTGGTGGCTGGGCTATTCTTGGCCTCGGTGGCCTACATCGCGGCAGTGCGGGTCACCACCTGGGAAGCGAAGCGACGCGCCCAGCTGGGAACGCCCGGCTGGCCACTGTTCGGCGAATCCGCCCGCTGACGCGGGCGAGGGGACGCGATCAAGCGCCGCCGGCGCAGAAACCTTCGTAGTCGATGTACTCTTTGATGGTCGGATTGTCGCCGCAGGCGGGACAGCCGGGATCACGGCGCAGGCGCAGCGTGCGGAAGGCCATGCGCATAGAGTCGTAGGTCAGGAGCCGACCGTTTAGAGGCTCCCCCTGACCCAGGATGATCTTGATGGCTTCCGTCGCCTGCAGGGTGCCGATGATGCCGGGCAAGATCCCCAATACACCCGCCTCGGCGCAACTCGGCGCGTGTTCCGGGGGCGGCGGCTCTGGATACAGGCAGCGGTAGCAAGGTCCGTCAAAGGGCATGAAGCTCGTGACTTGGCCGTCGAAGCGAAAAATGGAGCCATGCACGACCGGGATCTTGTGAAAGAGACTGGCGTCGTTCACGAGGTAGCGCGTTGGAAAGTTGTCACAACCGTCGACGATCGCGTCCCAGCCCTCGCCGAAGATGCGGTCGACGTTTTCACTGAGCAGACGCTCTTGGTACTTCTTGACCTTCACGTCCGGGTTTAGATCCCGAATCGCATGCTCCGCGCTGTCCACCTTCGGAACCCCGAGCCGCGACGTGGCGTGCAGGATTTGCCGCTGCAAGTTCGACGCGTCAACGGTATCCGCATCGACGAGTCCCAGCGTGCCGACACCGGCTGCGGCGAGATACAGCGCCGCCGGGGAGCCCAACCCGCCAGCGCCCAGCAAGAGCACGCGGCCCGCGAGAAGCTTCTGTTGTCCCTTTTCTCCGACTTCGGGCAACAAGATGTGACGCGAGTAGCGCTCCAGCTGCGCCTCGGTGAAATGCGGCGGAGCCTCTATCGGATAGGCCATGTCCTTCCAGCGCACAAAGCCTGGGTTCACCGACAGCACGTTTTGATAACCCAGGTCGAGCAGAGTCTTGGCCGCGAAAGCGCTCCGGGTTCCGCCCGCGCAGTACAGAACGATTTCCTGACCCTTGTCCGGCAGCTTTTGTTCCGCCTGCATTTCCAAGAAGCCGCGGGGGATATGAATGGCGCCTGGGATGAAGCCCTGGCGGACTTCATCCTTCTCCCGAACATCCACCAGGGTCAGCGGATCTTTGCGGTCCAGCCGCGTCTTCAATTCCTCCAAGGGGAGCAACTGAACCGCGTGTTTCACCTCGGAAAAGAGGTCGCTGTAGGTCTTCGACATCCGGGACGCTCCTATTTGTCACATTTTCCGATGTAACAATCTGCCACGCCAATATTAGCGAATTCTCGGCCTCGTCAAGGCAGATACCACGGCTTTCGCCCGGGGGCTCAGTGCTCCGAGCCCAGGACCCGCAGCAGCTCCCGGGCATCCGCCGGGCGCTGTTGAGCCCCACCCAAGCAGCACGCGCAGACCCGCTCCATCTCTCGGCTCGCAGCCGTCCGCTCGTCGCCGGCCCGGCCCAATGCCACCAGCGCATCCTCCATTAAGCGACCCAGGGCGTAGATATCGTCGCCGGGTTGCACGGGCTGTCCCGCGAGGCGTTCGGGACTCAAATAGCCCCGACTGCCTCCCGCGACGACCTCGCCGGCGCGGTGGGCCAGCCCAAAGTCGCTCAGAACGGGAGCTGAAGCGGATCGAAACAGCACGTTCGCGGGTTTGATGTCTGCGTGCACGAAGCCGGCGTCGTGCACTCGGACAAGCGCCCGAGCCAAAGGCAGCAGCCAGCGCTGCAGCGGCCAAAGAAACTCCGCGTCTGAGCGCAAGAGCCACTGTTTGAGGGCCCCGGCTGGCAGCCACTCCATGACGATCAGGCCTCGCTCCGTATCGACATCGAACACGCGGATCACTCCGTTGCCACGAAATGCCACGGCCGTGCGTGCCTCCCGAATGAGCTTGTCTCGGTCTTGTTCGGGTTGATGGTAGACCTTGAGCGCGACTCTGCGGGACAACGCATCGTCGATGGCTTCGTAGACGGTGCCCGCTCCGCCACGCCCTGCCTCTCCGACCATCCGGAAGCTCGTCTCGGGAGCGGAGGCCGTGAGCAGCGTCGCGTCCCTTGCGCCTAATCCGCCTTCGTCATGGGCGGCATGACCCAGACTGCGCCGGAGCCGCCCATGGCGCTCCCGGGCCCCGGGCGCTTCGATGTCCCGTGCCAAAGCGCGCTCGACTAGGGTAAGCGCCAGCGCGGTTTCGCCGCGCTCGGCGCGCAAATCCGCTGCGAGTAGCAGCGCAGCAATCCCCCGGGGGGCGTCTAGCAGGCTCAGGGCGCGATCGGCCTCGCCGCGCTTCAGATGCAGTTCAGCGGCCACCACGCCGAGGGCTTCCGCGACGGGGTGCGCTTCATGCGCCCGAGCCACCGCCGCCAGCGCCGCGCGCTCATGAACTGTGCCTTGCAGCGCAGACAGGGCGCGGGCAGCCAAGCCTGGATCTGTGCTCGGCCCCAGAGCTTGCAAGACTGCCAGCTCCGCGGGTGCCACTGGCGGGCGGCGCTGCTGGCTGGCTGCGGGCGCGGGCGCGGGCGCGGGCGCGGACTCGGCCGAGACCGCGGGCCCCGGGTCGGGCTTCTTGCTTCGAAGCCAGTCGAACCAACTCATGCCAGCACTTCAACTTGCACCGGGCCGTCGGGCGCGAGCGCCAACTTATCACCGACGCACAACTGACAACGTCCATCCACGCGCAGACCGTCGATGAAGACCGCGCGCTCACAGTGCAGTTCGAGCCAGCCATCATCTGCGCGCTCTAGCGACATGCCGTCGAGCCGCAGCGGGCCCAGCGGCAGAAGCACCCGGCGCGAAAGCGTCTCGAGGGAGATCCCGCCACCGGGATGATTCTGCAAGCGCAGCTCCACCTGACCGCCGAGCACGAGAGTCAATGCATCTCCCACGAGCACCGGTACGCAAAGGCGCACACCGCGAAGTGTGGTGCCGTTGCGCGACCCCAGATCGGCGACCTCAGGGCCGCGATCGGTCGGCCGCAAAACCAGGTGCTGGCGACTAATGCTTGGGGAACGAATCACGACCGTCGCGTCCGCACGCCCCACGGTGGCCGGAGAACCAAACGCAACCTCGACGCATTCTCCACCCAGCATGAGTTGGTGCGTTTCTGAACGTGTACGCCGCGCCTCGATGCGACCGGCCAGCGCGCGCACCCGCTCGTCCTCCTGTTCTAGCGCCCGGGCCAGAGCAAGCGCTTCGCGGCGGCGCCCGCAAGCGTCCAAGTCTGAGATCTTTCTGACTTCTGCGTCACGCTCCCGGCGAGCACGTTCGCTTTCGGCTTCGTCAGATAAGACCTGCTCCAATTGGTCGATCGCCCCGGCTTCGACCAGCGCCCGGGTGCGCGACTCGAGATCCCCACCCAATTCGTATAGTTCCGCCGCCAGCGCCGGCGCGGCACTTTGCTCCACCTCACGCGCCAGCGCGAGCAGCTCCGGCCGAGTCAAAAGCAAGCTGCCCTGACGGAACAACACCAGCGCGAGCTCCGCACGCCGGCGTATGACTGGGCCCCGCGCTTCGGCCTGCGCCAGCGCCAACGCTTGACCCAGCAGTTGGTAGCGTTCTTGGGGAGACGCGGCCATCTCCGCGCGCGCCATTTGTAGACGCGCGGCGTCTTCTCGGGCGCCCGCTTCCAAGTACAGTGCAAGCGCCTGCTCGAGATTGCCGCGAGCTTCCTCCTTGCGCGCGCCATCGAGCCTTCTGTCTCGGCCGCGGAACAAGGAAATCGCTTTGGATAGGACCCCCATGGTCGCTCTTTTTTCCTGCTTCTGTCTCTGTTTGCCCAACTCCCGGCGCCGCGTAAAGGCGAAAAAATGGCTGCGGCGTACCCGGCGGCTCGTTGCGCTGATCGGATGCAGCCAAGACTGCTAGAGTGCGACCTAAACTCGCGAGTTCGGTGGCAACGTTAGGAAAAGAGAACGCATGAGCACTTCGAATCGACTCGGGGAGCTTCTAGTACGAGAGAAGCTCATTAGCCTGCAGCAGCTGCGCCAAGCACAAGACGAGCAGAAGAAAAGCGGGAAGAACCTCGGCTACGCCCTCGCGAAGCTTGGCTATGTCTCCGACGGCGAGATCACGAACTTCCTCTCGGCCCAGTACCGCCTGCCAGCCATTAATCTCGACGAATACGAGATCGACTCCGACATCATCAAATTGGTCGGCCGCGACGTCTGCGAAAAACACAAGATCATCCCCGTTTCGCGCTCCGGCTCGTCGCTGATTGTCGGCATGGCCGACCCGACGAACCTACACGCCATCGACGATATCAAGTTCCTGACCGGCTACAACGTGGAGCCAGTGGTCGCGAGCGAGACGGCGATCTTGTCGGCCATCGATCGCTACTACAACGTGGGCCCATCCTACGAAGAGGTCCTCGAAGACTTTGACATTGGCGACGAAGACATCGACTTCACCGCCGACGACGAAGACGTCAACATCCTTGAACTGGAAAAGGCCAGCGAGGACGCCCCCGTCGTGCGCCTGGTGAACGTGCTCTTGCTGAACGCAATCCGAAAGGGCGCCAGCGACATCCATGCGGAGCCTTACGAAAAACGACTCCGAGTGCGCTACCGCGTCGACGGCGTGTTGCACGAGGAAATGAGTCCGCCGGTCAAGCTGAAGAACGCCCTTGTCAGCCGCATCAAGATCATGAGCCAGCTCGACATTGCAGAGCGCCGGCTGCCCCAGGACGGACGCATCAAGCTCAAGCTGGGCAAAGGCCGCGAAATGGATTTCCGCGTGTCTATTCTGCCGACCATGTGGGGCGAAAAGGTGGTCATGCGCCTGCTCGACAAGGGCAACTTGCAGCTCGACATGACCAAGCTGGGCTTCGACAAGGGGCCCTTAGACGACTTCCTATGGGCCATCAACCAACCCTGGGGCATGGTGCTGGTCACGGGCCCCACCGGATCTGGCAAGACGACGACGCTGTACTCCGCTCTTTCGGATCTGAATCAGCCAAGCGTAAACATCAGCACCGCTGAGGACCCGGTTGAATACAACCTGCACGGAATCAACCAGGTGCAAATGCACGATGAGATCGGGTTGAACTTCGCCATGGGCCTGCGCGCATTCTTGCGCCAGGACCCCGACATCATCATGGTGGGCGAGATCCGCGACTTCGAAACTGCTGAAATCAGTGTAAAAGCCGCGCTCACCGGCCACTTGGTGCTGTCCACCCTACATACCAACGACGCGCCGGCGACGATCTCACGCCTGCTGAATATGGGCGTCGAGCCATTCTTGATCACCGCGAGCGTGAACCTGGTGTTGGCGCAACGCTTGGCGCGCCGCGTCTGCGTCGACTGCAAAAAAGAGCAGCCGATTGATCCGCAAGTGCTCTTAGACCTCGGCTGCACCGAAGAGCAGGCTGCAGCGGGTCGCGTCGTGAAAGGCGAAGGCTGCAGCACCTGCAACGGAACGGGATACAAAGGGCGTGTCGCGCTCTACGAGGTCATGCGTTTCCACGACGAGCTCAAGGAGATGGTGCTGCAGGGGGCCTCGACAGCGGAGCTCAAGGTCGCCGCCATCAAAAAGGGCATGATCACGCTGCGCGTGGCTGGCATCGAGAAAGTGCTCGACGGTGTGACGACCCCCGAAGAGATCCTCCGTGTAACCATGTCGGACTAGGAGCCGGCTTCGAATGACTCAAGACGAAGGGCTACGGATCAATCTGCACCAGTTGCTGCGCGCCATGATCGAAAAGGGCGCGAGCGACATGCACATCACAACAGGCTCGCCGCCGCTCCTGCGCATCGACGGCGCCATCGTCCCTCTCAAACTCCCGCCTCTTTCCCCGGTCGAGACTAAGGCGCTCTGCTACTCGGTTCTGACCGAGGATCAGAAGATCCACTTCGAAAAGAACAAGGAGCTCGATCTCTCTTTCGGCGTGAAGAACCTCTCGCGCTTCCGCGCGAACATATTCTTGCAGCGCGGCGCAGTTTCCGGGGCGTTTCGTTCCATTCCTTTCAAGATCTTGAGCTTTGACGAGCTGGGGTTGCCCCCGGTCGTTTCGGAACTGGCCGCCAAGCCCCGCGGGTTGATTCTGGTCACGGGGCCGACCGGCTCCGGCAAGAGCACGACCCTCGCTTCCATCATCGACAAGATCAACAGCGAGACACGCCAGCACATCATTACCATCGAAGACCCGATCGAGTATTTGCATCCGCACAAACGTTGCATCGTGAATCAACGGGAGGTCGGCGCGGACACCGCCAAATTCAAGGACGCCCTCAAGTACGTGTTGCGCCAAGACCCGGACGTCGTGCTCGTCGGCGAGATGCGTGATCTGGAGACGATCGAAGCTGCGCTGACGATCGCTGAAACGGGACACTTGGTCTTCGCCACACTGCATACCAACTCGGCGATTCAGAGCATCAACCGCATCATTGACGTATTCCCACCGCACCAGCAGTCCCAGGTGCGCGCGCAGCTCTCCTTCGTGCTCGAGGGCGTGGTCAGCCAGCTGTTGCTGCCCCGAGCCGGCACCGCGGGGCGAGTGCTCACCATGGAAGTGATGGTGCCCAACGCAGCCATTCGGAACCTGATCAGAGAAGACAAAGTCCATCAAATCTATTCGCAGATGCAGGTGGGCCAGCTGAAGCACGGCATGCAGACCATGAACCAGTCCCTGTACTCCTTGCTCAGCCGACGCCTGATCACCCTGGAAGAGGCCATGGGCCGCTCCAGCGAGCCCGACGAGCTGCGGAACATGATCGAGGGACGTGTGCCCATGCAGGCGCACCAGGCCCAGGCAGACACGCGTTCGCGGTGACTTCTGTTCAAGGGCAAACCCTGGTAGGAAAGCGGCCATCCCAATGGCTCGCACTACCTTCCCCGCGCTGTCCCTCGCCCTCGGCCTCTCGACCCTCTCGGCTTTCGCCACGGCCCAGTCCGAGGCGCCCGAACCGCCGCCGCCCCTCGAACCCTGGTACGACGCCGTTGAACTGAGTGCGTTCGCGGACGCCTACTACAACGTCAACTGGGCGTTCCCGAAACCCCAAGACGGTAGCGGAGTGCCGACTCGATACTACGCCCGCCAGCAGGGCTTCGGGCTCTCCTGGGTCGGCCTGGACGCTTCTTATGCGCCTGAGCCCGTGGGCGCCACGGTCAGCTTGCGCTTCGGACCGACGGCGCGCACCTACGCCGGTGCCGATGTCGACGGTGCTTTGGAGAATGTGAAACAAGCCTTCGCCTCGTGGCGTCCAGCCGGCCCGGAAGGTGCACTGACCCTGGACTTCGGCAAGTTCGACACCATCTTCGGCGCGGAAGCTGCCGAGAGCCACAAGAACGCCACCTACACCCGCGGCGCGCTGTGGAACGCGCAACCCCTGTTCCACACCGGACTGCGTGGCACCCTGGAGCTGATGCCGGAGCTGACCCTGGCCGCCATCGCCGTCAACGGCGTGAACAACTCCCAGGACAACAATGTCGGAAAGACCTTTGGCCTGCAGGCAAAGCTCTATCCCTCGGACTGGCTGAGCCTATCCGTCGGCTGGTTGGGTGGCCCGGAACAGGACGACAGCGTCACGACGTCGTGTTTGGTCGGCCAGGCCTATGATCCCGCAGTTGGAGACTGCGTGGTGCGCGCGGGCGCCCCGGGCGGAGACGAAGTGGTCGACCGTGGCGGCGCCAACGATTTCGAGGCCTGGCGCCACCTGCTGGATTTCGTCGTCTCGGCGGAACCGGTGGCAAACCTGAGTCTTCTGGCCAACGCCAACTATGGCACTGAGGGAGTGCGCGTGGGCACCAGCGCAGCGCCGGCGATCGATAATCAAGGCTGGTACGGCGGCATGCTCACGGCGCGCTACGCCTTGACGGAAATCTTTGCTGTCGCCGTTCGCGGCGAATACCTGAACGACAAGAGCGGAGCAGTGACGGGTTTCACCGACCCAAGCGGGCTGAC
>CBDUPW010000147.1:0-16755 GCA_965369205.1 uncultured Polyangiaceae bacterium | reverse complement strand
TGCACTTCAACCTGCACTTGCACCTAAACCTGCTCCTGCACTTCAACCTGCACTTGCACCTAAACCTGCTCCTGCACTTGCACTTCCACCTAAAACCTAGACCTACACTTCACCCAAAGAACGGCACAAGGAAACGCCGACGTTTAAGTTTAAGCCGACGTGCAAGTGCAAGTGCAAGTGCAAGTGCAAGTTCAAGCCGACGTGCAAGTTTAGGTGCAAGTGCAGGTTTAGGGGGAAGGGGAAGGAAAGATGGTGAAGGGGAAGCGGAAGTAGAGAAAAGCGCCGTGGCAAAAACTTGCGCGGCACAAAAACGAAAACGGCGACCCCCATTTCGGAGATCGCCGCTTCGCGTTGTGACGCCTAAGAACGAGTCTTAGTAGTCGTGGCTGTGGCCGTGGCCGCCGCCGGCTGCGGGCTTCTCGTCCTTCGGCGCATCAGCAACGAGCGCCTCAGTCGTGAGCATCAAGCCCGCGACGCTGGCTGCGTTCTGCAGTGCGCTGCGGACAACCTTGGCCGGGTCGATGACGCCGTCGGCGACGAGGTCACCGTAGGTGTTGGTCTGGGCGTTGTAACCGAAGTTACCTTTGCCTTCCTTCACCTTCTGCACGACGATCGAACCTTCTTCGCCAGCGTTCGCAACGATTTGGCGGAGGGGTTCTTCGATGGCGCGGCGGAGGATCTTGACGCCGAACAGTTGTTCGTCGTTGACCTTGACGCCGTCGAGCACGTGCTGAGCGCGGATCAGAGCTACGCCGCCGCCGGGCACGATGCCTTCTTCAACGGCTGCGCGGGTTGCGTGCAGCGCGTCTTCGACGCGGGCCTTCTTTTCCTTCATCTCGGTCTCAGTGGCAGCACCGACCTTGATCACGGCAACGCCGCCAACGAGCTTGGCGAGGCGCTCTTGGAGCTTCTCGCGGTCGTAGTCGCTAGTGGTGTTCTCGATCTGGCTGCGGATCTCGCCCTGACGAGCGGTGATCTTTTCTTTCTTGCCAACGCCGTCGACGATGGTGGTGTTGTCCTTGTCGATGCTGATCGACCGGCACTGACCGAGGTCCGTGATGGTGACGTTCTCGAGCTTGAGACCGAGCTCTTCCGCGATGACCTGGCCGCCCGTGAGGATGGCGATGTCTTTGAGCATCTCCTTGCGACGATCGCCGAAGCCGGGGGCTTTGACGGCGCAGCAGTTGAGAGTGCCACGCAGCTTGTTCACGACGAGGGTCGCAAGGGCTTCGCCCTCGATGTCCTCGGCGATGATCAGCAGGGGCTTCTGCTGACGAGCGATGGCTTCAAGGACCGGCAGCAGGTCCTTCATGTTGCTGATCTTCTTCTCGGAGAGAAGGATGTAGCAATCTTCGAGCTTGGCAACCATGCGCTCCGGGTCCGTCACGAAGTACGGGGAGAGGTAGCCTCGGTCGAACTGCATGCCTTCCACGACCTCGAGGGAAGTCTCTGCACTCTTGGCTTCTTCAACGGTGATGACGCCTTCTTTGCCGACCTTCTCCATGGCCTCGGACAGGAGCTTGCCGATGGTCTCGTCGCCGTTGGCGCTGACGGTACCGATCTGGGCGATCTCCTTGGGGTCCTTGGTGGACTTCGCCATCTTCTTCAGCTCGTCGACGAGCAGAACGACAGCCTTGTCGATGCCGCGCTTCACTTCCATGGGGTTGTGACCGGCGGCAACGAGCTTGCCGCCTTCGCGGAAGATCGCCTGCGCGAGCACGGTGGCCGTGGTCGTTCCGTCGCCGGCGACGTCGCTCGTCTTGCTGGCAACTTCACGCACCATCTGGGCGCCCATGTTCTCGAACTTGTTTTCGAGCTCGATCTCTTTGGCAACGGTGACGCCGTCTTTGGTGACGGTGGGGGAACCGAAGCTCTTCTCGAGCACGACGTTACGACCCTTGGGGCCGAGGGTGACCTTCACTGCGTCCGCGAGAGCGTTGACGCCAGCGAGGATGAGGTTGCGAGCCGACTCTTGATACGCGATTTCTTTTGCACTCATGTTCTTAGTTCTCCTTCAGGCTCACTTGATCAGGACGCCGAGGATGTCGTCCTCGCGCAGGATGAGGTGCTCTTCGCCCTCGATTTTGACCTCGGTGCCGGCGTATTTGCCGAACAGGATGCGGTCGCCAGCTTTGACGTCCAGGGGACGCACGTTGCCGTCGTCCTGCACCTTGCCATTGCCCACGGCGATGATTTCACCCTCGATCGGCTTCTCTTTGGCCGAGTCGGGGATGATGATTCCACCCTTGGTCTTCTCTTCTTCTGCGACGCGCTTCACAATCACGCGGTCCTGCAACGGTCGGATCTTCATGTGAGATATCCCTCTTTGCGTTTTGGTTGGTTTCGCGGCCCCCTACCGAAGTCCGCGGTGCTCATTTCAATAGGCAGTATGGCCTCCGAGGCCTGTAACCCATTGAAACTAAAGCGTTTCTGCCGTTAGCACTCACTTGCAGCGAGTGCTAGCAGACGAGTGGGGCGAATGTAGTCAGAGCTGGGATGGAGTCAAGGGCGCCCGGGGGAAATGAGCGGCGCTTTTGATCGGATCCCGGATTTTCTTCGATGTGTCCCGGTGAAGCCGCCTCTGGCGGGTCCGATGGCAGCCCGGCACGGAAACCGGGGGAGCGACGTGCGGCGAAGGGGCCGGAACGGGCGGCTCGAGCGGAGCGTCGGGCAGCTGCGACGCGCCGCGTAAACACCTGCAGCAGCCTGCTTTCGACCCAGCGACGGCGAGCGGCTCGCAACCGGCAACGCCGTGCTGGCAACGCCGCGCACCCTCTGTTGCCAGTAGGCAACCGCTCGATCGTCGGCAAAAGTCAGCGCGACCGACCAGTTGTGCAAGAACTGCTCAACTTGGTTGTGCAAGAACTGCTCAATCGCGCGTTGACCCATCGCAAGTCTCAGCGCCGTGCGCACAAGGTCGCACCTATCTGCAATGCGTAGTCGAAACTCGGATCGAGCCATTCGCTCGTTCGAGTATTCTTGTGTCATGGGGTTGCGCGTTGTTCACAACTCGGTCGCGGCGTGTTTCGTCGCGTGCAGCGCGTTGCTGCTGTTCACCCAAGCTGCATGCGGCGACGATCCTACGGGTGGCTCCGGCCCGGGCGGACCACCTGACGCAATGCTTGAGTTTGACGCCAGCGCGATTGGCGGATCGACAAGCAGCGGCGGACAAAGCGGCAGCGGCGGGTTCGGCGCGTTCGGTGGCACTGGCGGGGTGGGCGCAACCGGCGGTGTTGGCGGCACCGGCGGCACCGAGGCGTACTGCGGCGGAGTGGCGACGCCGTGTTCGTTGGTTTCCAACTCGCAATGTGCGCTCGTGACGGGCTGCAAGTTGGGCGGGAGCTGCACAGGGGTGTCCAGCTCTTGCTATTCACAGTTCTCGTCCTATTCCTGCAACGCGCTGCAGGGCTGCTATTGGAGTTCTTCGAGCAAGAAGTGCAGTGGCAGTTCGTGGAGCTGCACCCTGTTTAGCGGTTCCTCGAGCTGCATCTATCAAAAGGGTTGCTACTGGGACGACGAGTGCGAGGGCATCTCGGCTGCGTGTTCCACGCTCAGCGTGGAGGATTGCGCCGATCAGCCGGGGTGCCATGTCGCCTATTGAAGCTGCGCGGTGTTTCGCCGACGCAGCCCGCTGGCTCGTCGCGTTTTCGGTGCTCCTGATCTCCGGCTGCAGCGCCGAGAGTTCGCCGCTGCCTAGGGCGGGAGCTGAATTCGGCGCACCCTGTCAGCGCACCGAGGACTGCAGCTCCGGCCTGTGCGTGCGTCGGGACAGCGCCGGCGGGATCTGCACGCGCACCTGCACCACTGCGACGGACTGCCCCGCTTCGCCGAACTGGGGGTGCGTTGGAGCCGAGAACTTCGAATCCCAGATTTGTGCCTGCGTGCCCGACGCCGAAGCGGAGATCTGCGGTGACGGCAAGGACAACGAGTGCAACGGCCGCGTCGATGACTGTCTGATCTGCGACGGCGTGGCAGTGCCCCAAGACGACCCGAAGCACTGTGGCGCCTGCAACGTGGCATGCCGCACCGATCAGGTGTGTGCCCTTGCCGCCTGCAGTTGCCCACCAGAAACGCCTTTTGAGTGTAGCGGGCAGTGCGTGAACTTCGATTCGAATCCGCAGAACTGTGGCGCCTGCGGGAGTAGCTGCGAGCCGGGTCAGACCTGCGTCGGCGGCTCCTGCGGCTGTCCGAACAGCCTGACACCGAACTACTGCGCCGGGTCAGGCTGCGTGGACTTTTCGTCGGACAACGCAAACTGCGGCAGCTGCGGCAACGCCTGCCCCACTGGTCAAAGTTGCGTGGCATCGACTTGCCAGTGCCCCAACCCCAGCGTCCAGGAGCACTGCCCCGGCGTAGGCTGCGTGGACACGGACACGGACGTGGGCAATTGCGGCACCTGCGGCAATGTGTGTCCCTCCGGTGCGTCCTGCTTCAACGGCACTTGCACCTGTCCTGCCGGGCAAAAAGACACCTGCGCCAACACCTGCGTCGACCTGCAAGGAGACGAGCAGAACTGCGGCAGCTGCGGCACGAGCTGTGTCTCAACACAGCAATGCCTGGCGGGCACGTGCACATGCCTCGGCGGGTCGCTCTGCAACGGTGTGTGCACGAACACGACCGTGGACAAGCAGAACTGTGGAATCTGCGGCAATGTGTGCCCAGCCGGACAGAACTGCGTCTCCGGAACCTGCATGTGCCCGACGTCGGTGCCCAGCTTGTGCGACGGCGTGTGCGTCAATACGCAAACCAACGCATCACACTGCGGCGCCTGCAACGCCGGCTGCCCTAGCGGGCAAGTCTGCAGCTTCGGCTCCTGCAAGTGTTACGTTTCTGGGCAAACGCTGTGCGCCGCCGGCTGCACGGACACGAAGACGGATACCCAGAACTGCGGAGCCTGCGGCAACGTCTGCCCTGCCGCCCAAGGCTGTTCGAACGGAGCGTGCACTTGTGGCACCGGCAAGACTTGGTGTGCGGCCACCTCGACTTGTGTGACCACCTCGAACGATCCTGCAAATTGCGGGGCGTGCGGCAACATATGTGAAACAGGGCAAATCTGCTCGGCCGGGACCTGTCGCTGCCCCAACTACAACGAACAGTGGTGCACCAGCACGGGCGCTTGCACGGATGTGTACTCGAATGCGACCCACTGCGGCGCGTGCGACAAGGCGTGTCCTGCGAACACCTACTGCTCCTATGCAAGTTGCCGTTGCAATCAAGCCGGACACACCCTGTGCGGGACGACTTGCCACGACCTACAGACCGACAAGACGCACTGCGGGACGTGCACCAACGTTTGCTCGGGGAACAAGGTCTGCACGGGTGGCAAGTGCATGTGTCCGAACCCCATTGTGGGAAGTGCGTTGCGGTTGACGACAACCCCAATCAAGACGCTGGACCCCGCGGCCGTGTGGAACGGAACTCACGTTGGCGTCGTGTACGTGGAAGCAAGCTGGTACGGAGGGCTGTATTTCGCGCTGCTGAACCCCGATGGCACTCGCGCTAAATCCCCAGACACCGTTGTCTCCGATGCCCCGAACACGTCCCATCAACATCCAGACATCGCCTGGACCGGCTCTGAGTTCGGTGTGGTTTGGAAACAAACCGGTAGCACGACAACCAACATGTTCAGGCGACTTGGGCCGGATGGCACCCCGAAAGCGGCGGCTGTCGACATCAATGCAAATACGCCAGGTGCCCCGTTGCCTGCTGATGAATGGCCAAGGATTACTTGGTCTCCAGTTTACGGAGGCTACGCACTGACGGTACTGTTCGGAAATGTACATTTCCAGCGCATAGGCATCGACGGAAGCGCTCCGGAAGCCGTGAACGTCACCGCCCTCGGCTCTGCGGGCAGACCCGGGATCGCCGTTTCACCGTCGGGCGAATGGGGGATCGCTGCAAACGAAGGAAATGTCGCGAAGTTGGCTTTCTACAACCCAGACGGTTCGAAAACCAAGCCTGTATCTGCCCTTGCCAGCGCCTACGGACAGCCGGACGTGGTGCACGACGGCACGACTTGGCTCACTGCGTGGGTCGACAATTACACCGGCATCAAGGTGAACCGCGGAGCCACCGCAAACGCTCCTGTTTTGGCCGTCAGCGCGCCCACCGGCTACAAGAAGGCGCTGAGAGGCATTGCGTCCAGCGGAGGCGCCTACGAGCTGGTCGTTCTCCGCGACAAACTGATCAGTTTGCACCGCTTCGCTGTTGCGCAAACTGGCCCTACGCAACTAACGGCGCTCACGCCGGAAACCACGATACTCGGCACCTCAAATGCCGACAACATCGACGCGGTCAGCGCCGGCCCGAACAAGCTGCTCGTCTTATGGTCGGACGATCGCTGGGGCCCCGCAGAACTCTACGCCGCTCCCGTCAATCTTCAGAATTGTCCATAGCCGTCGCGCCTTTGCGCAACGTAGCGGAGACCCGTCGCGTCAGTCGCCGGTTTGCGCCGACGACGGGTACCCACGACCCCCGCCGCACGTAGAAGTGCATCTTCTAAGGGAACGGTTGGGGCCCGCGCTT
The DNA here is from genome assembly GCA_965369205.1 of uncultured Polyangiaceae bacterium. Taxonomy (GTDB): domain Bacteria; phylum Myxococcota_A; class Polyangia; order Polyangiales; family Polyangiaceae; genus JACKEA01. Next base: position 10,230 of record CBDUPW010000147.1, on the reverse strand, counting down.
CGCACGCGCGCCAGGGAAGTCATAGCGTCGACACGACAATGCCGTGGCGCGTCAATATTCTGACTTTTTAGCGCTATTTTACGATGATTCCCGACGTGTACGGTGGTGTGGGGGCGCGGTCTCCCTTTTGGCAGCGAGAGGCGCAGGTGGCTAAGAAACGACCTGAAGATCCCATCCGCAATTTGCCGAAATGCTTCGTGTTCCGTCATATTGAAGACAGTTGAGCAATTTCGATAAGCGTCCATTCCGTTATCAGCAGAAACCCGTCGCGGATCTCTCCGCCCCACGCGACCGGTCGGATGGACACCACTCACCTCAACTCAGGCTTGGCCAAGGCCTTGCATTGTCTTGGGCATGCCCTGGCGATGCTCGGCAGAACCGTGGAGATATGTGATGAGTCCAAAGAACGCGACCCCCCCGAAAATTGAACTTTCCGCGAACATCTCGGAGTTCTTCGGCGGCGTCGTCGCTGACGCGATGCGCGCGCGCAACGTGGAGGCGACCGATGCGGCCGCGAGCTACGTCGTCGCGCTCCTTGCGGACTACGCACGTCCCGGGCACCTCTCCGAAGAGACGCTCTCTCGGCCGCTCACGCTCCTTCTAGACGAAGCCATGCAAGCCAGCGGGCGCGAACGCTTCGAGCGCTTGCGCACCGTCGGCGACGGCGTGCTCTACGTCAGCGGCTTCTTCCCGGAGCATCTCGAAAACCGTGGCGTGGAACGCACCTACGTCAGTGCCCTCGGCTCGCGCGCGTACGAGAACGCGGCGACGATGCTGCGACGCGGCGGCGGTGAGTCGTCGGGCCCGGACGTCTTCGCTGAGCTCGCGATGAAGTTCCGGCAGTTCGCAGATCTGTTGGCGGACGTTGCTACTGCACTGCAAGCACGCGCTGCGCGTACGGACTCGGCCATCGTCAAGCTCTACGAGCGCTGGCTCGAAACCGGCTCGGAGCCCTTGGCGGAAGCGCTCACGTCCCGGGGCATGATGCCGACTCGGGGCAACGGATCGGGTGCGCTCAATTGAGTCGTCGCAGCCGGACCCTGCATCACATCCAGCGACGTTTGGAGCGCATCTACGGTCTCGAATCCACGCCGAACGTGGTTGACTACGTGCGCACGGCCGACGACGGCGGGCGCGAAACCCTGTTGGTACGCCAAGACAGCGAGTATTTGGAAATCGCGTTGGTACTGCCGCCGGGCGAACCCAACCCGGCCGAGCGCGGTCCATGCGATCTGTGGTTCCAACTCGCTGAAGGTGTCAGTCACTTTGTGTACGTGACGGAACGCGCACGGACCGAACTGCCGACCACGCAGCTCGAATTGGAGCTGCAAGCCGAAGTCGACAAGTTCGTGCTCTTGGCCCACGACCGCAGTGCGAGCGGCCCGCGGAAGGTGGCGCTACGACATCGGTTGTTTGAGCGCGTGGCATACCTACACCCGGCCGGCACCGAGGCCGGCGAGCGCTACCGAATGGCGAACGACTTGGCGGCGCGCTTCGTGTCCCGTTTGATGGCGATCCCCGATCGAGCGGCGCGCACGCAGCGCTTGCGGCGCTTCTACCGCGCCGGGCAGGCAGACAAGATCCACTTCGCGCGCGCCGCCTAGCCTGCTGGAAAACCGGCATGACGCGCCGGACAGCGCAGCGCGTTACCTACAGCGTAGTACGGCGTAGGCGAGCATCTTCTCGACGAGGGCAGCGCGCCACCTGAACACGGCCATGATACTTTGGGAGTTCATCGGGAGGTTCTTCATGATCCGTCGTCCGCTCACCGCGCTGGTCACCACGTCTTCACTCGTACTCGGCTTCGGCCTGTTCGCTGCGTGCGGCAGCTCTGATGACGCGGGACTTCCAAGCAACAAGGACGCCGGCACTGGCGGCGCGGACGGTGCTGCGGGACAGGGCGGCAGCGCGGGCGGCGCGGGGCAAACCTGTGGCAACGGCAAGCTAGAAGGCACCGAAGAGTGTGACGACGACAACTCTGCGGGCAAAGACGGCTGCGAGAACGACTGCAGCTTCACGTGCATCGCCGGCAACCCCGCCCGGGACAAATGCGACGACGGCAACGCCTGCAACGGCGTAGAGACTTGCTCTACGGAGAACAAATGCGATCCAGGCACTCCCCCGGCGGACGGCACCAGCTGCGGCACCGATAGCTTTTGCGTGGGCGGCAACTGCGTGCCTAAAAGCTGCGGCGACGGCCAGCCGCAAACCGGCGAAGAGTGCGACGACGGCGACGTCGACGACACCAACGGCTGCACCACGGCCTGCAAGTTCAGCTGCTTGAGCACGGACGCCACCCGAGATTGCTCTACCAGCGGCGATGAATGCGCGGGCACCAATGTATGCGACGATACCAAACACACCTGCACTGGGGGCACTGCGAAGAGCGACAATGATCCCTGCAACGGTGGCGCTGGCTACTGCGCCAGCGGTGTGTGCACCACGGCCTCTTGCGGCAACTCCAAGCCAGAGCCCGGCGAGGACTGCGACGACGGCAACACCGACGACACCGACGGCTGCACCAAAGCATGCAAGTTCACCTGCACCGCCGGGACCCAGTGCGGGGACAGCAACGTGTGCACGCTCGATCAGTGCAGCGCGAACAAATGCGCCAACCCTGCGGACGCTAGCCAAAACGGCAAGGCCTGCACGGTGGGCAGCGTGACAGGCGTCTGCAGCGCTGGCGCCTGCGTGCCCGCGTCTTGCGGCGACAGCATCGTGAACGGCAACGACCAGTGCGACAAGGGCGCCCAGAACGGCGTGCCCGGCAGTGGCTGCACGGCTTCATGCACCTTCGAGTGTGCGAACAACGCAGCATGCAGCGACAACAACCCCTGCACCGGAACCGAAACCTGCGCGACCATCACGGGCGGCAAGACCTGCCAAGCGGGCCCGCCTCTGGCCAAAGGCGCCGTGTGTTTGGCAACCCCGCGCAGCATCTGCGACGCAAACGGCGGACAGTGCAAGCAGAGCACCTGCGGTGACACCATCGTCGACACTGGCGGTGGTGAGCAGTGCGAGCCGCCAAACACACCCACCTGCGACGCCAGCTGCAAGACGATTGCGCCGGTCGTATGCGGCGATGGCAAGATCGGCGGCGCCGAGCAATGCGACGACGGCAACAAGGTGAACCTCGACGGCTGCGACAGCCAGTGCAAGTACGAGGTGCTGCACCGCATGACGAAGGTCGAAATCCAAGGTGGCACTTCGCCGGCGTTCTGCACGGCCACGAAGAACCAACTCGGCAACGTGGCGCTCACGAACCTGGCGCGCAACGAGCTCAATACCTCGCTGACCACGGGCATCAACGACGGCGAGACCAACGTGCTCGTGCAGTCGCGGAACTTGGATGACCTGACCGGTGTGGCTGACTCAAGCTTCCAGCTTGGCATCGTCAGCGGCTACCTGGATCCCGCCAAAGGCACTTGGCCTGCGGGCAACTCCAATCCCATCGATTGGTGGTTCTTGCTCGACAAGGCGAGCGTGGACGCCTCGGGGCTGCCAACCAGCAACCTAGCCGCGGTGCTTTCCGCCAAGAACATCACGGCGGGGCCGGCCAACGCAGTCATGACGCTGCTACTCGCGGGAGTGCCATCGCAGCTCGAAATGCGCGGCGCGAAGATTGTCGCCACCACCAGTGGCACACCGAGCGTGCCTGCCCCACCGCCTGCCACGTTGGCCGCGGGACTCGTGGTATTCCCGGAAGTCATCGGCGACGGCTCGGGGCAGGGCCTCTGCGGCAATATCACCGTGGAGTCTTTGGCGAAGATCCCCGCACCGGAAACCCTGACGTCGTCTGGTTCGAATACGACACGCTGCCGCTCGAGTTGCAGCAACTCCCGGGAGTACACCTACTGCGGCGCCAATCAACCGGTTGGCGCGGGCTGCAACTCGCTGCTCGATGTTCTGGTGGGCGGCTGCAAGGCGTTCTTGTGTATCACCGCAGTGGTGCCCACGCAGCCCGACGTAGCCGCCGGGGGCCCGATCCAACAGCTGACTTTGGGCGCGGGCAACAAGATCCCCAGTAGCCAGACCAACGGCAACCAAGACGCTTACTCTAGCTACCTCAAGATCCGCGGCCGCCGCGCCCATGCCACCGGCACGCAGTAGCTCCGCCAAGCGAAGCCTGCGCTAGATGTTGCCCGAACTATCGGCTTCGCCGACCATCGCCGGCGTGAGCGAGCTTTTTGCGCACGTCTGGCTAGTGCATCTGTTCTGCGCGGGCCTGTATTTGTGCATGGCAACGTACATCGTTGCCCGCGGGCCCCGGGTTCCCCTGAACTGGAGCTGCGCAGCGATCAACGCTTGCTTCTTCCACTGGAGTCTCTCCCTGGCGGTGTGCCACCACCCAACCACCACCCGCGCCACCGCAGAACTCTTCTACAACATCGGAAGCTTCAGCTGGGCCAGCTTCGCTAGCTTCGCGGTGCTTTTCGTCGCTGTGTTTCTGAAGTCAAAGGTGGTGCAGTCACGGGCGTTCTGGCCAGCGTTGATCGTCCCGCCTGCGTTGGTGATCTACGCGCAGTGGTCTGGCTGGGTCGCTGACGACTATCCGGCGCGGCCCTGGGGCCACGGCTACGCCTGGCAGCAGTCGTTCTGGGCGTACTTCTTTTTCGCGTACTACGCGGTGTACATGTGCGCGACCCTGGGGTTCTTGCTCCGCTCTGCGCTGCGTTCAGAACATCCAGTGCTTGGACGGCAAGCGCGCATCATCGCGTCAACCGCCTTCCTTCCGCTGGGGTTGTCCTCGGTCACCGACGTGGTGTTGCCGGTCTTTGACGTGTTTATCGTGCCGAACATGGCGCCGGACTTCACCGTTATTTGGGTGGTCGGTTTGGTATACGCCATCGCGCAGTACCGCATGCTCGAACTCACTCCCGCCGGGGCCGCAGACGAGATCGTGTCGACCATGAACGACGCACTGCTATTGGTGGACCCCCGGGGCGATATTGTCTGGACCAACCGTGCCGCGCAGGCGCTATTCGGCCATGATTCAGACACGGCGCCCAAGCGTGCCCTCGCCAGCCTGTTCCCGGGGCTGTCCCCGGACGCGGTACGGACGCTGCCCAAGCGCGAAGCCGGTCGGCTGAGCCTTCTGGCGCGGCGTGCGGATGGCGCGGACATCCATGTGTTGCTCTCCGCGTCGGCGATGACGGCAGCGACTGGGGAGCCCCTGGGGTCTGTGCTGGTGGCCACGGACATATCCGACCTCAAAACGGCCGAAGACCGCCTGCGCAGCGCTCACGACGACTTGGAACACCGAGTGACCGAACGCACGGAGGAACTGTCGCGTGCGAACACGCAGATGGCACACGAAGTCAGCGAACGTCAGCGCTCCGAGGAACGCTACCGGTTGCTGATCGAGAGCATGCAGGAAGGGCTGTGGGTCATCGACCAAGACAACCGCACGACCTTTGTCAACGCGCGTCTGTGCACTGTGCTTGGCTACAGCGCCAAAGAGATGTTGGGGCGTTCACCGTCGGAGTTTGCGGAGCCGGACGATGCACCGGTATTCGCTAGAGATCTGAAGGACGCGCGGGGTGGTCTGGCCACCGGGACAGACTGGACGCTGGTTGGCGCCGCGGGCCAGACGGTGAGCGCAATCGTTCAGATCGCACCGCTGATGGAGGGCGGAAAGTACGCCGGCGCCGTGTTGACCGTGGTGGACGTGACGGAGCGAGAGCGTTTGCAGGCGCAATTGGTTCACGCCGATCACATGGCCAATCTCGGACTATTGGCCGCTGGAGTCGGTCATGAGATCAACAACCCGTTGACTTACGTGCTCGACAATCTACGCATGCTCGAGGAGCGGCTTCCGGAACTGGCAGAGCGAGCGCCGTCCAGCAAGCAGGTGCGCCGATTGCTGGGCGTCGTCGAAGAATCTCGGGAAGGTGCCGAGCGAGTTCGCGACATCGTTCAGGATCTGCGCGCCTACTCACGCGTCCAAGAAGGCGAGCTTGCACCTGTTGATCTCAACGCAGCGATTGCTGCGGCCGTGAACATGGCGCAGAACGAGATCCGCTTCCGGGCGCGATTAGTGACGGAATATGGCCAGATCCCTTCGATCATGGGCAACCAGGGTCGCATTTCTCAAGTGTTCTTGAACTTGCTCGTCAATGCGGCGCATGCCATCGGCGAGGGCAGCGTCGACCAGCATCAGATTGCCGTGCGCACGCGTTGCCAGAACGGACAAGTGTTGGCGGAAGTGGAAGATACCGGGTCGGGGATTGGTCCAGAGCTGCTTCCGCGACTGTTCGAGCCCTTCGCCACCACGAAGGAAGTCGGTCAAGGATTCGGTCTTGGGCTGTTCATTTGTCACCAGACGGTGACGGCGTTCGGAGGCCGCATCGAGGTCGAGAGCAAGCCCGGCGTCGGCAGCCTGTTCAAGCTGTGGTTTCCCGCCGGGCGGGTTGTGAAGAAGCAGAACGAAGCGACGCTACCTGCTCGCGACACAGCAGCGGCCCTGTCGGAACAACTGCGCGTGCTGGTGGTGGATGATGAGCCGCAGCTGCGGCGAGTCGTGCGACGTGCCCTGGGCAAGCAATGCCGTGTGGTGGAAGCGGACTCGGGTGAGCGCGCCAAAGAGATCCTGAGCCGCGATCGTGGCTTTGATGCGGTGATCTGCGATCTGATGATGCCGGGTATGTCCGGCATGGAGCTGTACGAATGGCTCACCGCGACGCTTCCGGAACTCGCGCGTCGAGTCGTCTTCATGACAGGGGGAGTTTTTACTCCTCGGGCCCGGGAGCTATTGGAACACGCGCCAAACCCAGTGTTGCCCAAGCCCTTCGATATTGAAGACGTGCGGAACGCGGTGCAGCTGGTGGTAGAAGAGGCGCGGGACGCAGCACGATAGCGTTCAGCACGAAGGACGCGCGGGGCTACTCTGGGCAGCCGCAGCCCGAGAGTTCGACGCGTTTCGTCGCGCTGTCGACGCGCTCCCGGGCGCGGGTGCATCGGGTGTCCTCGGCACTGGTCAGCTCACAGATGCGGTCTGCACTGCGCTCCATGGAGGCAAGTGCTTTGCAGATCGTATCGCAGGAAGGTGCGCGACTTTCGCGTTGTGCGCTGGCGCCACCCACGCTTCCTGGTTGTTCCGCCCGCGAGGCTTTCGGGGGCGGCGCGGGCGCAGGTTGCGCAGAGGGTTTGCTTTGCTCCGCGGCCTTGTCTTCGGCCGGCGCCGCTAGGTCCAAGGTGACGGCTTCGCCTCCGCTTGGAGTGGCCGGGGTGGCCCCCAGCTGCGCGTTTAGATCACGCTCCGCAGCGGCCAACTTGGCCTCGAGCTCGCCCAAATCAGGCGAGGACGAAGTGACTTCGTCCTGCGCACCCGGCGGCTGGGAAAATGCTGGCGACGCTGGGGGCGCCTGTTGGGCACACGCGAGGGCACTCGTTGCGGCGGCAAAGTAAACAAAGCGGCTAGTTTTCACGACGGCCTGCAGGGACAACGTGCGCATCTAGCAGGAGCTTACACCGCGCGCGCGTTCAGGGGCAGCCCGGGCCAAGTAGCCTAAGAAGTCCGGACTTCGACGCCTGTCGTCTCGATGGCCGGGACTTCTGCGTGCTCGCGCCTGTAGCGGCGGACCGCCATGAGCAACGACGTGCCCGAAGCCGCAGCGACCGCCAGATCGTCGAGCCAGCCAATGATGATTGCGATGTCCGGCACGAAATCGACCGGCGAGATGACGTACACAACCGCGAACAGCAGGAACAGCTTTGAGAACGGCGATGCCTTGTGATCGAGGAAGAAACGAGCCAAGGACGGAACGTTGCGCTTTTCGGTCATGACAGGGTCAAGGTAAGTCGTCCTTGCGCTACGTAAAGGGCGCCGGGGGTATCGCCGGTTTTTTGGGGAGAAAGCGGCGGCCCGAGCCGTCGTAGTCGCTCGGGCCGGGCATGACTTCAGAGACCCATGAGCTTCGCCAAATAGTACGTCATCGTCTCGCTGGTGCCGCCGCCGATCTTGAGTAGGCGCGCGTCGCGCCACGCGCGGGCGATGGGGTACTCTTCAGTGTAGCCCCAGCCCCCGTGAAACTGGAGGCACGTGTCGGCGATTTCCGCCACGAGATCCCCAGCCACGATCTTGGCCATGCTGATCAACTTCACGGTCTCGAAAGATACGTTCTCCTTCTTGACGTACTTTTCCTCGTTGAACTGATCCGTGACGCGGTCGACGAAGGCCTGGGCCATCTCCAGCTGCGTGTACATGTGTACGAACTTGTGCTGCCAGATTTCGCGCTTGATGATCGGCTTGCCGAAAGCGACGCGGTCCTCACCGTACTTGCGCGAGTAGTCGACGACCATGCGCGAGCCCGCCAGGCCGCTGACCGCTCCGATCAAGCGCTCACTCTGGAAGTTTTGCATCAGGTACATGAAGCCCATGTTCTCTTCGCCCAGGCGGTAGCGCTCGGGGATGCGCACGTCTTCTAGGAACAGCTCGGCAGTGTCCGATGCGTGGTTGCCGATCTTTTCCAGCTTGCGGCCGACCCGGAACCCCTTCGTCTTCGTTGGGACCAGAAAGAACGTGCAGCCGTGGGACCCCGTGTCGGGATTGGTCTTCACCAGCATCGTGATGTAGTCCGCACGGGCACCGTTCGTGATGAACGTTTTTTGGCCGTTCAAAACGTAGTCGGTGCCGTCGCGCCGCGCGTGCGTGCGGATCCCCGCGACGTCGCTGCCGGCGCCAGGCTCTGAAACGCCGATGGACACGATCTTGTCGCCCGCCAACGTCGGCTTGAGGAACTCTTCGATCTGTTCGTCGGTGCCTAGATCGCTGATCACGGGCGTCGCCATGTCGCTCTGCACCAAAAGCGCCATGGTCACGCCGGCACAGCGACTGCGCGGCAGCTCCTGGGCCTTCGCGATGGAAAACCAATAGTCGCCGCCGGAACCGCCGTGCGCTTCGGGGTAGTGCGCTCCGAAGATCCCGAGCTGTCCCGCCTTCTTGAACAGCTCGCTCGGAAAGTCTTTCTGGGCTTCCCACTCGTCGGCGTAGGGCGCGATCTCCTTTTCCGCGAACTGGCGGACCGTCTGGCGAAATAGATCGTGCTCTTCGGTGTAGGGATTGAACATGGGGTCTCGCTCCAGGGTGTCGCCGGCGTCGGACGCTCGGCGGGATTAATTCGTACACGAAATAATTCCGGACGCAACGCTGGAGGCTTCATAGGTAAATATGGGAAATTGCTTGATTTGATCATTCGGCTCGGCCCGGCCACGCGGGCGGTCCGCTATGCTGGGGCCGGATTGATGCCCAGCCACCGAGAAATGAGCGGCCGGTTTCGGCGCCTGAGCCTGGGGCTCTGGCTACTACTGCTGGGCTGCGGCGCCGGCGAAGCACAAGATCCCGGCGACGTGCTCGGTGACTATCGGCAACACAACGGCGTCGATGCGCGCACCGGCGTGGCGTCGGCCCCTACCACGCAAACGCGGCTCGCATCACAGGCAGAGTGCTCAGCAGCCGCAAAGCGGATCGAAACTCTAGCGCTGGAGATAGCCGTCGCGGAGGAGCCGGATGATGCCAAGCGCGCCGAACTGCAGTCGCGCATGCAAACGGAGCTAGCGAGCAAGGACTTCGAAGCCCGCGTGAAGCGCCAAACAGAAGGCTGCCTCGGACGCGAAACCAACAGCGCCGAGGCGCAGTGCATCGCCAAGATCCGCAGCGCGGATGATCTGGACCGTTGTTCTTCGCCGTAGGCGCGATAACTACATCTGCCTACCTAACCGAGCGCGCACCTCGACGCTGGTTGGGGCGCGTGAGAGACTGCTTGGATGCGCCGTGCCCTTTGCTTGCTGTCGTGCGCGCTCGCCGGCTGCGGCCTGAGTCGCGACTTGGAGCAGTACAACGCGGGCTCCGCCGGCACGACGGGGATCGCCGGCGCGGGTGGAGGCTCCGCGGGCGTTGCGGGGTCCGCGGGCGGAGGCGGCGCGGGCGCCGGATCTGGGGGCAGCGCGTCTGGGGGCGGTGGTGCGGGCGGGGCCAGCGGCGGCGTGAACACCGGTGGCAGCTCGGCAAACGGCAGTGGCGGCACGAACACCGGCGGCAGCTCTGCAAGCGGCAGCGGCGGGGCTACCGGAGGCACGGGCGGCTCCGGCGTCAGCTTGTGTGGCAACGGCAAGCTCGACGAGGGCGAAGAATGCGACGACGGCGCCAGGGCAGACGGGGACGGCTGCAACGGGAACTGCCGTGTTTCCTGCGCTGATATTTTTGGCGGCGCCAAGGAGTTCGAAACCGCC
>CBDUPW010000146.1:0-16778 GCA_965369205.1 uncultured Polyangiaceae bacterium | reverse complement strand
CACGCCATCGACGGCCTCTCCGAAAACGATTTCATCTGCGCCGCCAAAGTCGACCAATTGCTCGCGTAGACTGCGGAGAGTCCCGGGGCGCGCGCGCCCATCCGCCTCGCGACTTTCAATCGGCGCACGCGCCCACGCCCAATCGCGCGCCCGCCCGCTCTCGCTCTCGCGCCCGCTCCCGCGCGTCCGCCCGCTCTCGCTCTCGCGCCCACTCCCGCTCTCGCTCTCACGCGCACGCGCCCACGCCCGCACCTGCCCGGGATTAGTGCCCCAGTGCCGCACCGCGACCCGACCCCCAAACCAATCGCAGGCCGCGGCGCTTCAAGGCTCGCGATAGAAGCGCGGCACGCGGCGCGAGATGTTTGTCAGGACTTCCCAGGGGATGGTGCCGAGTTGGTCTGCGATCTCGGTTGCGGTGATGACGGCTTCCCCGTGGGGGCCTTTTTGGGTGCCGAGCACGACGCATTCCTCGCCCACGCTGACACCTTCGATATCCGTGACGTCGATCATCGTCATGTCCATGCTGACGACCCCGACTATCGGTGCGCGTTTGCCCCGCACCAAGATGTTGCCGCGACCGGATAGACCGCGCGTCAGTCCGTCGGCGTAGCCCATGGGCAGGGTGGCGATGCGGCTCTTGCGGGCGGCCCTCCACGTGGCGCCGTAGCCGACGCTCGTGCCGCTTTCGATTTCGCGTAGGGCGACGATCTCGCTGGAGACGCGCATGACGGGGCGCAACTCGGGCAGCCAGTCGTGGCCTGGCGTGACGCCAAAGAGTGCGATGCCAGGGCGGACCGATTGCAGCCGAGCACGGGGATAGCGAATGGTGGCGGCGCTGTTGGCCGCGTGGCGCATGGGAATGGATACGCCACGGTCCAAGAGGTCCTGACAGGCCAGATCGAAGGCGTCCATCTGGTGGTCCACACTTTCGACGTCGTCGGCATCTGCGCAGGCGAAGTGCGTCATGACGCCTTCGAGATGCACCTCTTTGAAGCTGTTGAATGCCTCAGCAATGGTTGGGATTTGATGAGGCAGGACGCCCAGGCGGGACATGCCCGTGTCGATCTTGAGATGCACGCCGACGGCGCCAGAACCGCTGAAGCGGACCTCTTCCGCCAGCGTTGCGATTTGACCGACGTCGTGGATGACCGGGGTCAGATCATGGCGGAGTAGCTCGCCCCAGGCTCGGGCGTAGTGGCCACCCATGACCAGAATGGGTGTCCGGATACCGGCCTGTCGGAGCTCGACGCCCTCTTCGAGTAGGGCCACGCACATCCGCGTGGCTCCGGCCCGTTCCAGGGTGCGGGCGACTGCCTTCGAGCCATGGCCGTAGCCGTCCGCCTTGAGCACGCAGCCCACTTCCGCGCCGCCCGCCACGCGCTGCAGGATGCGCAGGTTGTGCCGGAGGGCCGCCAAGTTGATTTCCGCGCGTGTGGGACGGATCGCGTCGGATGGCACGGCCCGCTGAGGGCGGAGCACGCGCGGGAGAGGTGTGGCTAGGGCGCCGCTGCCGGGAGCAATCAAGGGATGGGGCAGGGTCATAGGGTGGATTAGCGTTAGCTGCGTTTTTCGCCGGGCGTCAACTTCCCGACCTATTCGAAGCAACGCCGCATGCAGGTTCGGTAATCCCCGGCACAAGGTTCGCAAGGAACGTCTTGTGCGTCGGGCCGAATTGGGCACTTGCGCTTGCAAGTGTTCAGAACTTCAGCACATTGTGTGACGCACCGGTTTTCGGGCTGAGGCGGCCGTCGTGGTGGCGCGGCCTCGGCGGCTGGAGGCGCAATCGTCGCTATCGTGGGCGGGGGCGACTTGCGCGGGCTGATCGGGGCAACCGCTTCGGTCGCACTGGGTGCTGGATTGGCAGCCGGTGCGTCCAAATCCAAGCTGAGGCGGCTGGTATCCCCCGCAACCAGTTGGGCGATGCGTCGGCGGCTGTAGTCCAAACGGTCCCTGGTTTGGCCATAGGTGTAGCGCGATGCCCACTCTCGCCAGCATGCCTCCCGATGTGAGGGCGCGATGCTGGGGTCGAGATCGAGGCGATAGCAGTGCTCAAACCGAATGTTGCCCTCATATATCGACGAAACGCTGGGCCCGCAGGCGAAGGCGCCCAAGCCGATGACAGTCGCAATTGTCCAAACTCGCACGACGACGGACAAGTTGCCGGGTTTGGGGTCCGTCGGCAAGGGTGGACCCATGCTATGCCCAGGGCCGGATGTTCACCGGCCTCGTGGAAAAGACCGGCATTCTGCGGCAGCGGCAGAAGCGTGGTCCCGGTTTCCGACTCGAAATCGAAGTCGACCTTTCAGAAATCGAACTGGGTGAGTCCATTGCGGTTTCAGGAGTGTGCCTGACTGTTACTGAGGCGACTACGTCTGGTTTCTGTGCCGACGTATCTGTCGAAACCGTCGAGAAGACGACCCTGGGCCGTTCAACGCTGGGTAGCCAAGTGAACTTGGAACGGTCCCTGCGCTTGGGGGACCGCCTGGGAGGTCATATGGTCAGCGGCCATGTGGACGGCGTGGCGCGGGTCGCCGCGTTGGCCACCAGCGGGGAAGCCTGGAGGGTGAGTGTGGCCCCCCCACCCGAGTTGATGGCGTATCTGGCGGCCAAAGGCTCTGTCACCTTGGACGGCGTTTCGCTGACCATCAACGCAGCTTCGGACTCCCTGATCGAGCTGATGCTGATCCCCCATACCCGCGAAGTGACGAATCTCGGCGGTCTGAAGGTCGGCAGCGATCTCAACCTGGAGGTCGACCTACTCGCGCGCTATGTCGTGCACTATCTGACCCGGGTTGGGCAGGTCACACCCCAAGAAAGCGGTCTGGTGGACGCGCTCGTCCGCGCAGGCCTGATGCCTTCGGAGAAAAATGGCTAACGCTCCCAGTCTTCCACCACCGCAGATCGACATTGACCCCGAGCCCCTGGCGCGGGTGCGCGAGGCGATCGAGGCCATCCGTGCTGGCAAGATGGTGGTGCTGGTGGATGACGAAGATCGCGAAAACGAAGGCGACTTGACCATGGCGGCCGCGAAGGTCACTCCGGAAGCCATCAACTTCATGGCGAAGTGGGGTCGTGGGCTGATTTGTCTGACGCTCACCGAGTCACAGGTCGAGCGGCTTGAGCTGCCCATGATGCAGGCACCGGGCCGGTCGGGCCCTCCCCTGGGCACGGCGTTCACGGTGAGCATCGAGGCCCGCGAGGGCGTGACCACTGGGATCAGTGCCGCGGATCGCGCGCACACCGTTCAAGTCGCGATTCGTAAAGACGTGGTGCCCGCGGAGTTGGTGACCCCCGGGCACGTCTTTCCGCTGCGCGCGCGGCGGGGCGGTGTGCTGGTGCGCGCAGGGCAGACCGAGGGCTCCGTCGACTTGGCGCGGCTCGCTGGGCTGACGGCGGCCGGTGTGATCTGCGAAATCATGAACGACGACGGCACCATGGCGCGCATGCCGGACCTGGAGGCTTTCGCCGAAGAGCACGGCTTGCTTGTGGTGACCATCGCCGACCTGATCCGCTACCGGTTGCAGACCGAGAGGCTAATCGGTCGGCTGTACGAGTCCGAAATTGAGCTCGATCAAACCGGGACGACGTGGCGCGCGGTCGTATACGGCGCGCATGCCGAGGAGCGTCAGATCTTGGCGCTGGTGCGCGGTGACGTGAGCGGCGAGACTTCCGTGCTGTGCCGTATGCACGCGGGTTCCACGTTGGCGGATACCTTTAGTTCCACCGTCAGTGAAGGCCGGCGCAATCTTGAGGAAGCCATTGATCGCATCGAGCAGGAAGGCTGCGGCGTCGTGGTCTATCTGCCTCCAAACGGCGATGTACACGCCGAGCTCGCCGCGCTTTCGGCGAAGCTAAAAAGCTCCCCCGTGGCGACTGCCAAGCCGGGCGAGCGCAACCATGGAGGCCCGCTGCGCGAATACGGATTGGGTGCTCAAGTGCTCAGGGAACTGGGGGTGCGGCGTTTGCGCTTGCTCACGAACAACCCGCGAAAAATCGCGGGGATCCACGGCTACGGCCTGGAAGTGACAGAAAGCATTCCCCTCGGGCAGGGCAGCTGAGGCCGCGCCGCTTTGGAGCGGAAGTGGCGCGCATCCCTCTTCGCCACGCTGGCCACCGCGCTTTTTCGCGGGTAGATCGCGAGGGAACATGTCCAGCGAAAGCCCCAAGGTCATCGAAGGCGTCCTGACCGCGCCCAGTGGTGCGCGTTTTGCCGTCGTCGCGGCGCGTTTCAATGACTTCATTGTCGAACCCCTGATCGCCGGCGCACTCAATGCATTGCGCCGCCACGGCGTCGGCAATGACAAGATCACGATCATCCGCGTACCGGGTGCCTGGGAGCTGCCGCAGGTGTGCGCACGCGTCGCGGCGAGCGGCAAGGCCGATGCCGTGATCGCGCTGGGTGCCGTCATTCGAGGTGGCACGCCGCACTTCGACTACGTGGCGTCGGAAGCAGCGAAAGGCGTGGCGCAGGCCGCGACGAAAAACGTCCCCGTGATCTTCGGCGTGTTAACCACGGACAGCATCGAGCAGGCCATCGAGCGCGCAGGCACGAAGGCCGGCAACAAGGGCTTCGACGCCGCCGTGAGTGCCATCGAGATGGTCCACCTGGCGCGGGCGCTCAGCGAAGCAGGGCTTTGAGCCATGGGCTCTCGGTCCATGGCGCGGGAGGCAGCGCTACAGATGCTCTACGCCCGTGAGGCCACGGCTGTGGCCGGGGAGCGCGTGATCTTCGACTACTGGCGGGAGATGCCTGGCGACGCAGAGGGGCGCGCCTATGCCGACAAGTTGGTGCTTGGTGTCGAAAAGGACGTCGAAACCCTGGATGCGCGCATCACCGGTGCCAGCACCAATTGGCGACTTGAGCGTATGACGCGCGTCGATCGAAACCTGCTGCGCTTGGGCGCGTGGGAGATCTTGAACGAGCTCGACGTTCCCCGCGCTGTGATCATTGATGAAGTCGTGGAACTCGCGAAGCGCTTCTCGACCGAGGACAGCCATGCCTTCGTAAACGGCGTGCTGGATCGCATCGCAGAGGACGCTGGCCGCCAGAATGATTCTCGCGACTAGTTCGGGTTGAGATGGATCTCCGTTTTATTACCCCGAGCTTGCGAAAGCTGGACTTGGCGGGCAACGAGGTACTTGCCGCATGCACATTCGCGAACGAACGGCCGCCCCATGGGGTCGCCGGGCTGGTTGACTTCCGCTTGGCCGGGCGCGTCTCCAATCTGATGCTGCGGGGCGACATCAGCGGAAAGCTTGGGGAAGTGGCGCTCTTGCCGGGCAAGCCTCGACTGAGCTTCGACAAGGTCCTGCTCTTCGGGGGTGGCGATTTGGGTGAGCTCAACGATCGTGTGTTTGGCCTGATCATCGAGGGAATGCTGGCGACCCTGTCGGGGCTGCGCGCGCGTAGCGCCGTCGTCGAACTGCCCGGCCGCCACGTGGATGCAATCGAGCCAGATCGCGCCGCAGACTTGCTGTTGGAGCGGGCCGCATCTAGGCCGGAGCACGATATGTGGACTCTGGTGGAGCCCGTGGACGCGCAACGCGTGATCAATCAGCGCATGATCCAAGAGCGTCGTCGCGTCCGTACCTTGTGAAGCGCTACTTCGGGATACGGATCCCGCTGAGCACGGTTTGCCCGCTGGGCGCACGATCGTATTCGAGGACCATGCCGTCGTAGGCGTGTTGCTCGATGCTGCCCGGGTGGCCTCCGGTTTCGCCCTGCACGACGTTCTTGGGTTTGCCTAGGTGTTGCTGCACTGCTTCGGGCAACATGCCGAACTGCAGATCCGGAGGGATGGCGCCGTTGAATACGCCGAACTCACCGCTGAGCACACGCCGACCGACGCGATGCATGTGGATGCGCGCGACGCGCTGCTCGCCGTCCAGGAAGAACTCCACGCCACGCCCCAGGTAGCGGCACACGCCCGAGGCGCGCTCTTCACAGGGCGCCTGCATATGACGCTCCACGGTCGCGGCCTTCGCGCCCAGGCGGATGGGGCCGATGCCCTGGCCCGCCAGCACGGCAAATTGGGGCCCCGTGGGTTTCGGCCAGCGTGAGCCCATCGGCGCGGGAAAGCCCTGCTCCAGGGCCGACGCGCTTGGGCTCGGCGGCGCCGCGCGGCTGTCCGCCCCGGCGGGCGACTCTTTGGTCTTTTCGCAGCTGCACGCCGCAAAAAACGTGGCCGCGGCCAGGCTGGCGGCTGTGGATCGGGCCCAAGGACGCTTAGATGTCTTCACGGTCCGTGGTAGTAACGCCGGCTTGCCGCCGGCGTAAAGTGGCGACAGCACCCATGACTCCTCTAGAACAGCGGCGCTTCCTGTTCATTACGGGAAAAGGTGGCGTGGGTAAGACCACGGTCACCGCGGCTTTAGCGGCACGCTTCGCGGATGCGGGCCTGCGGGTGCTGATCACGGTGTGCGACGCCAAGGAGCGCATCAGCACGCTGTTCGATGCCGCGCCGATGACCCCGGAGGTCGTGCCTCTGCGTTCGGGGGTTTGGGGCGTGAAGCTCACGCCGGAGGTCGCGCTGCGTGAATACGGCAGCATGATCTTGAAGAGCCCCAAGGTGTACGGCGCGGTCTTCGACAACAACTACGTGCGCAGCTTCTTCGCAGGTGTTCCCGGGCTATTCGAGTGGGCCATGCTGGGCAAGGCTTGGTATCACTCCATCGAGGCGCTCCCGGACGGCCGTCCTAGGTTTGACGTGGTGTTGTTCGACGCTCCGGCCACCGGACACGGGCTGGACATGCTGCGGGTACCCAAGATCATCGTGGAGGTGGTGCCACCTGGCGTGCTGCGCCGCGATGCCGAGAAGGCTTGGAAGATGTTCCAAGACGAAAAGCAGACGGGCGTTGTGGTGGTCACGCTGCCCGAAGAAATGCCGACCAACGAAACCTTGGAGTTGGTTGAAGCCATCGATGTCGAGCTACAGCTCCCGCTCGCTCGTTTAGTGATCAACGCAGTGACGCCCGATCTATTCGGCGAGGCAGAACGCACGGAATTGCTCGCGGAGCGACCTTTGGACAAGGCAATGCCGGGCACAGCGGCGCTCGCTTGCGGCGTGCGCCGGGCGATTCGCGAACGGGTGCAGAACCAGGCCTTGGAGCGTCTTCGCGCCATTGCCCATGCCCGAGTTGAGCTGCCCTGGTTGCCTGGGGACGCCACCACGCCCGAGGCGGTGCGGCAGCTATCGCTTCTGATAAAGTAGTGGAACCATTCGGAAAATGCCCCTAGCGCCACTCTCGACACGCCGCCACCGGCGGGCGCGCTATCGTTACCGTCGCCGACATGCCTGATAGTCCCGAGCCCGACCGCGTGCTGCTCGGCCGTTATCGACTCGAGGAACGCATCGACGAGGGCGGCATGGGCCAGATCTGGCGTGCCGAACACCTAGTTCTCGGCGCGCCCGTCGCGGTCAAGATCGTCGACAGAGACGTCAGCCGAGACGAAGAGGCGCTGGCGCGTTTCACCCGCGAAGCCCAAGCCGCCGCACAGTTGCGCAGCCCGCATGTCGTGCAGATCTTCGACTACGGCATCGATGGCGGTCTCCCGTTCATCGTCATGGAACTGCTCGAGGGCGAAACCTTGGCCAAGCGGCTGAAGCGAACCAAACGCCTGAGCCCGCAGGACACCTCGCGATTCATCACCCACGTGGCACGCGCCATATCTCGCGCGCACGAAGCCGGAATCGTGCATCGCGATCTGAAGCCAGAGAACGTCTTCTTGGTGCAAAACGAAGACGCTGCCGTTGCCAAGGTGCTCGATTTCGGAGTGGTGAAGATCGAAACCGCGGCGCTCGGGCCGAAGGGAGAGCGCACGCGCACGGGTTCACTCTTGGGTACGCCGTTCTACATGAGCCCCGAACAGGCCCAGGGGAACAAGACCGTCGATTTCCGCACGGACCTTTGGGCTCTGGGCGTCATGGCTTTCGAATGCATCACCGGAAAGCGTCCGTTCGAGAGCGAGGGCTTGGGCGATCTCGTGCTTTCGATCTGCATTCGGCCGATCCCGATCCCGTCGGAGCATGGGCCGGTGCCGTCGGGTTTCGACGAGTGGTTCAAGAAGGCAACCGAGCGCGAGCCGGACGCGCGGTTCCAGTCCTCCCGCGAACTTGCGGAAACCCTGCGTTCAGTGTTGGAAGACGCTGGCGGAGATGTTCAAGTCACCGTTCCGGACTCTGAAGACGATTGGGGCGCGGCGCCCAAACAACCCGCCCTGCCCCGCGGTGACGCCCGCACCGTGCGCGCTTCGGGACCGCCTTGGGCGGATGAACGCGGCTCCTCTGAGGCGTCCGCAGAGCCCGTGCTCACTGGGGACACGATGGCGTCCGTCGTGCCCGTGCGACGGGGCCCAAAGCCATGGGTCATTGCGACCGTCGCGGCGGCTGCGCTGGCCGCCGGGGGCATTGCGGGGATCGCGATGATGCAGAGCGACACGTTGGAGACCGACCCCGGTGACACCCCAGTGACCCGGACGGCGCATGTGCCGGAGGCCATCGTTGCGCCCCGAACGGCGCCTGGACAGTCTCCGGCGCCAGCGACGACCGAGGATGCCGCAGCGAGCCCGGCAGCCGAAGGTTCCGAGTCCCCAACGCCGGACGCCGCGCCCGCGCGCGATGCAGCCGCCGACGGCCTGAGCCCTGCCGCGCAGCATGCGGCTGCCGTCATGAAGGGGCTTGCGGAGCGCGATGCTGCGCCGGCAGAGCCGACGCCAGCGCCCAGCGCTGCCCATTAGTCCCAGGTCGCTTCTCTCGAAGCGATGGGCTAGCCGGCGCGTTTGGCGGAGACGTACTCCGCCGCAAGCCGCGCGAGGTTCTCCGCATTGAGCATGCGGCTGGAAAGCACGACGCCCTCTCCATCGCTTACGAACACTCGAAGTGTCTCACCCTGGGTTTGACCCAGCACCAAGAACGGCGTCGAGTTGCCTGCTTGCCGGACGCGCGCCAGGCTCTGCAGACTGCTCTCGCGGCCGAGTTGAGCGCTTGCAAGAACCAGTTCGAAGGGTCCGTGCATGCGCATTGCGTCCTCGAGTTGATCGCCCGGCTGCAGCGAGACGAGGTCCGCTTGCGTACCTGTGAGCGCGGATCGGATCCGAGCTGCAAGCGTATCTTCGACGATGGCGATCAAGATCTTTGCGCGACGAACCATGGGATCTGTGAGCTTCTTTGCAACGGGCTTGCCCAGGGCCGCGGAAGGGTGGGCGGTGGTATCAAGACGCATACGGCCTCCGAGGTTCCTTCAAGCAGATCCCGTGCCTCCCCGAATCGGCGCTAACTGCCCGGAATGACGCCGCCCCCCTTGGGGAACGCCCTGCGATGTTGCAAGGCTGAAAGCCCAGATCTGAAACGCGCTGCTCACGGCCAGCGGCCAGCGCACCCGCTTCACTACAATCTGCGGGTGCGCTTCGGTCGGCTCTGGGGGCGATGATCGCAGCGGGCGCGGCGTGAAGCGCTCAGCCCGGGAGGATGCCGCCTAGATCGAGGGCTTCCGGTGGCCCCGCGTCCGCGAGATCGATCTGGGCTTTCTGCAGCTTGCCCGCTAGGTCGACGTTCACGGACTGCCAACGTGTGTACGCGTCCAGCACCCAAATGCCGCTTTCGCGTGTCCCATTGCCGCTCCAACCGTTGCCACCGAAGGGCAAGTGCGCTTCTGCGCCGGTCGTTGAGTTGTTTATGCTGGTCATGCCAGCCCGGATCTCCTGTTTGAAACGCAGCATGGCGCCCGCATCGCGCGTATAGATCGCGCTCGAGAGCCCGTACGGTGTTCCGTTGGCCGCAGCGATAGCTTCGTCGAGGCCGTCGACTTCGACGAGATTCACGGTGGGGCCGAAGCACTCCTCTTGGAACACCCGCATCTCCGGCTTCACGCGGTCGAAGATACGTGGCGTCGCGTAGAGTCCGCGGGCGGCGTCGCCGGAGAACCCGGGTGGCTCCTCACCGGGGGCGACGCGCTTGCCGTCGAGCAAGAGCTCCGCTCCGTCCTCGACACCCACGGCCCGTTGGGCGAGCCAGGTCTTCAGAAAGCGTTCATTGATGAAGGGCCCGTAGTCGATACCCTCGTCCAGTGGTTCGCCGATCTTCAACATTTTGGCGCGCTTCACCAACTGGTCTCGCACCGTGGGCAGCACACGCTTGTCCACGATGATGTTGCCGCAACTCGTGCAGCGCTGCCCCGCGGTGCCGAAGGAGGCCCACAGTGCGCCTTCGACGGCTAGCTCCAAGTCCGCGTCTGCCAAGATGACTAGCGGGTTCTTTCCGCCCAGCTCCAAGGACGGGACCTGCAAGTTGCGACCACAGATTTCGCCGATCTTGCGTCCGACCTGCGTCGAGCCGGTGAAGCTGACCTTGTGTATGAGGCCGGCATCCACCATCTCAGAAAGGTATTCGCCGGCGTTTCCTGCACCGCCACCGTGCACCACGCTCAGAACGCCAGCGGGAAGCCCCGCGCGTTGCCACAACTCTGTGAAAAGCTCTGCCACGCCCGGCGCGTCGTCGCTTGGTTTCCACACGACCACGTTGCCCGAGAGCAGTGCGGGAATGATCTTCCACGAAGGCACCGCGATGGGGAAGTTGCCCGCGGTGATCACGCCGCAGACACCAATGGGTCGGCGATAGGTGAAGAGCTCCTTGTTGGGAAGCTCGCTGGGAACCGTCTGGCCATACAGCCGGCGACCTTCGCTCTGGAAGAACTCCGCGGTGTCGATGGCTTCTTGCACGCTGCCGCGCGCCTCGCGCAGGGGTTTGCCCATTTCCCGGGAAACGAACCGCGAAAACGGTTCTTTGGAGTCTGAGAGCAGGCGCGAGAGCCGGCCGAGGACTTGGGCGCGTTGGGGCGATGGAATCGCGGACCAAGAGGCAAACGCGGCTTGTGCTCGCTCGCAGGCCTCGCGCACGTCTTCTCGTGTGGACTGCGGGGCGACGGTGACTACGTCGTCGCGGTTGGACGGGCTTCGTCGCTCATAGGTCTCCGCGCCGTCGCGGTTTTCGCCGCCAATGCGGTTTTGGGCGCACAGCGTTTCCGGAAGGCCGCCTGCTTGATTCCTGGTTTGCATGGCCCTCCAATGCGTCGGCGGGCCGCGGCGATCAAGCTATGCGCGCTGGGCCTTGTTTTCACGGTGATTGGTCGTCCAGGGGGCGCGGCGTCGTGGCAGCAGCGGGCGGACCCGACAAGCGCGCGAGACGGCCGCGGCAACAAACCGCGTAGGTCTGAAATCGACTACAAGCGCGCAAGCAGCGTCTTCGCAAATAGGTAGGCGTCACCCGGCCAGCGCGCCGACACATAGCGGCCGTCTTCGACCACGAATGCAGCCGCGTCATCGTGGCGCTTGCCGTGAGTAAAGAGCGTGATGGGTCCGCGCTGGAACTGACGTTTCGGGTCGTGCAGCGCGCCGCGCACTTCGGAGCCCACATAGGCCGGGTAAGTACGGTAGTAGCGGCCGTGCTTCCAGGCTGTCGACCAGTACGCCAGTCGCTCCATGTAGTCGGGCAAACAGGTGGTCCGCATCTGGTGCAGTGCGCTCTTACCGGTACTTGGAAGCCGCGTTCGGGCCAGCACGAGCACGCCGTGACAAATGGCAGCTACGGGCACGTCGCGCTCCCAGATCGCGGCAACCACTTCCTGTAGCCGGTTGGAACCGAGGTACTGCCGCATGCCTTGTGCGTGACCACCGGGCAGTACCAGGGCATCCACCGTCTCTGGCTTGATGGCGGCCCAAGGCGTGGGTGCGTCGAGCTGACCGCTCGCGACAAGTTCGGCATAGAACCTTGCCGGCTCAGGCTTGGCGCCGAGCTGTCCGAATACGACACCTGTGAGTAGCAACGGATCGCAACGCGCCGCAGCGCCCCGCTCCGTTGCAAACACGATGCGGTGTCCGGCTTCCGAGAGAAGCTTCCACGGCACGGCCACCTCCGTGACGTCAAAGTCCCGATCCGGCAGGGGCATGAGCACCGTCTTTGGCACCCATGGGGCGTAACGGAGACGTCGTGACAACTCAAGCTGCGCTTCAAAACCACTGCCACAAGCGCTATGACCCGTACATGCGCGTACTAGTCTTGGGTGCGGGTCGAATGGGCAAGGCGGCTGCCTGGGACCTGGGGCGTCAGCCGGGCGTAGATGTGCTTGGCCTGGCGGATCGTGACCCAGGGGTGGTGCAAGGCGCCGCCGACGAAACCACCGCGCTGCTGGCGAAGACGCGCCGCAAGGGGGAAACGCCGAAACTGCAGACTGAAGTGTACGACTTGGACTCGGGGCGCGGACTCGTCGGCCTGCTGGAGCCCTGGGACGTGGTGTTGTCTAGCGCTGACTACAAATACAACGAGGCGCTGACGCGTGCGGCTATCGAGGCCAAGACCCACCTATGCGATCTGGGCGGCAATCTGTTTGTCGTCGAAAAGCAACTTGCCATGAGCAAGGACGCCGAGCGGGCCGGCATCACGGTCGTGCCCGACTGCGGACTCGCTCCGGGCATGGCGTGCCTGCTCGCCGCGTGGGGCGTGGACCGCATGGACAGCACGGACTCCGTCCGGATCCGAGTGGGGGGACTTCCGGCGCATCCGAAGCCACCGCTGAACTACAAACTGGTGTTCAATCCCCGCGGCTTGACCAACGAATACCTGGAGCCAGCCGAGGCGCTGCGTGACGGCAACATCGTGCGTACCAAGAGCCTCACCGAGCCCGAGACCCTGGAGTTCCCGTATCCCTTCGGTACTCTGGAGGCCTTCAACACCTCCGGGGGCGCGTCGACCTTGCCGCGCACTCTGAAGAATCGCGTTCGGAACCTAGACTACAAAACGATCCGTTACCCGGGGCATATGGCGATCTTCGCCGGTCTGCATGCCATCGGCCTGATGAGCGAGACGCCTGTTGACGGTGTCGTGCCGCGGGTGTTCACAGAGCAACTATTGGAGCGGGCGCTCACCGATGACGACACCGACGTCGTCTTGGTACGCGTCAGCGTGGACGGCAAGAAGGCCGGGAAAAAGACCCGCCTGGTGTTCGAGGTGATCGACCGCCACGAACCCAAGACCGGGCATTCGGCGATGGCGCGCACGACCGCTTATCCCGCCGCAGCCGTGGCGTACATGCTTGGCGCCGGAGCGGTGGAAAAGCGCGGTGTGCTGCCCGGTGAGCTTGCGGTGCCCCTGGACGCATTTGTGCAGGCCATTCGTGCGCGTGGCATCGACGTCAAAGAGCGTTGGGAATGAAGCGAGCGGGGGTAGCGGCGTGCGGGTTTGTCGCGTTCGCGTGTGCGCAGGGCGCGCCGCCGTCTGGCGCGCAGCGCGCGTCACCCACGGCTTCTCAAGGGGCAGCCCCGTCCGCGGCGCCGGCAACGCCAGGTCCCATAGCGAAGAGCAGCGCTTCTGCTTCGCCACCCGCGCTCGCGGCCACGCCGCCGGCGGCGCCGGCCCAACCGCCTCAGCTCGTATGCCCCACGGAGATGGCGCTGGTGGTGCGGGCGCAAGGTGCGTACTGCGTCGATCGCTACGAGGCCACCATTGCGTTGCGCGCCGCTGACGGTCGCGAGACGCCCCATCCGGGCAACCAACGCGTGGATGGGCTTGAGTCGCAGATCGTCGCGCGCAGCCTTCCCGGCAAGAAGCCCCAAGGCTACATCAGTGGCAAACAAGCCGCCGTCGCCTGCGAGCGAGCCGGCAAGCGTTTGTGCGAAAACGACGAATGGGTCACCGCTTGCCGCGGCTCGTCACGAAGCGTTTATCCGTACGGAGACAAGCGCCGCAAAGACATCTGCAATGACCGCTTCCGCGTCTTAGACAAACACCCCGTGGTGCGCCTGTTCAAGAAACACGCGCCGCCGGACGAAGACGAAATCAAGATGTGGCACCCGAGTTGGATGAACGACCCGCGCCTGCACGAGATGACCCACAGCGTGGTGCCCACCGGCGCATTCAAGCAGTGCACCAACGACTACGGCGTCTTCGACATGGTGGGCAATCTGCATGAGTGGGTCGCGGACCCCGACGGCGTGTTCTTTGGAGGATACCTAATGGATACGTACCAAAACGGCGAAGGCTGCGACTACCGCACCATCTTTCACCCCTTCGACTACCACGACTATTCGACGGGGTTCCGCTGCTGTGCGGATGCGAAGCCAAGCGGCTGAGAGGGGTGCCGCAGGTTTTCCGATACCATCAGCAGATCGTCAACATGCACCTCGCGGTGGAGGAACGCGATCACCCCTGACGCGCGCGGCTCCCCTTGTGATCATTCGCAACCACCATCCAGGGTTGACGAGGATCAGGCACGAGCACGGTCGCATGCGACCCTCATGGTCGCACCTGCATGACAATCCGCGTCCCCCAAATGGCGCACGGCAGTGAAGAAGTCGGCGTGGCACACTGCCTGCAATGCGGGCAAGCATGACCAAATTGATTCTTGGGCTCGCCACGCTTCTCGTAGTGGCTGCGTGCGGCGGCAATGACGAAAGCGCCGCGACCGGCAGCGGTGGTGCTGCGGGGAGCGCGGCAGGCAGTGGCGGCGGAACAAGTGGCAGCGGGGGCGGCGGCGGAGCGACGGGTGGGGTTTCAGGATCTGCCGGAACCGCTGGTAGCGGCGCGGCCGCCGGCGCCAGTGGTGGCTCCGCATCGCCCATCAAGCCTTATGCGAGCAACCCATCTTATTGGCAGCTGAACGGTGCACCCGTGCTCCTGGTGGGCGGCAGTGTGGAGGACAACCTTTTCCAACAGAACAACCTGGAGCAGCACCTCGACGACATTGCCGCGGCGGGCGGCAACTACGTTCGCAACACCATGAGCAGCCGGGACGCCGGCAACGCTCATCCATTCAAGAAGCTTCCCAGCGGGAAGTATGATCTCGACCAGTGGGACGACAGCTACTGGAAGCGCTTCGACAACTTCCTGACTTGGACCGCCGCTCGGGACATCATCGTGCAGATCGAAGTCTGGGACCGCTTCGACTACTCCCGGGAGCAATGGAAACCGAGCCCCTACAACCCGGGCAACAACATCAACTACACGTCAAGCGAATCGGGCCTCGCCGCCGACTATCCGGACCACCCGGGCACGAACAAGCAGCCTTTCTTCAAAACGGTCCCCAAGCTGCAGAACAACGTGGTCCTTCTCAAGTACCAAGACGCGGTCGTGGACAAGATGCTCTCCTACACCCTTTCCCACGGCCACGTTCTCTACACCATGGACAACGAAACCAGCGGCGATCCGGCCTGGTCCGGGTACTGGGCCACCCGCATCAGGCAAGCCGCGACGGCAGCTGGCGTACAGGTGCACACGACCGAGATGTGGGACGACTGGGACATCACGGCCAAAGTCCATAACAACACCTTCGACCACCCAGAGCTCTACAGCTTCGGCGACGTCTCCCAGAACACGCACATTAGCGATCAGACCCATTGGGACCGGCTCCAAGCCGTGCGTCAGTCCATGGCGAAAGCGCCCATGCCTCTGAACAACGTCAAGATCTACGGGGCAGATGGCGGCCCCTACGGCGACGACTCGGACGCCATCGAGCGTTTCTGGCGCAACCTCGTCGGTGGTCTCGCCTCGAGTCGCTTCCATCGACCCACGGCGGGCATGGGACTGTCGGCGAAGGTGGCACAACACCTGACAGCCGTTCGCGTGGTTGAGCAGCGTGCGAAGTTCTGGGATCTGGAGCCGCGCAACGACCTGCTCGGTGACCGCCAAAGCGACGAAGCGTATTTGGCGGCCAAACCCGGACAGCTTTACGTGCTCTATTTCACTAACGGCGGATCGGTGAGTCTGGATCTTTCCGGTGCGGCCAAGAAGTTTCGGCTCGATTGGGTGGACCTGGCAAAGGGAACCTGGGCCGGAGCCTCACCGGTTACGGGCGGATCGAGCATCGTCGTGAAAGCACCCGGGAGCGGGACTCAGATCGCGGTGCTCGACGTGTCCCAGAACTAGATCGCGGCGGCGGCGGAGGGAATTCCATCTGGCCGAACCCACCTGAGCCGAAGACCCCCTGGGCGAACGCCGTGACCGCAAGCGCTGGGGCGCCCTGGCCGCCCGTCACGCGCATTGACGCTGCGAGAGCCTGGACACGCAAGCGCGCCACAAGCGTTGCAGCAGCTCGGTTGCCGGAAAGATCGCGAGCAACCCATAGGCGGGCGCCGCCACCGCACCGAGCCCAAGAAACACCAGGAGACTGCTCAGCGGGCGCATCCATGTGGCGACGATGGCACGCGTATCCTCGCGGGCGGCAAACTGCCCGGACATGACATGCGTCTTTGCTGGGAACCCATGAGCTTCGAGCACCGCGGCAACGCGGTTGAGGACCGTGACGGCTTCGCAGTGGCTTGCGAGCCGCTGGCTGTGCTCGCCCGAGCTCCCAACGATCCGCAGAGTGTCGCCCGCAACTTGGACGCGGAGCGCCGCATCAAGGCCCAACGTGGCGACGCAATCGTAGCGACGCAGTCCACGGCAGCGAAGCAGGCGCAAACTTCCGTCCACGACCTGCACGGCGAAGATGTCATCCAGTGTTGCTCGGCAGAGCAGCGCTGCAAGCAGCACGAGCGGTACGTAACCCAGGCTCACCACGGCTGCTGCAAACAGCACGCTCGTCCAAGCGACCCACGACCGCTTGCGCAGCAAGACGACCTGGGGTTCAGTTGTTGACGCCATCTCGGAACGCTCGCGGTAGGCAGTGCAGTGAGCTCTCGCGAGCGCACGGGTCATTGAGATCGAACTCAGGTTCGGTAGGCGCTTCAGGCTTTGCGGGGGCTTCGGGAGTGCAGGCACCACCTGGCTCTGGCGGAAGTGGCCCCGGCG
>CBDUPW010000145.1:0-16956 GCA_965369205.1 uncultured Polyangiaceae bacterium | reverse complement strand
GCCGAGGGGGGAGAGCCGAGGGGGGAGAGCCGAGGGGGGAGAGCCGAGGGGGGAGCCGAGGGAGAAAAATACTTTGTATACATATCGATTTTTCGGCGGCGTTATCCCCCCGTTGCCCACGCGTTCCAGGCGCAACCGCGCAGGCCGCCAAGCGCGCAGACCGCCAAGCGCGCAGACCGCAAAAAGCGCACGTCAGCCGAAGCGGCATCGGTGAGGCCATCGTGCGCGCCACCTCTCACACCGCGGATCGCGGGGGGCTTGCGGCCGGGGCGGTGCGCGCCTCAGGTACACGCCCATGGAAGTCACCCACGAAAACCGCCTAGCGCGGGAAACCAGCCCGTACCTGCTCCAGCACGCGCGCAACCCGGTGGATTGGTTTCCCTGGGGGCCCGAAGCCCTGCAGCGGGCGCAGCAAGACGACAAACCCATCCTGCTGAGCATTGGCTACGCGGCCTGCCACTGGTGCCACGTCATGGAGCGGGAGTCCTTTGAGAACCCGGCCATCGCGAAGTTGATGAACGACAACTTCGTCTGCATCAAGGTCGACCGCGAAGAGCGTCCGGACATTGACGAGATCTACATGGCGGCCACGGTTGCGCTCTCCGGCGGCGGCGGCTGGCCAATGACGGTCTTTTTGACCCCCGAGCAGAAACCGTTTTTTGCAGGCACGTACTTCCCGCCAACGGATCGCGGCGGGCGGCCCGGCTTTCCAACCCTGCTTTCAAAGATGGCCGAGCTGTGGCGCGGTGACCGAGAGGCGCTGCTATCCCAAGCCGAAGAACTCACCGCCCATGTGCGAGCGCAGGGCAAAGTCTCGCGCCCGATATCCGTTGGTGACAGTGCCATCGACTCGGCCGTGCACAGCCTGACGAAGGCCTTTGATGCGCGCTGGGGCGGGTTTGGTCCCGCGCCGAAGTTTCCGGCATCAGCTGCGCTGTTGCTCCTTTTGCGCCATCACCAGCGCAGCGCGGATGATCGCGAGTTGCAAATGGTGGTCACGACCTTGGACGCCATGAAAAACGGCGGGATCTACGACCACGTCGGCGGCGGCTTTGCGCGCTACTCCACCGACGAGCGCTGGCTCGCGCCGCACTTCGAAAAGATGCTCTACGACAACGCCCAGCTCGCGAAAGCGTATCTAGCGGGCTTTCAAGTCACGGGGGATCCCGAGTACCGCCGAGTCGTCGAAGAAACCCTCGACTACGTGATCCGAGAAATGCAGTCCAAAGACGGCGGCTACTTCTCGGCCACGGACGCCGACAGCGAGGGCGTCGAAGGCAAGTTCTTTGTCTGGTCGCCGGAGCAGCTCGTCGAGGTGCTGGGCAACGAAGACGCCGCGGACTTCGGCGCGTATTACGACGTCGCACCCGGCGGCAACTGGGAAGGCGTGAGCATCCTCAACACGCCGCGCCCCCTGGCGGAGGTGGCGAAAGAGCTGGGCCAGGACCCGGAAGTCCTGCGCGCGCGCCTGGAGAAGATGAAGGCGAAGGTCTACGCGGCACGCCTGGAACGGGTGCCGCCGCTCCTAGATGACAAGATCTTGACCGCTTGGAACGGACTCATGATCGGCGCCATGGCCGAGGGTTATCGTGTGCTGGGGCATGCGCGCTATTTGGATTCTGCCAACCGCGCCAGTGCGTTCGCGCTTGCCAAGCTAGACCGAGACGACGGCGGGCTGTATCGCACGGCGCGCGACGGTCGTGCGCACCTTGACGCCGTGCTCGAAGACTACGCGTATCTATGCGAAGCGCTCACGGACTTGTACGAAGCGGGCGGAGACGAAGCGCATTTGCAAGCAGCGCAGCGCTTTGCGGAGCGCGCCCTGGAAGACTTTTCAGATCCGGACAGCGGCGCGTTCTTCTTCACGGCAAAGCAGCACGAGCCGCTGATTGCACGCACCCGTGAAGGCCACGACGGCGCGTTGCCCAACCCCGGCGCCGTCTTTGCCAGCACCCTGCTGCGCCTGAGCCGTCAGTTCGATCGAAGCGCTTGGGCGGAGCGGGCAGAGACGTTCGTCGCAACCTACGGTCGCGAGATCGAGCGCATGCCGCGCGCGTTCTGCACCGCGCTGTCCGTCGCAGATTCGCTGCTGGCGCCCGCCGTGGAACTGGTGTTTGCCGCGGCGTCTCCCAGGGCGGCGTCCGAGCTCACCGCAGCGGTGGCCGAGGCTTTCCTGCCCAATCGCGTGGTGGGCTTTGCGCTGCAGCAGCCGGCGGAGGATCGACGTCCGTTGCTCCGCGACAAGAAGCCCGTCGGCGCGGCGCCAGCGCTGTACATCTGCAAGGACTTCAGTTGCTCGGCGCCCGTCACGACAGCCACAGAGGTGCGTGGAGCCCTGAGCGCACACGTTGCGAGCCTGGCCGCCTCTCGCAAAACCCGGGTCGGCGTGTCGACCCTCGCCGGGCACGCCACCCAGACCGGCACCCGGGGGTTCGCCCAGCGCCACGCCCGGCCCGAGGCCTTCGCGACCCTGGGCAGCACGGAGCTGTCGGTGTCTCGCTACGGTTTTGGCGGCTACCGAGTGGATGATCGCGCAGACGAGCACCGCGAAGCCCTGCGCCACGCCATCGAGTCCGGCGTCAACTTGATCGACACCTCGCCGAATTACACGGACGGTCACAGTGAACGCCTGGTGGGCGAAGTGCTGCGCGAGCTGATCGCCGCGGAAAAGCTCACCCGAGAGGAAGTCGTGGTGGTGTCCAAGATCGGATACGTGCAGGGCGACAATCTGCGCGTCGCAGAAGAGCGCGAAGCGGCGGGAACGCCGTTTCCGGAGATGGTCAAAGTAGGCCGTGGGATCTGGCACTGCCTGCACCCCGAATGGCTCGAAGACCAACTCGCCAAGAGTCGCGAGCGCCTGGGCGTGGAGTGCCTCGACGTGTGTCTGCTGCACAACCCGGAATACTTCTTGAGCGAAGCCGCCAGTCGCGAGGTGCCGCTAGAACAGGCGCGCACTGAGTTTTACAAACGTCTCAAGCTCGCCTTTGCATGGTTCGAGGGCGCAATCGAGCGCGGCGAAATCCGCTGCTACGGCGTGTCGAGCAACACCAGTGTGGCCAGCGCCACCGAGCGGGACGCAACGGACCTGGCGCGCATGTTGGCCGCGGCCGAGGCGGCCGCACCCGGCGGACACCACTTCCGAGTCCTGCAGTTGCCTTACAATTTGCTCGAACCCGGCGCGGCGTTGACCCAGAACACCGGTTCCCCCGCCGTGCCGGTGCTGGAGTTTGCGCAGGCGCGCAAGGTGGCCGTGTTGGTCAATCGCCCCCTCAACGCCATCACCGCCGCGGGGGTCATGCGTCTTGCCGAACCCGAAGACCTGGAAAGCGGCGTGCCCATGGAAGCGTCCATGGCACAGCTGGAAGGGATCGAGCGCGAGTTCCGCACCAACATCGCGCCGTCGATCCAGACCGGCAAGGGCGCGCCGCCGCCCCAGGCGCTGCTCGATTGGGCCGCGCATTTGCGACGTCTGCCCCTCAAGACCCTCACCCTAGCCCAGTGGAACGACATCGAGTCGCAAGTCGTCGCTCCGCGCACTGCGCAAGTGCTCTCGGCGCTGGACCGCGGTCTACAAGGCGCCGCGGCGGAAAGCTGGCGCGAATTGCGCGACCGCTACGTCCAGATCCTGTCGCGGGTGCTGCACGCGTTTCGCGCGCGCGCCGTGGCGCATTCCCGCGCCGACGCACGGGCGCTCGCCGCGAAGCTGGACCCCACGCTGCCCGCGGAGCGACGCAAAGCAACGCTGTCGCAAAAGTCGCTGCACATACTGGCGAGCACGCCCGGCGTGACCTCGGTCTTGGTGGGCATGCGCCGCGCCGCTTGGGTCGACGACGTGATGGCGGCGGCGGACTGGCCGAAGTTGCCACGGGTGGTGGAGTGTCTCGAAGCGGCGATTCCATGAAGGAAGCTGCTTAAGCCCGGCGGCGGCCACCTACATACACCCACCTGGATCGGCGCGCCGTCTGGCTGGAGGTCGGCGTCGATGATTCAATTGGGTCATGGGTTCCTTACGGTATCGCTGGCTTGGGGCGTCGTTGGCTCTCTCTCTCGTCGCGACCGGCGCGTGTAGCGGCAGTGGAGACAATGGCGGCGGCGACGGCGCGAGCAGTGGCAACGGGGGCTCGAGTGCATCCACCGGAACAGGTTCGACGAACTCCGGCGGCAACGCCGCGGGCATCGGCACCGGTGGCGGCATCAACTTCGACGGTGGCGCCGCGACGGGCAACACTGGCGGCTCGTTGGAAGACGGCGGGGCGTGCGCCGCAGAAACCGCAAAGGGCGAGCAAGTCCCCTTGGACCTGTACATCATGCTCGATTCCTCCGGCTCGATGGTGGACAAGACCGCTTCGGGTCCCACCAAGTGGGACGCGGTCAAGCAGGCCATCGCGGGCTTCGTGGCCGCGCCCGGGTCTGCAGGCCTCGGCGTGGGATTGCAGTTCTTCCCCCTCAACAAACAGGGCGTCCCGAATAGCTGCACCAACAACAACCAATGCGGCTCCGGAGGCCCGTGTTTGCTCAAGACCTGTTTGGGCGGGCCTGGCATCGTGCCCTGCAGCAACAACGGCCAGTGCGGTTTCGGCGGCAGCTGTGTCGATCTGGGCAACTGCGCCCTGGATCCGACCACCATCTGCGCGCCCATTGGCAGCAACTGCGGTGCGACCGGCCAATGCGTGAAATTGACCTCCAGCTTCTGTTCCAACGCCACGGAGTGCTCCAACGTGCGCTACGCCACGCCGGCGGTGAACATCGCCGTACTTCCCGGCAACGCGGCAGCCATCAACGCCAGCATGAACGCCAACTCCCCGCACGGGAACACGCCCACAGGCCCCGCGCTGCAAGGCGCCATCGACCACGCCAAGCAGTACGCCGGCCAAAACCCCGGCCACACGGTGGTGACCGTGCTGGCCACGGACGGCCTACCCACCTCCTGCACCATGACCAGTATCCCGCAGATCGCCGCGTTGGCGCAGGCGGGCAAAAACGGCACGCCCAGCATCTCGACCTTCGTGATCGGCGTGTTTGCTCCCGCAGACACCGCGGCCGCACAGAATTTGAACGCCATCGCCGCCGCCGGCGGAACGAACACCGCGTTCATCATCAACACCAGCGGCAACGTCACCCAGCAGTTCCTGCAGGCCCTCGACCAAATCAAGGGCAAGGCCCTGCCCTGCGAGTTCAAGGTGCCCACGCCGACCAGCGGCCAGGTCGACTACAACAAGGTCAACGTGCAAGTGACGTCGTCAGGCGGCAATACGTCGCTGCTGTACGTTGGCGACGCCAGCAAATGCGATCCCACCAATGGCGGTTGGTACTACGACATCGACCCTGCCGCCGGAACGCCGACCAAGATCGCGGTCTGCCCCAGCACCTGCACGGCCTTCAAGGGCCAAACCGGCGCCCAAGTCGACATCCTGATCGGTTGCAAGACCAACATCGCGCCGCCGCGTTGACCCGCGCGCGCGCGGACGCCCGCCGTCACCCTGCCAGGCGCGTCAGCGCTTCTTCAAGAGCCCCCGCGTCTGCGCCCGCCGCTGCGAGCACCGCAGCGCCGTGAATACAGGCACGCGCCGCGAGCCAATGCGCGCCGCAAGCGCCGCGTGCAGATTGCGCCCAGGCGTCTGCTAGCTGCTGCCAAGCCGGCGTGAGCACAGCCACGGAGCTTTCCCCGCGCTCCGCGCATGCCCGGAACTCCCGGGAGCGCTCCACGGCGAACTTCACGTACGCGCGGGCCAGCACGGCGATGCTCGGACGACCCCGGCATTGCGCCGATGCCGCGTCGAGCACGGCCGCGAGCTCTTCGGCGACGTCCGCGGCAACGGCGTCCATGAGCGCGTCGCGGTCTTCGAAATGCCGATAGGGCGCGGCGGAGGACACGCCGACGTCTTTGGCGATATCGCGCAGTGACCAATCAAGACGCCCTTGGGTCACGTAACGGCGCGCCGCGACCACCAGCGCCCGACGCAGATTTCCGTGGTGATACTGGCTTCGCGACGCCACCCACCAATGTTCTCATTGATTACATTGGTAACCAAAGCCGGTTTCCCCGCGTAGAGGGAGTGCCGTGCGCGCCACCTGCTTGGTTCTCGTTCTTCTTGCGACCGCCTGTGGCGAAGACAGCGGGTCGGACCCTGCCTCCGGCGGCGCGGGTGGAACGACCGCAGCGCCCTGCGGCGGCCGGGCGGAGACATTCTCTGCAGGCATGAGCAAGGCTGGCATCGGATCCAAGTACGACTTCGTGCTCGTCAGCGCGGACCCGGCTCCTCCACAGCTCTTCGACAACGTCTGGCGCGTGCGCATCGAGGAAGCCGGCAGCCCCGTGAGCAAAGCCGAGATCAGCGTGAAGACCTGGATGCCCGACCACCAGCACGGCAGCCCGAAACAGACCGACGTCACGGAAATGGCGGGCGGAGAATACGAGCTCAACCCGGTGAATCTCTTCATGCCGGGTTTCTGGGAGGTCGAGCTGCACGCCAGCCAGGTTCCGACAGAAGACAGCGCGACGTTCCGGTTCTGCATCGGGGAGTGAAGTCCGACCTGCCGCGCAGCATCTGCTATAGGCATTGCATGCGCGCCGCGCTGCTTTTGTCGATCTTTTGCGCGGGTTGCAGCGCGGATCCTGCCGAACCGATGCCCGCCTGCATCGAACTGCCGCAAAGCTGCGCGCCTTTGTACGAACCACGCTTCGACGAGATCCATAAGCGCACCCTTCTGCCCACCTGTGCGCAGGGCGGTGCCTCGTGTCACTCCGCGGAGGGCAAGCGCGGCGGACTGGACCTGGAAGACATCGACGGCGCCTACGACGCGCTGGTGGGCGGAGGACGCGTGATCCCAAAGGACGCGCCCTGCAGTGAGCTCATCGTGCGCACGCATCAAGGCGGCAAAGACTGGTCGATGCCACCTCGGCGACCGCTCTCCGCCGAAGAGCGCTGCGTGCTGCGTCTGTGGGTCGAACAAGGAGCCGCGCGTTGAAGCTCCGTGCGAAGTCCGCGTTGAACCGCGGCGCGCGCGCCGGCCACGTCGCGCTCTGCGCGGTGCTGCTGCTGCTGCTGCTGACGCTCGGCTGCGGCAGTGACGACGCCGCCGAGCCCCCGCGTTTGAGCCGCGATGAGCTCATGGATCCGGAGACTTGTGCGTCCTGCCACCCGCTGCATCACCAAGAGTGGTCCGGCAGCATGCATGCGTATGCCGCAGAAGATCCCATCTTCCTGGCCATGAACGCCCGCGGACAGCGGGAGACTGGCGGCGCCCTGGGCGACTTCTGCATCAACTGCCACGCGCCCCTGGCCGTGCGCGAAGGGCTCACCACGGACGGCCTCAACCTCGCGGACTTGCCGCGGAAGGTTCAGGGCATCACCTGCTACTTCTGTCACAACATCAAAAGCGTCGAAGGCAGTCACAACGCACAGCTATCCCTGGCCAACGACCAAGTCATGCGCGGCTCGATCTCCGACCCTGTGGAAAGCCGCGTGCACGGCGCCGCCTACTCCCCGCTCTTCGACCGCAGCAAGCCCGAGAGCGCCACGCTCTGTGGCACCTGCCACGACATCGTGGTTCCGTCCCCGCCCGCCCCAGCCGAAGTGCATTTGGAGCGCACCTTCGCCGAGTGGCAAGAAGGCATCTTCAGCAAGCCCGAGAGCCTCACCACCTGCAACGCCTGCCACATGGTCCCAGTGCCTAATAGCGTCATCGCGGACGCACCTGGCGTGGGCACGCGCAAGGCCCGCTACAGCCACGACTTTGCTGGTGTGGATCTGGCGCTCACGCCGTTCCCGCGTCAGGCAGAGCAGCGCGCGCTGGTCGAGCAGTCCTTGGATGTGACACTGCGCGCAGAGCTGTGCGTGGCAGAGCTGCCGGGGAGCTTCGTAGTGGAATTGCTGCTCGACAATGTCGGCGCCGGGCACCGCTTTCCATCTGGCGCCAGCCACGATCGGCGCGTCTGGGCCGAGCTGCGCGCTTTCGAGGGTGCCAGCGCCGTATTCGAGAGCGGCGTGATCGCCGACTCCGACCCGGTCGCCAAGTCCCCGGATCCGAATTTGCTGCTCCTGCGAGAAGGCGCCTTCGACCAAGACGGCAAGGAAGTGCATCAGTTCTGGCAGATCGCCAGCACCAACAACGATTGTTCGGGCGCGCGGCCCGGTTGCACCATTCCCGGCCCTGTCACCCTGGACAAGACCGACCCGCTGTTTTTCGCCACCCACGTGCTGCACCGCTTCCCGAAACAAGGAACCGCCACTGGAACGCCCGATCGCGTCACGCTGCGGGTGCGCATGCGCGCCGTGGGCCTGGACGTGCTTGACGACTTGATTGCGACGGGAGATCTCGATCCTAAGTTTCGATCGCAAATCCCGACCTTGGACCTGCTGCCCAATCGTCAGAAGACGTCCGTCACCCTGGAGTGGACGCCTGCCGCTGCTGCGGATCCCAAATTCGGTTTCGAAAAGAAGCGAGACGGGCTGGGAATCGCCCGCTGCGTCAGCAACGCCCGACAGTGAACGCGCAACGGAGTGGTGCGCCGCGGCCAATGCCGCGCCGAAACCGCGCAGCTAGGGTGCTTTGCGCTTTGCTGCTTGGCCGACGGCGTCTTTGATCTCGTCGGATTTCCGCAGACACGCCCAGCAGTCGTCCCGCTTCTTCTCACCGCAGCCGGTCTTGATGTTCATGCGCATCACCGTGCCCAGGCAGCGCTGGTCGCCCTTTTCTTTCAGGGTTTCCAGCAGCGGTTTGGCCTTTTCGCAGTCGGGTGCGTCCAGGGCGGACAGCTCCTTCAGTTCGAGCAGAGCGCGAAGGCCAGGGGACGCCTTCGCGCGCTGTTCGCTGGTGCCCAGCAGTTCGCGCGCCAGCTCTGAGGATTCGGTCTTGCCCGGGGTCTTGATCCACACGTCGTACAAGTGGTCCACACCCCAGCTGCCCTCCATTTTGGCCAAGCCATGGAGCAGGTAGTTGCCCACTTCGCGATCTGCGGCGAAGTCTCGGACCCGGCGCTTGTTCTCGGGATCGAAAGCGTAGGTCTCGACGAGGCCCATCTTGCGGACGAGCTCGTCGATTTCCTTGCGCTTCTGCGCAGCGCGACCAGAGTAGATCGCCACGACTTCTTCGCTGCTGCGCTGCTTCTCGTCCTTGGCCTCGAGCTTCTTGAGTGCGGCTTTGTCGCCCTGCGCCGCCAGCTGCGTCGGCGTGAGCTCCGGCTTCTTTTCCACGGGCTCCGGGGCGCTCGCGGAGGGCACGGCAGCACTCGCGACAGGTTTCTCTGCCGCGGGATCGCCACTGAGCATCAAGAATCCGAAGGCGGTCAACAGCGCGCCCACCGCAGCTCCGGAGAACGCCGCGATCATCATCGGGACCGGCGAACGCGCGGGCTTCATGGCGGCGAGCTCCGCGGACACACTCTGCGGGGCGCTCCCGGGGATCGGCGCGTGGGGCTGGGGTGGTCCGGGCGGCTGGGCGGGGTTTTGTCCGAAATCCACGGCGCCATCCTGCCACAGCGCCGTGCGCGTGCGAAGTAAGCCGCGGCGCGCGCGCTTGGTTGGGGTTTTTCTACGAGCAAGTGGCTCCAGATGCGCTACGCAGCGTGCATGAGCGATCCTGCTGCACCTTGGCGGGCTGGACGATGCCGATGCCAGCCGGGCAGAGATCAGCAACATCAAGTTGGTAGCCATGCACTTGAGCGACGCCGACGCTAGTGGCGCCCGAATCGAAAACGCACGCTTCGACAACGCGCACATTTCGGACTGCGCGTTTTCGAAGGCCACCCTGACAGACCTGGATCTGACGGAAGCCACGCTCCAGAATGCTTGCCTGAAAGACGCACGCCTAGAGGACGTGGACGCGCGCTCAGTAGTTATCTCGGATGCGGACCTGAGCGGCGCAAAACTGCGTGGCGTAAATCTTTCCGGTGTCGAAATCACGGATGCAAACATCGACGGATTGAGCATTGACGGAGTGCGTATTGACGACTTGCTCAAAGCCCGCAAACAATCGCCACCGTCTTGAGTTCTGAGCGCCTGGAGCACGCCGCACGCATTGAGCTCGAACCGGCGGATCCCTTCGAGCTGATCCGCTGGCTCGCGCGCAGTCAGCCTGATCCGCGCAAAGCGGTGGCGGAGCTGATCCAAAACTCCCTCGACGCCGGCGCCACGGTCATCGAAATCGAACGCAGCGGTAAATCCAAGAACCTTTCCCTGCGCATCCGCGATAACGGCGAGGGCGTGCTTCCCAAAATGGAACGCCGAGCCGCGCTGAGACACTTGGCCTCGCATATTGGCCACTCTCACAAGCTGCAGCTCGACCCCAGCGAGCGCGCGCGGCGCGTGGTGGCCGGACAGTACGGCGTCGGTCTGCTCGGCTTTTGGGCCATCGGCAGGCAGATGGAGATCCATTCCCGCGTCGGCCGCGGACGCGTCGCTGCTCTGCGCATGTTCGAGGACTCGCCGGAAGCGGAAGTGGGCACTTACGTCGCGCCCAAGGGCAGCCCCGCGACCTACACCGAGGTCGTCATTACCGGGGTGCACCAATCCGCCAAGCGCGTCCTGAGCGGACCGCGGCTATCCGCCTATCTGGCAGTGGAGCTGCGGGGACAGCTGCTGCGCACCGGCTGCACCCTGAAGATCTACGATCGCCTTGCCCGGGGGGACAATCGAGAGATCACGGTCGAGCCCCATCGCTACACCGGCGAACCCCTCGACTTGCCCAAGACGGTAGCGGTCCCCGGCTTCCGCCCCTTCAGCGTCGAGCTCTACGTGGCGCGCGGCATGGACGGCGCGGCGCTCGAGCTCGCCTGCGCCGGCACACGGGTCGCCGAAGACATTTCCGACGTCGACGCATTCAGCCTGACGGGCTCGCCGTGGCGCGGCGCGGACCTCACGGGCATCATCGACTTTCCCGACTTCGCGGTGCCCCCCGGCACACGACGCGGCATCTTGGCCAACGACGCCGCGCTGGCGTTCTTAGAATCCCTGGCGGGATTGACGCCGCAGATCCTCGCAGAGCTCGAGCGCTTGGACACGCTGCATCGCGCGGAACTCGACCATCAAGTCGTGAAAGACTTGCGACGGGCGCTGCGCGGCTTCGACGATCGCGTGCGGGAGCTGTCTTTGCCCCTCGTCGCCGCTTCCGGCGGAAAAGAGCCCGTGACAGGCGAGATCGGACCCGGAGTCGCGGCGGACTCGAGCAACAAGTCCAATGGCGCCGCGCCCGCGGCGGAGCCTGACGGTCCCGTGGGCCCCCTGGCGTCGGTCTCCATCGTGCCCGCCTTCATCCGGGTATCCCCGGGCACCGAGCGCAAGATCCGCGCGGTCGCCAAAGACGCCGATGGCAGGCGCGTCAAGTCCGCCCACATCGAGTGGCGCTTTCCGGACGGACCCGACGCCCGCATCGTGCTGGAGCAGGGTTCGCGAACCCGCGCCAGCTTGCTCACCGCCGAAGACGCACAAATGGATCGCAAGCTGCCCATCATGGCCGTGGCCACCGACGAAGACGTCACCGTCGCGGACATTGCGGCGATCCAAGTGGTCGAAGAGAAGCACGAAGTCTACGCGCGCCTCGGCATCCCGGAGCCCATCTTGGTCAGCGCTCCCGGCGCGCTGTGGCGCAGTCGCCGCCGCGGGTTCTCTTGGGAAATCAACGACGCGCATCCCGACTACATCCGCGTCGCCGACAATACCCGCCGCCGGCTGCGCTACCTGATCGCGTTGCTCGCCAAAGAAATCGTGATCACCAGCACGCGCCGCACCGACGCCGAAGACGTGCTGGAAGCCATGGTGCAAGTCATCGCCCACGCCGAAGGCAACTTGCGCTAGCGCAGGCGCGACCACCACTTCAGCACCCGCAGAGCGCGGAGTGTATTCCAACGACTCGGCTGCCCCGGTCGTTCCATTTCGAAGTGCGTCTCGCCAGAGTGACGGTTTTGCAGGTTCCAGGTTCCATCATTGCGGCGTTTGTCCGTGACGAGTTGGATCGCTTCTTCCAGGCGCAGATCCGGCGCGCGGGTCGCGGTAAAGCTGTCGAGAGCGCGCAGGACGTCGTACTTCCAGCGCGGCGGAAACGAGAACCGCGTAAAGCTCGATTGAACGACTTTGCCGCTGCGCAGGGATCGCAAGCAGCCGCGTGCGAGGAAATACTCTTGTCCGCGACGGATTGCCGCCTTCGCTTTTCGAGGGGGTCGGCCACCTTCGACGAGCGCCAGGCCCTCCAAGACGGTGATCGTCGTGTGAAACGAGCTCACCTTCGAGCCTGCGCGACAGTTCCAGCCACCGTCAGGCTTCTGCAGCTGCAGCAAGAGCTTCAGCAGCCCCTTGCGTTCTTTGGGAGCCGGGTAGTCGAAGTACTCCAAAAGCCCCAAGAACATCCCGCACACACAGGTGTCGGTCTTCTTGCTGGCCCAAGGTCCCACGCTGCCGTCATCGAACCATTGCGAACCTCCGACCAGTGCCGCGCAGCCGGCGCGTCCCGGCGCGCTGTCCGGAGGCAAGCCCAAGCGCCGAAGCAGCAGCAACGTGTAGGTCGTGGACGTCCACTTTGGGATGTAGAGCCCACGGTAGCCCTTGGGACCGCGTCCTGCGGACCAGCGGCCATCATCGGCCTGAAGATCGACGAGCCGTTTACCCCAGCCTTGTCGTGCGACTCGGCGTCGCTCCGCCGCGGAGTCCACGTTCAAAAGGTCGCGCTGGACTTGCCACCGGATCGCCGGGTCCCCCGCCATGAGCCATTCGATGACTTCCGAGTCGATTTCCATGCCGGATCCAATGCTGCTCACATTCCGGGGCCGGGTCCATGGCGACGATCAGCTTCTGTGACGGTGGCCAGCGGCGGTGCCGGTGGCCAGCGGCGGTGCCGGTGGCCGGTGACGGTGGCGGTGACGGTAGCCGGTGGCCGGTGACGGTGGCCGGTGGCCGGTGACGGTGGCCGGTGGCCGGTGACGGTGGCCGGTGGCCGGTGGCCGGTGACGGTGGCCGGGACATGGGGGTACGGCCCGAAAAAAATTAGTTTGTATACTTATCGTTTTTTGGTTCGCCGATCACCCGACGCGCTGCAGTTCCAGTGCGTTTGTTCGGACGCGCTCCGGTTCAAGTGCGTTTGTTCGGACGCGCTGCAGTTCCAGAGTGCGTTTGTTCTTTTTTTGGTTGTGCCGTCTCCTGCCGTCATCGGCTGGCGCAGTGTGCCTGCAGGCGCCGGCTTCAGCAGTTTCGTGGCGACCGTGCAGCTGGCCTCAGTGCCAGTACCACTTCGTCTTGCCGACGTCTGGGTCGGCGCCGCTCAGGGTGCTCGAACCGCAGGCGTAGGTGACGGCCATCTCCATGCGGCCGCCGCCGATCAGATCCTTCGTTCGATACGTGGGGCGCGCGTAGCCGTTGTACGAATCGCAGTTGGAGCTGCCCTCCAGGTCGTTGAAGTAGCCCTTGGCGTATCCGCCGGGCAGACACCAGGTGCTAGCAGCAGCCGCGAAGCCCGCGCCGGTGCTCGCGTGCACCAGCCAGTACGACTTGCCCGCGTTGGGATCCGCGCCCGCAAGCGCCGACGAGCCGCAGGCGTAGGTCACCACCATGTCGAGCTTACCGTTCCCGTCCAGATCTGCGAGGCGATACGTGGGGCGCGCGTAGCCGTTGTAGGAATCGCAGTTGGAGCTGCCGGTCAGATCGTTGAAGTAACCCTTGGCGTACCCTGTCGGCAGGTTCCAATCCGTGTGGGCCGCGAAGCCCGAGCCCGTGTTGGCGTGCAGCCACCACTTGGTCTTGCCTACGTTGGGGTCCGCGCCCGCCAGGGCCGACGAGCCGCAGGCATAGGTCACGACCATGTCGGGCTTGGAGTCAGCGTTTAGATCGACGAAGCGATAGGTCGGGCGGGCATAACCGTTGTACGAGTCACAGTTAGAGTCGCCCTCCAGGTCGTTGAAGTAGCCCTTGGCGTAGCCCGTGGGCAACGCAAAGTCCGTGTGGGCCGCGAACCCCGAGCCCGTGTTGGCGTGCACCCACCATTTTGTCTTGCCCACATCGGGATCGGCTCCGGCAAGGGCCGAAGAGCCGCAGGCGTAGGTCACCACCATATCCGGCCTGGCGTCCCCGTTGATGTCCGTGAAGCGGTAGCTGGGGCGCGCGTAGCCGTTGTACGAGTCGCAGTTGGAGCTGCCGTCCAAGTCGTTGAAGTAGCCCTTGGCGTATCCCGTGGGCAGCGGCCAATCGATGGCGGTTTGCGCGAAGCCGCTGCCGCTGTTCAAGTGTACCTTCCATTTGGTCTTGCCCACGTCCGGGTCGGCGCCGGCAAGGGTCGACGAGCCACAGGCGTAGGTCACCACCATGTCCGGCCGCGCGTCGCCGTTGATATCCGTGAAGTGGTAGCTGGGGCGCGCATAGCCGTTGTACGAGTCGCAGTTGGAGCTGCCGTCCAAGTCGTTGAAGTAGCCCTTGGCGTAGCCCGTGGGCAGCGCAAAGTCCGTCGCCGTCTGGGCAAAGCCCGTCCCGATGTTCTTGTGGACCTTCCACTTGGTTTTGCCCACGTTCGGATCCGCCCCCGCTAGCGCCGACGAGCCGCAGGCGTAGGTGACGACCATGTCCGCCTTGGCGTCGCCGTCGATGTCGACAAAGCGATAGGTGGGACGCGCGTAGCCATTGTACGAATCGCAGTTCGAGTCTCCGTTCAGGTCGTTGAAGTAGCCCTTGGCGTATCCCGTCGGCAGCGCAAACGCCGTCGGCCCCTGGGCAAACCCCGTCCCAGTGCAGACAGCCGTTCCGCCACCCGTCCCGCCGCTACCACTCGCTCCCCCACTGCCGCCGACTCCGCCGCCAGTCCCGCCACTGCCACCGACTCCGCCACCAGTCCCGCCACTGCCACTCGCTCCCCCACTGCCGCCGACTCCGCCGCCGGTCCCGCCACTGCCACCGACTCCGCCGGCCCCGCCGCTGCCACTCGTTCCCCCACTGCCGCCGACTCCGCCGCCGGTCCCACCACTGCCACCGGCTCCGCCACTGCCGCCGACTCCGCCACTGCCGCCAACTCCGCCGCCAGTTCCGCCACTGCCACTCGCCCCGCCACTGCCACTCGCCCCGCCACTGCCACTCGCTCCGCCACTGCCACCCACCGATGCGTCTTGTCCGCCCGCGCCGCCCGTCGCCCCCGCGTCCTGCCCGGCAGTGCCACCTTGACCGCCGGCGTCCGGATCCGATCCACCGCTCCCGCTCGCGCCGCCGCCACCACTCGCCGCGCTACCGGCGCTTCCGCCCGTCGCAGTCGTGCCCCCGCTCGCCCCGCCGCCGCTCCCCGCGGACCCTGCGCTTGCGCCGCTGCCGCTCGCCGCGCCCGATCCGGATCCCGCGCCGTCTTCACCGCCGCAGGCCTGGGACAGCAGCCCGCAAACGGCGACAAGTGGCATCCAGCGCTGAAAACTTCGGTTCGTCATGGTGGCTCCGGGACACTACTCATGCCAGCCAGCGGACCTTCCCATGGCGCGGGAAGAATCGTGTTTTGCACGGGATCAGAGATCCCGCGGACGGCCGGCGCGGGATTTCGTGCCGCGAGAAATCGTCCCCATGTAGTCCGTCACGCGCCGGCGTTGACCACGGCCATCACTTCCGGATCCGTCAGGATGTGATCGCTGTCCTTCGCTCGGGCCAAAATCGCCTTGACCAAGGCGTCGTTGGGTTCGATGCCCCGGGCTTTCAACCAATAATTCACATTGGAGGCGCCAGACATGAAGCCGATGCAGATGTCCTGACGGCGGCCAAACATGCCCGCGGGCACGCCGCTATAGATGCGATCGGCGAGCCAGGCGTCGCCTTTATTCTCCGCCTTGATGATCGCCGCTGCATGCACCCCCGTCGCTGTGCGGAACGCATCCGAACCGACCAGCGGGTAGTTGATCGGCACTTGC
Source organism: uncultured Polyangiaceae bacterium (assembly GCA_965369205.1). Classification (GTDB taxonomy): domain Bacteria; phylum Myxococcota_A; class Polyangia; order Polyangiales; family Polyangiaceae; genus JACKEA01. The sequence goes on along the minus strand of CBDUPW010000145.1, from coordinate 1,097 downwards.
CAGCCTACAGCTTCCGCCACGGCTTGGCAGTACTCCATCAAATGCGTCAGATCGTGATCCAGTAGACCGAGCAGCTTCAGATTGAGCAAGATGAGTTCCATCTGCGCATTGCCGACGCGTTCACCGATGCCAAGCGCCGTACCGTGCACGCGATCCGCACCGACTTCCAAGGCGTAGATCGCATTGGTCAAGCCGAGGCCCCGGTCGTTGTGTCCATGCCAGTCGAGCTCCACGTGGTCCGCACCCCATCCGTCGAGCAGGCTGCGCGTGAACTGGATCAGATTGCGCACGCCATCTGGCGTGGAATGCCCCACCGTGTCGCATAGGCACAGACGGGAAGCGCCGTGGTCGATGGCCAGCTTGAACAACTGCGCCAGCACAGGTGGTTGTGAACGCGTCGTGTCTTCGGTCACGTACGCAACCTCGAGACCACCCTTCACACCGACGTCGATGGCTTCTGCGCTGTATTTCTTGATGCGATCGAGGTCCCACTCTTCGGCCAGTGCGCGGATGGGACTGGAACCGACGAAGCAGTACACATGCACGGGAATGCCGGCGCGCTGACTCAGCTCGATCATGGGCGTGATGTCCCCGGGCACGGTGCGGCCGGCGCAAGTGACCTTGATAGCGAGCTTGTTGTTCACCACTTCTTGGCACAGCCGCAGGCAGTCGTCGAAAGCGCGCTTGGAGCTCCCCGGCAGTCCAATGTCGGCTTCGTGAATGCCCAGGCTGTCCATCAAGTGCAGGATCCGGATCTTGTCCTCGATCTTGGGATCCGTGACCGAAGGGTTCTGCAAACCGTCACGTAGGGTCTCGTCCAAGAACTCCACATGGTGCGGAATGACACGACCTTTGCGTGCGACTTCGTTCCAGTCGTGAATCAGCTCGTCTTTCTTCGACGGTGTGCTCGCAGGCATGCGTGGACTATGGCACATTTCCCGGCCTGTGATCCCCGAGCCCACGCGCCAGCTGATTCGAGACCGCCTGGCAGCAGAGTCGGGGCGCATCGATAAAGACGCACCGCGTCGCGTCGCGCTCACGTATCCGTCGCCGTACGCGGTGGGCATGAGCAGCCTGGGCTACCAACGCATCTACCG
>CBDUPW010000144.1:0-17093 GCA_965369205.1 uncultured Polyangiaceae bacterium | reverse complement strand
ATAGAAGCGCCGGGTCGACGGTCGTCTAACGCTACGCGCCACGGGTACCGAAGCTCCACTGGTCGCCGACCCAAGAGTCGTAGCCCAAGCCCACCGCCACGCCCGGACCCGTGCCGGGATCTTCGCCTTAGACCACCTGGATTTGGCAGAAGGATCTCCTATGCGCCGCCTCAGCAGATACTACAAGCACCTTGTACTACATAGTAGTTGTAGTACATTGCGCTTGTGGTTAATCGCGACCTCATCATCGACCGGGAGGCGGAACGGGAAGCCCTGGAGCAGGCTTGGAAGCGCGCACGCCGCAAGGGTCCCGAGCTCGTCGTACTGTGGGGGCGGCGAAGGGTGGGCAAGACATACTTGCTGTCGCACTTCGTGCGGAACAAGCGCGCGGTGTTCTTCGGTGCCACCGAGCAATCCGAAGCCGTGGAGCTCGACCGCCTGGCAGAGGCGGTGCGCCGTGACCTGGGAGATAGCGCAGCTCGTCTGCTGAGCGGAGGCTTTGACTCATGGGAAGCGGCGCTCGGTTGGTTCAGCGCTCTGAGCGAGAAAGAGCCGCTGGCGTTGGTGCTGGACGAGGTGCCGTATCTGCTGCGCTCCACCCCTGGATTTGCCAGCGTCGTTCAGGTGGTCTGGGATCACCTGGCTCGCGACAACAAGTTGCTTTTGGTGCTCACCGGATCGGCCGTGGGCGTCATTGAGCGCCTGCTGGGCGCTGGCGGGGCGCTGCGCGGGCGGCCCACACTTTCCCTGCGCCTCGATCCGCTGGACCTGGTTCGCGCTCGGAAGTTCCTGCCGCGGCTAGCCGCACCCGACATGCTCCGAGCGTATGCGGCTTGCGGAGGCTATCCCCTACACCTGGAAGCTTGGGACGCGAGCGCCACGTGGGAGGAGAACCTGGCGCGGCTCGCGTTCAGCCCGGCTGGCCTCTTGTTGGCGGACGCCACTGGCATCCTGCAGGAAGAGTTGCCGGCCGCAGGCGGCCACTCGCGGATCTTGGCCGCGATTGGCCGCGGAAGAACGCGCTTCAGCGAAATCGCCAGCGATGCCGACCAGCGCATCGAGGCACCGCTGGACACGCTGGTCCGTGCCGGCTTCGTGGACAAAGCGCTGCCTATCGGCGCGCCCAAGGGCGCCAAGCCGCTCTATCAGATTGGGGACCCGTACCTGGCGTTCTGGTTTTCTTGTCTGTACGCGAGTCGTACACAAATCGACGCGGGACAAGGGCGGGCGGTCGCAACGCGCAACGAGGGCGTATGGCAACGGCACCTGGGAGCCGTCTTCGAGGACGCAGCGCGAGCGCATGCGCTGACCTTGGTCCGCCGCGGAGAGCTGCCGAAAGACTTGCTGGTGGGGCGCTGGTGGCCATCCCGCGGCCCTCAGTGCGAGGTCGACGTGTTGGGCTTGTCAGGGAAGAAGACGGCACTCCTGGGCGAGGCGCGCTGGCAAGAGTCTGCCCTGGACGCACGGGACGTGCGGCAGCTCAGGGCCAAGCTGGACCGCGTTCCGGATCCAGTGAAGGAACCTGCGCTCGCGCTCTGGAGTCGAAAGGGCATTACCGCGGCGGCCAGGCGGGAGGGGGCGCGTGGATACTCACTGATCGACATGCTGGAAGGGTGAAACGCGATGTTGGTGCGCTGTCCGAGCATCGGGGTGAGCACGCTGGCCCTCGCGCTGCTCGTCCCTTGCTGCTCGCCGCCCCCGGCAGCCGCGCCGGAGAAAAGGTGTCGAGCGACCGCGCAGGGTGTGCCAGCGAGATGACCAGCTGCCGCCGAGACTGCACATCGGGTCGCGTGAACGCGTGCGAGCTGTACTGCCTCAGCTCGCTGCGACGCTGTGAGGGGCGGACGGAATAGGGCGTGGACCCTTCCAGTTGCTCTTCTTCATCCGACACCGGAAGAGAGCCGACTGACCACTCCTCCAACTCCGTCCACTCGCAAGCGACGGGAACCGCGGCTTTCAGCCGTTCCGGATTTAGCAAGCGGTCGAACCAATCCGTGCTCGGATGCGGCACGTTAGTGGTCGTAGAAGAGCGTGAGCCGGGTCGCCGTCATGCGCGGGCGCGTTCGAGCATCGCGCGCAACAGCACGTTGCAGCCGGCTTCGACCAGCTCGGGGGTGGTGTTCTCGACCTCGTTGTGGCTGATGCCGCCCTCGCACGGGATGAAAACCATGCTGGTGCGCCACGGCCGCCGGGCGCATAGGAGAATCCACTGCCAAATCCACGTGGTTCAAGGATGGCCCTACTCTTGTTGTAACCTGAGCGCGATGCAGCGTGCGACACTCCCCGCCGACGCCGGCTCGGAAACACCTTGAGCGATTCACTTTAGAGAGCCTGCTTGTGAATCGGCCAGCATGCTCTGCTGTCGCAAGAACGCTTGGACCATCAATTCCTGCTGGCGGGCGCGGAGCGCGATTGGCTGTGCGATGCGGGTGGTCTCGAAAACCAGGGACGGAATGCCGAGCACCTCCTGCGCGGAGCGTGCCACGCTCCCGGCGGGTCCGGGTGCGATCAGCGTGAAGTGACGGCTTGGTGAGACTATCGTCGCGTTGACGGCGGCTTGCACGGCGCGGGCGGCGGACAGGGCGCGTTCGGACACGCTCGTGCCGGGCACATGCACGATGGAGCTACCCATGCTCTTCTTGTTTCGCCGATTGAAGTCGAAGCCTTCGTGCAGATCGAGAATCCAGTCCGGCCGAATGTCTTGAATGGCGCGCCACAAGACCGGCGCCAAGAACCCACGGGGAGGCTCGCCGGACCGCCGCGGAAAGTTGCGATTTAGATCCGAGAAGCGCGCGCGCGGCGAAAAGCGCGTTCCCGCGGCGAGCGCAGGCCGGTTCACCTCTGGAACGACGTACAGCCGCCCGCGCGTGAGCTCGAGATCGAGCAACCTCCACGCCGCCACTGGGGGAGCGCGTTCATCACCGTGCACGCCTGCCAGCACCAACACCGTCGGACCAGCTTGCTCGGCCTGGAGCAGGTAGACCGGAGTTGACCAGTGGGTTTCTCCCCCCAATACCGCGCGAGGAACCGGATCCGCGGCTCCGGGAGCAGCCGGAACCGCCCACGTCAACAGGGCGACCAGAAGCATTGAGATGCGCACCCGCACCCAGATGTGAACGCTCGAGTGGCGGGCCATAGTCCCAGGCGATCACGCAGGACGGCAGCATCGTCTTCGGCTCCCGCGACGGGTCGCTGTACGCGCTAGGTTGACGTCCGGATCTGGCGCATCCACCTCCGAGGCACGAAGTCACGGGCGATGCTGGCGCAGCTTCGCAATCCAATTCTTGGTTTCTGACGTGGCATGCAAGGTGTGCCCGTCAAACAAGAAGCCCAGTCGCACGCGCGTTGTTTTGGGCATGAACTCCTTGGTGGGCATCGGATCGATCCCGGGGCGGATGCGGCTGCAGATCGCCTCGAGCCGTTCGTCCCGCCGCTTCGTAGCCGGGCTGAACGCGAAGCTCACCACGACTTCCAAGTCTTCCTTGCCGTCTTGATCCAGATCCTTCTTGTGGAAGGCTTCCATCTCCGATCCCGGAATGTCGGATCCGATGTAGCCGCAGCCCGCGCCCGCGGTTGACTCCGTGTAGACTAGCTGAGAATGACTGTGCCAACTCGCAGCGTGATCCGAGAAGCGATGCAAGCGTAAGTACTCCTGCACGATGCCACCGCTCGCGAATCCGTCCTTGCAAACGAATAGCGCCCCAGGTTCTGCGTCGAACGTGAGGCACTTGTACGAGAAATGCATCGGTTCGTAGTAGCGCGGCTGGTAGTGCCAGGAACCCGCCGCCTTTTCCACAAGCAGTAGGCCACCACCACCGGCGTCTGGCTCCTCGCAATCGACGAACTGCAGTAACGCTTGGTCCGCACCGCGGCGTGTGAAACCTCCGGAATACACCGCCTGGATTTCGTAGAACTCCGTGGGATTGACGGCAACGGTGCCGTCCGGATGGCCACCGCGAGCGCCGAAAGGCGGGCAGCCGCGACAACCCACGCGCACCCGGCCGCGGTCGCGTTTCACGGCAGCCGCGCAAACGGACTGCGCAAAGAGTAGCTTCGCAGAGTCCGCACCCCAGGGCGCCTTGGCCGGCGCGGGAGGCGTCGGTGCCGGAGGCAATGCACCACGATTGGTTACCGTGGCATCCGCGATACCAGCATCGACGCCGGCGTCCGCGGCATGGGCGGACGCTTGGGGCGCCGTGAGCACAGCTGGCGGTCGCTGGGGTGCCGCCGATCTGGGGGTTGCTGTCGCTTGCGGAACGTGCGCGCCCGGCTGTGGTGAGCAGGCAAGCAGCAGAAGCACGATCGCGTACGGGCGCCGCATGCTGCGAGGATATCAGCGCGGACCATCGCAGTGAAAGCTTCGTTGCTGCCCACGGGTCGGCTCGGGACGCCGCTCGACGCGAGACGGCGGGTGTATTGCTTCAGCGACGGCGCGACACGGACGCGGCACGTGCGCGGTAGGCCTCAGGTCGGAGATTGCAAAGGACGGCAGCGTCCGATCTGCCACTTCACGGTCGTCCGTAGCACCGCAGACGGGCGTCAACACCGTGGAGACGGCAGCATCGTCTTCGGCTCCCGCGACGGGTCGCTGTACGCGCTAGGTTGACGTCCGGATCTGGCGCATCCACCTCCGAGGCACGTAGTACACTGCGAAGCATGGCGCTGAGTTTTCAGCAGTGTGAGCGCGCGCGGCGAGCGCGTGATCACCGCTACGATGGCCGGTTTTTCACCGCGGTGAAGACCACGGGGATCTACTGCCGACCGGTTTGTCCTGCGCCTCAGCCGAAGTCGCGGAACGTGGAGTACTTCGACACTGCCGCACAAGCCGCTCAGCAGGGCTACCGACCCTGCCTACGCTGCCGCCCGGAGACCGCACCGCATAGTCCCAGTTGGCAAGGCAGCGTCACCACCGTCAAGCGCGCGGTGCGTCTGATCCACGATGGCGAGCTTTCCGATCAATCTCTGGCGAGTTTCGCGGAACGACTTGGCGTCAGTGATCGCCACTTGCGCCGGCTCTTCGACGCGCACGTGGGCGTGTCGCCCCAGGCCTACGCGCTGAACCATCGCTTGCTGTTCGCGAAGCAGCTACTCAGCGAGACAGGGCTGCCCGTTCTCGACGTTGCGGTCGCCGCCGGGTTTTCGTCCCGGCGCCGCTTCAACGACGCTTTCCAGCGCCAATTCGCCCTCACGCCGTCGCAGCTTCGCAAGCCAAGCGTCGCGCGACACGCCGGCATTGTAGTCAAGCTCCGCTACCGCCCACCCTTCGACTTCCAGGGCATGCTGTCCTTCCTTTTGGCGCGCACTCTCGAGGGCGTCGAAGGCGTGGAAGACGGGACTTACTACCGGAGCTTCACCTGGGAAGAGCAGCAGGGTTGGTTTTCCCTCACCCAGGACAGCAAAGAGAACGCCTTGTTGGCGACTATCCACTGCTCGGAGCCGCGTGCGTACCTTCCGGTCGTTCAGCGCATTCGACAGGTGTTCGACCTAGATGCCTCACCGATCGAGATCCATCGGGCCTTACGCAAAGACGCTCGCCTAAAGCCTCGCCTGAAAAAGATCCCGGGGCTGCGGCTGCCGGGGATCTGGAGCGAGTTCGAAGCCATCATTCGCGCCATCGTCGGCCAGCAGATCAGCGTGCAAGCGGCCCGCACCATCTTGTCGCGGCTGTGCCAGCGCTTCGGACAGCCCCTCGCCAGCGCAGCGCAGTCCGCACAGCCCCTCGCCGGTGCGCTCAGTCTACGCTGCACGTTTCCCAGCCCGCGCGCTCTGGCATCGGCAGATCTGAATGGCATAGGTTTGACCCGGGTGCGGGCGCGCTGGGTCCGTGGTGCGGCAGAAGCGTACGCCGGTGGCTTTGCAGCCGGTGCCGGAGACTTGGATAGTCGCGTGAAAAAGCTGTGCTCGCTCCCGGGTATTGGCCCCTGGTCCGCGCACTACACCTGCATTCGCGCGCTGCAAGAGCCGGATGCGTTCCCCGCGTCGGATTTAGGTCTGTATCGGGCCCTTGGCCTGGAGAAGGGCACACCGAAACAGACCGAAGCCATGGCCGAGGCGTGGCGGCCCTGGCGCGCCTACGCGGTGATGTGTTTGTGGCATTCTTTGGGAGATTGACGATGTACTACGACGAATGGGCGACGCCGCTTGGGCGTGTATTGGCGGTAGCCACGGACAAGGGCCTGGCACAATTCGGGCTTCAAGACTCCAAGCGCCCCCTGGACAAGGCGCCCGATTGGCAGCGTGCCCCTGCGAAACTCGCTGAAGTCAAACGTCAGTTCGCCGAGTACTGCACAGGTAAGCGCCAGAAGTTCGACTTGCGCCTGGACATGCACGGCACCGAGTTCCAACGCCAAGTTTGGCGCGCTCTGCAGCGCGTCCCTTATGGCAAGACGGCGTCTTATCTGGACATTGCAAACGCTATCAAGAACCCCAAAGCCGTGCGCGCCGTCGGCGCCGCCAACGGCAAGAACCCCGTGTGGGTTATCGTGCCGTGCCACCGCGTCATCGGCAAAGACGGCAGCTTGATCGGCTACGGCGGCGGGCTGCCACTGAAAAAGCGCTTGCTTGCGTTGGAGCAGGGCGGAAGTTAGCGCTGCATTCGTTCAAACGCGAGAGGCGCGCAGGAGCGTTTGAAGCGCGACGAGAACCCCGAAGCGCGGTGACAACAAAACCCAAACCCTAGAACGCGTAATTGTACTGCAGGGACGTCGGCCCGACTCGCAGCGAACTCACGGGGCGCTCTTTGTTGTCGGAAGTGAGCACAAGCACGGTTCCGGTGGCCACGAGCGCGGCGCCGATGGCGAAGCTGACGCCGGAAATGGTTCCGAAGGTCTTGCCGCTGTCGACGGCGTCGAGGCCTTCCTGGTTGCAGCGCTTGTCTGCGTCGCAGTTGCGATTGACCACGCTTTTCTTCTGCAAAGTGAAAGCGCCGGTCACAGCGCCCAGGGCGATGCCTGCGACGCCGACACCGCCCACGACCCAGCCGACTGTGCGCGTGGTGTTGGGCTCCGGCTTGGTGCCAGGGGTTTCTCCGGGTGCAGTCTCGCCCGCTGGCAGCGCCTTGCCGGGCTGCACGACTTCTTCGCGACGCTCGCCCTCTTTGAGCTCGAACTCCAGGCGGGACACTTCATGCCCGGGTGCACGCACGACGATTTCCTGTTTGCCGGGGTCCACCGGCAGAGCGAGCCGCAAAGACGCACTACGCAACTCCACTCCGTTGCGAGTGACGACGCTTGCTTTGTCCGCGCCTGGGGCCAGGCTGATTTTGAGGTAGGGCAGACGCGGTTCGAGAGCGTTGATCTTGCCGGACGCGAAGGTGCGCCGCTCGTCGCTCTCTGCAAGCTGTTCGGCGACTTGCTTGTAGAACGTCCAGGCAGTTGCGATGTGCCCCTGCTTCTCTTCGCAGTCGGCGATGTTCAGTTGCGTGCCCGGCGCCGGATCGAGACGATTGCTCTCATGAAAGTTGCGACATGCTGCGGGCCAGTCCTGGTTCTTCGCAGCGTCACGCCCGGCACGGAACAGGGCCTCAGCGCTCGCCGAGTCCGCATACGCGGGCGACGCAAAGAGCAGACACAGTGCGCCCGCGAGTAGGGACCGGCTTTTGTTCACCATCGCTTGTCGAACAGACTCGAAGCTGGGGGCTTCTTGACCTCGGGCTTCGCGGTTGTCGTCGGTGGTGATTTTTCCACAACTGGAGGCTTCTTGACCACCGGTTTGCCAAGGGTGGGCTTCGTCGGCGTCTTTGTGGGCGTCTTTTCGGGTGCGCTGGCGCTCGGCGCAGGAGGGGGTGGCTCCTTCGTCGTGGCGGGCTCGATGTCCACGCCCTTGGACGGTGCAGCGTTCGCGTTCGCTTTGCGCGCTGGCTCTTCGGCGGCCGGCGTGGTTTCGCCGGTTGGTTCGGAATGGTCGGCAAACCCAATGCGCGTGACCAACGCCAAGAGCAGCAGCACCACCGCGCTGAGCCCGAGGGTCGTGAACACAAACACGCGGTTCGTGCGCTTTTCCGGATCCGGCGCGTCCGCGGTACGAGCCACGGGGCGATTCGTCAGCGTACTTAGGGTATCCAGATCCGCAGGCGCAAAGACCGTCGGCGCGTCCGGCGCGGACGGGATGGGCAGACTCAAAGGCTCCGCGTCCACCACGTCGAGACTGGCAGCCAAGATGGCGTCCTGCATCTCTTGAGCGCTTTGGAAGCGATCGGCGTTTTCGAAAGCAAGGGCGCGATCCACGATCGCAACGACACTGGTCGGGATGTTCGGGGCGATAGTGCCCAGGGAAGGCGCCGGCGTCGTAGCGGCGGCAATGATCTGCTCCTGCACCGTCTCTTTCTCGTGCACGTGCTTGCAGGTGATCAGATTGAAGAGCGTCGCACCGACGGCCCAGATGTCCGTGCGCTCGTTGACTTCCGCCCAGCGGCCACGGGCTTGTTCCGGCGCCATGTATGCAGGCGTGCCCATCAACGAGCCAGCCCGCGTCTGCTGGCGCTCGGGCGTCATTTCCCGCAGCCGCGCGATGCCAAAATCAAGGATCTTCAGTTGGCCATCGCGGGTCAGAAATAAGTTCTCGGGTTTGATGTCGCGATGCACGACCCCCGCCGCGTGCGCAGCGATCAACACGGACAGCACGTTGTCCGCCAGCGCCATCACCTCCGCCAAAGGCAGGATCCCACCCTTGCGCATGGCGCGATCCTCGATGGTCTCACCGTCTAAGAGCTCCATGACGAGGAACGGCGAACCGTCCTCGGTCAGATCGTCGTCGAGCACTTTGACGGTGCCCGGATGATCCACGCTGTTGGCAACGTAACCCTCTCGCAGGAAGCGCGTGGTCACTTCAGCGTTGAGTGCCAACTCCGGGTGCAACAACTTGATGGCGCCACGCGCTTGATTGCGGTGCGTCGCCTCGTAGACCGTCGCCATTCCCCCAGACCCTAGGATGCTCTCGAGCTTCCACTTGCCGCGCAGCGTGGTGCCCACACGCGCTTCAGCACGTTCGGCGACTCGGTCAGCTAAGGGGAGGGACATGACGGATGGACAACGCGCGGAGACAATCTGAGCTTTCGCCGCGATCTTTGTTTACGTGTGAGGGTCGGCTTCTATCCCAGCAAACAGCAAGTTTTGTGGGTGTTCGTGAGAAGATCAACTACAGATCCGCACGTCGCCAACGTAGGATAGTGACCCTCATGCGCGCACAGTATCGCACCGAAATGCCTTGAATATCCCAGCATGGAGGCAGGTCCATCGTGGCCCAGGGGTACGATGGCGAGCGGGCGCTTTTCCTGTCTCGTTCTCTTTTTCTACGGAGGTTTCGGCAATGACACGATTTTCAAGGCGATCACTCTCGGCGGCGGCGGCTTCGCTGGTCATGGCCGGGGCATTTTGGGCTGGGTATGCCATGGCAGCTGATGCGCGCTTGGACCAGGCCGATCAGAACGTAGAAAAGGCCATCGCGCTGCTCAAGGCAGCTGAGAACGAGGGCGTCAAACCTCCCTTTGGTGGCCACCGCCTGAAGGCGATCATCCACTTGAAGGCGGCGCGCAAGCAGATCGCGAAGTCCAAAGCCTACGCGGACAACCCAAAGCACAAGGCGAAGGACAAGAAGGAAAAGAAGAAGTAGTTTGAGCGCAGGTGGCTGCTCGACGTCTTTTCCCGATGGCGCTCGGGGGCCTGCTGTTGTGGGCTTCCGGCTGCGCCGTGTCCTTTGACGGATACGAGCTGAAGGAAACGAGCGGCGGCAGCGCCGGACAGGCAGGCGCCGGGGGTAGCGGAGCGAGCGGTGGCACGGGAGCCAGCGCTGGACAGGCAGGTGCCGGCGGCAGCGGCGCAAGTGGGGGCACCGGCGCAAGCGCAGGTGCGAGTGGCAGCGGCGCAGGCGGGGGCACCGGCGCAACCGGCGGAGCAGGTGGTGCGACGGGCGGCACCGCAGGCGCGAGCGGCGGCACAGGTGGCACGACGGGTGGCACGGGTGGCGCGACGGGTGGCACGGGTGGCGCGACGGGTGGCACGGGTGGCGCGACGGGCGGCACCGGGGGCGCGACGGGCGGCACCGGGGGAGTGCTCAGCTGTCCGAGTCAACCGGGGGTCGACAACATGGCGCTCGTCGTGTCGCCCGCGGGCACATTTTGCGTCGACTGGTACGAGGTCACGAATGCGCGCTACGACACCTTCGTCAAAGCCGGCGGCTATCCAGCTGAACCGAGCGGCTGCAGCGGCAATAACACCGCGGCCAATTTGGCCCCCAAGGAAAGCGGAAACTGCCCGATATTCAAACCGCAGGGCGAAGCCAAGCTGCCGGTGAGTTGCGTCGATTGGTGCGACGCCTACGCCTACTGCAAGAAGGTCGGCAAGCGCCTGTGCGGGAGAATCGGCGGCGGCTCGGTGCCGTCCGGACAACTGAAGAACGCCTCCGAAAGCGAGTGGTATCAGGCCTGTTCCAACAACGGCACGCAGCAGTTCCCATACGGGAACTTCTACTCAGGCACGACCTGCCAAGGAATCGACGGTACAGCCCCTGCACGGGTCGAGGTCGATACGCTCACGAGCTGCGAGGGCGGCTACCCGAATCTACTACATATGAGCGGCAACCTCCGCGAGTGGGAAGACGGATGCGTTGGCGGCAACTGCCCGGAGCGCGGCGGCGGCTACTTCGATACCCAGAACCCCGGCAGTTCGAACAACCTCACCTGCGGTTCGGCGAACATGGCTCCCAGAACGAGCGTGAGCCACTTCCGCGGCTTCCGCTGCTGCGCGGATCCCGTCGTGCTCTAGCGCGGGGGCAGCGACGCTCTGGATGCTGGCGGCTGCAGCCGGGGCTCCGCAAGCTGGGTCTTTTACGCTTTGGGGGCGGTCAGGGGGTATCGCGCTCCACAAAATTAGTTTGTATGCGTATCGATTTCTGCGGCGCACCACCCCCCTTGCGTCCGGCGTCGCCGCGTCCGGCGCACCCCCTTGCGCCAGGCGTCCCCGCGTCCGGCGCACCCCCTTGCGTCAGGCGTCCCCGCGTCCGGCGCACCCCCTTGCGTCAGGCGTCCCCGCGGCGGCGCAAGAGCCCTGCGGCCCGCACGACCGCCAAAAACACGCGCTGCCGCCGAAACCTCTAGTTGCGCGCCACCGCTCCTGCCGCGGCCAGCGCCGAGAGCGCCGCACGCGCTTTGTTCCAGGTCTCTTTGGCTTCGAGCGCTGGCTGGCTGTCCGCAACCAACCCGGCGCCTGCGGTGACCTCGAAACGATCGCCGGCGAGCACGGCCGTGCGGATTGCAATGGCGAAGTCCATGTCGCCATCCCGGGTCACGTACCCCACCGCGCCGCCGTAGACTCCACGCGGCGCGCCCTCCAACTCGTGGATGATCTGCATGGCGCGCACTTTGGGCGCGCCAGTGAGGGTGCCGGCAGGAAACGTGGCGCGCAGCACGTCCCAGGGCGAAAGTCGCTCTTTGAGCAGGCCGCTGACTTCACTGACGATGTGCATCACGTGACTGAAACGCTCGACGCCCATGCGTTTCGGCAGTGTGACGCTACCGGTCTGTGCGATGCGACCCACGTCGTTGCGCGCGAGATCGATCAACATCACGTGCTCGGCGCACTCCTTGGGGTCGGCCAGCATCTCGGCAGCCAAAGCTTCGTCTTCTTCGGGGCTGCGCCCCCGGCGCCGCGTCCCGGCAATGGGTCGCAGAGTCACGCGGCCGTCTTCGAGACGCACCAGGGTCTCTGGGCTCGCGCCGACGACGCCAAGGGCGTCGAGACTCGCCTGCGTCCCACCAGCTGCGGGCAGCTCCAGCAGGTACATATAAGGAGCTGGTGACAGCACGCGCAGCGCTCGGTACACATCGAAGGGGCTGGCGCCCTGCGCGGGCACCGAGAACTTGCGCGCGCCAACAATTTGAAAGGCATCGCCGGAGAGGATGTACTCCTTGGCCCGCAGCACCATCTGCTCGTACTCCGCGTCCGAGCAACTGACGGCAATATCCACTGGAAGAGCCCCCGGGTCCGGCGGCGACATGGGCGCGAGCGCCACTGCGTTCTGCAAATGCCTCTCGGCGCGTTCGAGTTCTGCCGCGTCGGTGGACGCTAAGGTCGCCGTATGCGTCAGGTTGTCGAAGACGATCACCGTCGCGTCCGACACGAACCGCGCGATAGGCGCGCCGCGGGTTTGGGGGAACGCGGGTACTTTCGTGGCGTAGCTGACGGCGTCGTACAGCACGGTACCGATGTGCGCGCGCGCAAAGCGGCCCGCCACGCTAGCAGTGCGCTCCTCGTCCGACGGCAGCGTTTCGGCGAGCCGGGTGAACGGATCCGCTCCCAGCTCGCCCGTGACGACCGTTTCTCCGCGCGGGCGATAGCCCAAGATCGAGTAGCGCCCCCAACGCTCGCCCGGCACCACACTCTCGAGCAAGAAGCAGCCGCGACCTGCATCACGTCGCAGTGCGGCATACGCCCCCACCGGCGTGATGCCGTCGACTACCAACGTCTTTTCCAAGACCTGCGTCACGTGCCGTCGGAGATTTAGCACGCATGGGAGCGTGGAAGCTGCGAAACGTTGGCAGCACCGCACAGCGACGTTAGGATGCGTGCATGCGGAGGCGACTGCTCGTACTCGTCGCGCCCGTCGCGTTTGTGTGCCTTGTCGTGGGCTGCCGGCGGATCAGCAAGCGCATCCTGAACGACACCGAAGGGCGCAGTTTCGTCGCAAGTTGCGATCGGGAAGGGGTCTGCGAACTCTCCCGCGAAACAGCGCAAAGCGTTGCTCCAGACAAACCCAAGTTAGTCTTACACGCAGCGGGGCGTTTCATATCCATCTGTGACACCAGTGGCGGCGCTCCAGCGGACATCACGGATTGCCGGATCCTAGTGTGCAAGAAGGACGAAGAGTGCCCGCCCAATCACGGCTTGCCTCACGGTACTTGCGTCAATGACTTGTGCACCGAGCCATCCAACGCCTTGGTCCAGGACGACGCCATCTTGTTGTGCTTGGCCGGCACGGGCCTTGGCCGCTCCGGCTCCAAACAGGCGGATCTCTACGCCTTGGCCAGGAACTGCGGCACGCCCTGTGTCATTCCGACCCCCTGCAGAAAGCCCTAGGACGAACGCCGGCGCGGCAGACCCTTGCCAGCGCGGCGCGCCTGGGCAATAGCCTCGCACCATGGCGAGTTCTCGCAAGCTTCGCCCCGCTGCTGCGCTAGCCACCTACGTGGAGAGCCTGGTGGAGGGGCGCCGGGTAGTCATTTTCGGAGATGCCACCAGTGGCCTCGCAGAGTTGATCGAGGATCGCGGCGCACGCATCGTGCACGTCTACGATCCGGATCCCACCCGCGTTGCAGAAGCGACGGCGCGTAACGCTTCGCGCAGTATCTCCTACGCAGCCCTGCCGCCGTCTGGCCTTGCAGCGCGCGATGGCGCCTTCGAACTGGGCATCGTCGACGACCTCAACAGCACCGGCCCTGCCCACTCCATCGTCGGCCGCATGCGCCGCGCCTTAGCCCCGCGGGGAGTTGCTTTGGTGGCGATTCCCAACCCTAACGTGGAGCGCCGCTTGCTCAGCGTGTCGGTCCCCGCCGAGGGAGCGTTGGACTACTACGAACTGTACGACACGCTCAAAGGCGAGTTCTCCCACGTGCGTATGCTGGGGCAGGCACCCTTCGTCGGCTACGCCGTAGTGGATTTCGCGGCCGGCAGTCCGGATCCGAGCTTGGACTCGACTTTGGTGCCCGGCGGCGCGGAAGAGCCCGAGTGGTTCATCGGCGTGGCAAGCGACGGCCCGGTTGCCTTGGACGAGTTCGCGGTCGTGCAGATGCCCTTGGCGGAGACATGGCCCACGACGACGGCCGCACCTGCTCGCGCGGACGGACGATCCGAGCGCATTGTGGCTCGCCTGGAAGCCGAAACCGAGCGCCTACGGCGGGAGCTGCAAGGTGCGGACGACGCTGGCACGCAACTCGGTGAGCTTCGGCGCAAGCTGGCGGACCAAGACAAGTGGGTGCAAGAGCTCGAATCCCGGCTCAGCATCGCCGACGAACGTGCCGACGACGCCTACTCCGAGATCGAAGCGCTACGTGCTCAAAAGCCGGAACCGGCAGCGGCCCCCACGCGCTTGGCAGAAGACGCCCAACGTCTCCGGCAGCTCGAAGCCGACGCGGCGAACCTGGCGAGGGAGCTTGAGCGATCTGCACTCAGTGCGCGCAGCGCCCAGGACGAACTCGCCGAGGCCAACGCCAAGCTCAGCGAAACTGGCGCGAAGCTCAACGCGGAACGCGCCAAGCTCGACGCGGCCAACGCCAAGCTCGACGCGGCCAACGCCAAGCTCGAGGCTCTGGAGACGACGCTGCGAGAAGAGCGTGCAGCAGCCGATTCTCAGGGTAGCGACGACAACTATGAGCGCGAGGTTGCGGCGCTGGAAAAGCAACTCAGCGAGCGCGGCGCCGCGATCCAAAAGCTGCAGCGGGATCTGACCACCTTGGAGCGCCTGGGGCGCGAACTGCTTGTTGATCTGGAGGAGCGAGGCGAAGGAGGCGGTACGGACGCCACCGCCCTCAAGGCACAGCTGGATGCCTTGGCCCGCGCCACCGCGGAGCGGGAAGCTGACCTTGAGGCCGCGCGCTGGACCATCCAGGCTTTGGAGGGTCAGCTCTCGGGCGGCGATGGTCCTAGCCCGGAGCTTCAAGAAGCTCGCGCAGAACTAGCCCGCCAGGCTACGCTGATCGCGCAACTGAAAGCCCACGGCTCAGCCTAAAAGGCCCCTAAAGTTGACACCGAACAACCTGAACTTAACTTTCCAGTTTGAGCCGCTCGTCTGCGGCGGCCCGCGGTCATGACGGAAAAACGCGACTATTACGAAGTGTTGGGGGTGGCTCGGGAGACGCCGGCGGACGATATCCGCAAGGCTTACCGTCAGCTCGCGCTGAAGTACCACCCCGACCGAAACCCCGACGACCCCGAAGCGGAAGCCAAGTTCAAGGAGGCCACCGAGGCCTACAGCATCCTGTCCGACGCCGAGAAGCGCCAAGCTTACGATCAGTTCGGACACGCCGGCGTGGGCGGCGGCTTCGATTTTTCCGGGGCGGGCATGGGCGACGTGCTCAGCCAGTTCCAAGATCTGTTCTCCGACTTTTTCGGCGGCATGGGCGGTGGCTTCGGGTTTGGCGGCGGGGGCCGCAGGCGCGCCGCTCCTCCGCGCGGCCAGGACGTTCGAGTCGAGGCGAGCATCTTGCTCAAAGAATCGATCTCGGGCACCAAGAAGGAAGTGCGCGTGCGCGGGGCCGTGCCCTGTGACGACTGCAAAGGGTCCGGCGCCAAGGCAGGCACCGCTCCCGAACGCTGCGGACAATGCAACGGAAGCGGCCAAGCGACCACCCAGCGCGGCTTCATCATGTTTGCGACCACCTGCCCGCGCTGCCGTGGCACAGGCAAGACCGTGAAAGACCCGTGCGGCTCTTGCTCTGGCGGCGGTCACGTCGAACGCGAACGTAAAGTGCTGGTCTCCTTCCCCGCTGGCATCGATTCGGACCAGCGGCTGCGCGTGCCCGGTCAGGGAATGCCTGGCCCCAGTGGTGCACCCTCAGGGGATCTGTATGTCGATGTGACGGTGCAGGACGATCCGCGCTTCCAGCGCGAGGGCTACGACTTGATCGCACGCAGAGAGGTCTCGTTTCCCGAGGCTGCGCTGGGGGCAGAGCTGGAAATCGAACTCCCGGATGACAGCGCCCTGAGCGTCGACGTGCCCCAGGGCACCCAGCCCAACACCGTGCTTTCCCTGCGGGGCAAGGGCGTACCGCGGCTGGATGGCCGCGGTTTCGGCGACCTGCACGTGGTCGTCGAAGTGGCCGTGCCCAAGAAGCTCTCCAAGCGCGCGAAGGACCTTCTCGCGGAGCTTGAAACCGAACTCAGCGCAAAGCAGAAGCGCGCGAAGACGGCGTAACGCTCCCCAGGCGCCCGCCACCGAGAGCGGGCACTAGGCGCGGTATTTCTTCGCCAAACCGAGCAGCGACTCGGCAGTTTCGCTCAGCGGCACCGCGCCCGTCGCCGGCTGCACCAAGAATCGTCGGATTTCTGGCAATGCAGCGATGGCGCGGTCCACGCTGGGCTCGCTGCCCTTTGCGTAGGCGCCCAGGGCGATCAAGTCGCGCTTGGCTTCGAACGCCGCGACCAGCGCGCGCACCTGCCGCGCCGCCTGCACCTGCGCCTCGGGCACGACGGCGTCCATCACCCGAGACAGCGACTCCGTAACGTCGATGGCGGGATAGTGCCCGCGCGCTGCGATTTCGCGACTCATGACGACGTGGCCGTCCAAGATACCGCGCACCTCGTCGGCGATGGGTTCGTCCATATCCCCTCCCTCTACGAGCACCGTGTAGATCGCCGTGATGGCTCCCGTCTGCCCTTGCCCGCTGCGCTCAAGCAGGCGCGGCAACATCGCAAACACACTCGGCGGATATCCGCGCCGTGCCGGTGGCTCTCCCGCAGCCAAACCCACTTCACGTTGGGCACGCGCGACCCGGGTGACGGAGTCCACCAACAACAGCACGCTCTTGCCTTGGTCGCGGAAGTATTCCGCGTGCGCCGTCGCCACTTGCACCGCGCGCAGTCG
Source organism: uncultured Polyangiaceae bacterium (assembly GCA_965369205.1). Taxonomy (GTDB): domain Bacteria; phylum Myxococcota_A; class Polyangia; order Polyangiales; family Polyangiaceae; genus JACKEA01. The sequence continues at coordinate 521 of CBDUPW010000144.1, read as the reverse complement.
CTCCAAGGGCGGCGCGTCGCTGGTGGCGACCACCACGACGCTACGGCTGCGGCCCTCAGCGCCCAAAGTGTGCTCCAAGAAATCGCCTACCTCACGGCCGCGTTCTCCCACGAGCGCCACCACGACTACATCCGCGTCGGTGCCCCGAGCAATGGATCCCAAGAGCGTGCTCTTGCCCACACCGGAGCCGGCGAAGAGCCCCACGCGCTGTCCCACGCCCAGAGTCATCAGGCCGTCGATGGCACGAACACCGGTCGTCAGCGGTTCGGTCACTGCGCGACGGCCCAGCGCTGGAGGTGGCGCACGATCGACCGGCACCGTCACGAGGTCTTTGGGAGCATCAAGACCATCGATGGGGCGACCCAAGCCGTCGAGCACGCGACCGAGCATCCCGGCGCCGGCGCCCACGACGAGCCCGGCACCCGTGGATTCCACCGCGTCGTCGGGCCCGACACCCGCGAGCTCGCCCAAGGGGATGGCCACGGCCTCTCCGCCGTTGACTCCAACGAGTTCCGCGAATA
>CBDUPW010000143.1:0-17199 GCA_965369205.1 uncultured Polyangiaceae bacterium | reverse complement strand
CAACGCGCACGCGATTGCGCGTGCTGCGTGCTGCGTGCTGCGTGCTGCGTGCTGCAAACATATCCACCCTCCTCGTACAGAGTATAGCGCGCAGCGCTGAAGTTCAAGCGCGGTCCGACCACGGCACGAAGCTCTACGCGGTCAGTTGGGGCACCGTGAAGAGAGAAAGATCCAGTGCAGTTTCGCCAAACGGTTTCGCGCACTGCTGACAGTCGTCATGTCGCCCGCGTTGCGCACTGTCGCGTTTTTCGGTGCGCAAGTACGCAGTACCAAAAGAGAAAGCGAAAGTTGTGCAGATTCTGCTCAACCCGTCGGGTCACATGGCCAACTGGTCGCCGGAGGCACCGACTCGCGCGACGCCTACAATCCCCGCGACATCTCAGACGTGTTGCCTGAGAACCTCTCGTGGGTCATGGCTTTGAACTGCGTGGGGCCGGGCCACGGACGATTGGATGAACCCCGGTGACAGCTGATGGAACACTCGCCTTTGCTTCTGCCCCCTGGAAAGACACGAGCATGAACTTGCTACGAATTTCAATTCTGGCCGCCTTGGGGTTCCTCCTCGGATGCGCAGAAGACGACGCAAAGCCCACAACGGCGTCAACGGGAGGCAGTAGCGGAGGTGGCGGGTCTGGAGCGGCAACGGCTGGCGCTGGCGGCTCTGCAGGCGGAGGAATGAATTGCGATGTGGGCGGCGCGCACATCGAGGTCACGCTTGACCCCAACCCGCTTGCTCACGTCGACCAGGAATGGGAGGCGATCGGGGCGATCACCGGCGCCTCCAAGAATGAGTTCAGTGTCGACACCTGTGCCCCGAACTCCGGGTGCAAACCCGCCGTTCAAAAAGTAACAGTGAAGGCGCCGGGCCTCGTCGCGCTGCTTCCCGTCGGAGCGTTTGTTCGCCTACGCGTAGTGATGGAGGTCTACAACATCAGCCAGGTCGCAACGACTTTTAGCGTTCGCAACGTGCCCAGCTGGAACGGCGCGGCCAATCCGGTGTCCACGACAGACCGCTGGTACCTATTGACGAGCGAGCAATCCCTGGAGCACCCGGATGCTCCGTTTGAAGTTTCGTCCAGCGCGCTCCCGTGCCCAGGCCCGCTGCAAGGCGGCAAAGGAAAGCTGTACGACCTGATCTTCACAGATCCCGGCGGCAGCTCCACCAAGCTTGCTCTCAATCAACCGGCGACGCTCATGCTTGGCGGACAATCATGGGACGTACAGGTGCTGCGCGCGTACGAAAGCTACAACTTCGACAGCCCAATCGCGTTCAGCTGGTACGCTGAATCGATTGAGTAGCAGTTCAAGTGCACGCAGTTCCGGCCCCAACCGGTTCCCTTTCTCGACGGCATGCCGTGGGCTGCGATGCTGCTATGATTCGATGATGCGGGCGGGGTTCGTGCTGTTGGTGCTCTTGCCGGCGATGCTTGCGGCCTGCGGCGTCGTACAAGATACCGACGACCTGGTGGATGCATCGCCGGTCGACGCGCGCGTCCCGTCCGTGCCGACGCTCGATGCCGGAATGGCCGGCAGTGGCGGGCGGCTCGACGGGTCGGCTTCCGAGGACAGCGGGCTCGATGGTTCCACCAGCACCGATGCAGATGCGGGCAGCTCCGATGCGGCTATGCCTGACGATGCCGTCGCCGATGCGGTCACCGACGGCGTCGTCGATACTGGGCACGACGCCACATCGTGTCCCGCGACGTCTTCATGCGACAAGAACACGCTTTGGTCCATGGCACCCGGCAAGTTCTTCTGCTCCTGGGTTTCCACCCCGTGCACCTATGGTTGTCGACAAATCGGTGAGGTCGCTGCTTGTGCACCGAGTTGGGATCCGGGGCCGTGCTCCCAGGCAGGCGTGACCGGTTGTGCCTACCGCTACGACACCCTGTGCTTCAACCAAGCCGCGCAGGCCTGCGCGTGCGCTGGCTGTGGCACGTCAAGCTGCAACCTGCAGCCGCACCACAAGGGCAAACTGAAACTGCCCTTCAAGGTACCTGAAATGTCAGGCAGCGGCGGCCCCGCCTCCGACGCCGCGTCACCCGCGGACGCCACGCCCCCATTGGACGCTGCGCCGCTCCCCGACGCCGCGCCGCCCCCCGACGCCGCGCCACCCGACGCCGCCCCACCCATCGACGCCGGACTGTATTACTGGTCGGTCAGTTGCACGCCCTAGAGCCCCTCCGCTAAACGCCCTGACGACCACGGCGCTCGCGTCAATTGCCCACAATCTGCACAACCACTTCCCGGGTGCGGGGGCGGTTGTCGAAGTCGCACAGCAAGATCTGCTGCCAAGTTCCGAGCACCAGCTGGCCGTCTTTGACCGGCACGGAAATGGACGGGCCCAAGAGTGCCGCGCGCACGTGGGCGTAGCCGTTGCCGTCCCCCCAGCGAGCGTCGTGGGCGTAGGGCGCGTCTTGGGGCGCGAGGCGCTCGATGGCCGCGCGCAAATCCGACACGGCGCCGGACTCGAACTCGATGGTCGTGATGGACGCCGTAGAGCCCGCGACGTGCACGACCGCGATGCCGTCGCGCACGCCGCTCTTGTGAACGAGCGCAGCCACGGGCTGGGTGATGTCGAGCAAGTCCGTTTGGGCCGTGGTCTCGCGGTGAACGCTAGCGCTGTGGACGATCATGGATCGAGCGTACACGCCCTCGGGGCGACCGCTCGTGCCTCGGGTGCCCGCGCGCATGGCAATACGGCTTTCCGAGCGCTGCTTGAACGGCTGCCAGTTTCGGACATCTCTTTCCGGCGTGTGTGCCAGCGCCCCCCATGCTGTGCCACCAGCCCCGGCCTCAAGGCGCTTATCCCCGCACAATTTCCATAGCTGGGCGCCCCGCGCCTTGTGGCACGCCCGTCGCATTGTCGCCGCGCATGAGACACGTCATCACACTCTCGGCACTCTTCCTGGTCGCCTGCGGCGGCTCCGTCGACAACGACAATCCCGGCGCAGCGGGCAGCGGCAACAGCGCGGGCAGCGGCAACTCGGCAGGATCCGGCGCCTTCAGCGGCAGCGGCGGCGGCAGCGGCGCCGTCAGTGGTAGCGGTGGTGGCGGCGGCAGCGGCGCCGTTGCGGGCAGTGCGGGTGCGGGAACGGGCGGCGGCGTCGCCGGGTCGGGCGGCTACGGCGGCGGTTGTTGCGCCAATGATCTCGAATGTCCCCAGTGGTTCGAAGGTGAGCCCGAAGACGAGCCCTACCCGGGCGGCGAAAACGTGTGCGTGAACGGCAACTGCATCCCCAGCGCGCCCCCGGGACGCTGCTGGCGTGACAGCGACTGCGGCCCTGGCGTGAGCTGCGAGGGCGAGTTTGTCTGCGGCTGCCTCGCGGACTGTGCAGTGGCGGACCAGCTCGGGTGGTGCGGCGCGCCGCCGCCACCTCCGCCAGGTCCCTACTGCTGCAACACCGACTTCGACTGCGGCGATTTTCAGTACATCCCGTGCGTCAACAACGTGTGCAAGCAGCCCGTGCCCGCCGCGTGCTGGACGGACGCGGAATGCCCGTCGAACAAGAAGTGCGTGGGTGCCTCGGTCTGTCCTTGCTTAGCGCTGTGCTCCGTCGAAGACCACCCCGGTAAGTGCCTGTAACCGGTACAACGAATGGCGCGCGGCTAGCGCCCTGAGACGCCGGTCGCGGCGCCCACTGCGACGCTACGGCTTGGCGCCACCAGCGCGCATCGTCTTCAGCTCTTCAAGATTCGCCTGGGCACGCGGATCCGACGGGTCGATCTCCAGCGCCTTGTTGAAGGCCTTTTCCGCGCCGGCATAGTCCTGCTTGCGCGCTTTGCTAGTGCCGAGATTGATCCACGCTGAACCGAGCTTCGGGTCTTTCTTCAACGCTTGCTCGAATAGCCCGATGGCCTTGTTGAGATCGCCCTTTTGCTGGTGGGCGTAGCCCAGGTTGGACAGGAAGGTGGCGCGCTCCGGGGCCAGGCGCACCGCTTCTTCCAGCTGTGGCAGGGCCTTGTCGAATTGCGACAAGCTGAGCAGCGCCGTGCCCAAATCGCCGCGGGCGCGTGCGTCTTTGGGCGCCAGCATTACGGCGCGCTCGTAGGCACGCACGGCGTCGGTGACACGCCCGCGCATCATGTACGCCGTGCCCAGATTCGTCAGGCGCGCGGCATTGTCCGGATCGAGCTCCGCAGCGCGACGGAATCCCTCCAAAGCGGCTTCACTCTTGCCCGTGGCGAGGTGCGCCACGCCCAGGGCCGAATGCGCCTCGGGATCAAAGGGCGAGAGTTGCACGCCGCGTTTGAGAGACGCCAGCGCCGCCTCCGCGCGGCCCAAGATCAACTCGAGCCGGCCCCGTTCCACATGCAAAGGCCCGAAATCTGCGTCGAGCTTCTCCGCGCTGGCAAGTTCCGTCAGCAGCCGCTTGATCTTCGGGTCCTTCGGCGCAGACGCATAGTCGGTCACCACCCCGGATTGCGCCAAACCCACGCGCACGAGTCCCACTCGCGGCGCGGGATCCTTGGGAGCCAAGGCCCTGGCGCGAGCGAACTGCTTCTTCGCTTCTGCTAGTTGGTCCTTTTCGAGCGCCAGATCTGCTGCGTAGAGCGCGCGATCCGCCGCGTCGCCGCTACCCCGAGCGAGACCGCCAAGCACCGTGCCGGGTTTCTTGGGCGGCGGCTTGGGGGCCGGCACTGCCGGCGCCGCCCCGGATGCGCCCCCGGTCGCTGTCGGCGCCGGGGCCGGACACTTGCCATCAGGACCCGGCACACAGGGCGGCACGCCCTGCATCGCTGGGTTTGTTTCTGGGTTCGGCGCCGGTGGCGCGTACAGCTCCGGCGGCGGCACCGAGCCCGGCCCCGCCTGAGCGTTGCCCGCAGTCGTGGGGGGTCCGGGATCCGCCGCGCACCCCAGGGCCAGCAACCCAACGCAGACCCATGCCGCACTGAGCCGCGGTGAAACCGTCCCGCAATGCGGCGCGCGCTGGGGAGAACACAGCGGGCGCAGCGTCATGGCGCTGCGTCGTGGCTGACGCTGTGCTCCTGCCCATCGAAACGCAGGCGCGCGTCTTTTTCTTCAACCACCGTGGACAGCACGACAGGTCGCTTCCACACCCGTACCAACGCCTTCAGCGTCTCTTTGGCGTAGTCGGCGCGCAGGTCCACGCCGCGATGCTGGTGGCTCAACAGGAGCTCCCCCCGATTCTCGAAGTTCGCGTCTTCCACTGCAATCACTGGATTGCCGAAGTTCGTCAGCTGAAACAAGAGCTTCTCCCGCACTTCCTGAAACTGCCGGCTCTGGATTTCGAAACGCTCGTTCCGGTTCGACCAGCCATAGCTGAACATATTGCTCTGGCGCGCGAAGTCTTCGGTCAAGAACTCATCGATGAAGGTGACGTCTGTGTACAAGGCGCGCACTTCGAAGATCTTCTGCTTGCCCAAACCCAGACGCAAATCCCAGTTGCGCTTCTGGTCGAGGTCGTTGCACTCCTCCCACTCGCGCCCGAACTGGCCCTTGTCCCAGCGTTCTTCGATGTTGCGGAACAGCTCCACGCCCAGTTTGTACGGATTGAGCCGTCCGCCCGACGTGCTCATCACGCCGGCGTTGTTTTCCGCGTAGTCGATGATGTCCGTGGTGTCCGCCACGCTCTGGGTCATCAGTCGCGAGTGCCAAAAACTAGCCCAGCCCTCGTTCATGATCTTCGTCTGCATTTGCGGCGCGAAGTAGTAGCCCTCTTCCCGGATGATCCCGAGGATGACCCGCTCCCAGCGCTCCAGGGGCGCATTCTCCAGCAAGAACAGCAGCACGTCCTGCGTCGGTTCCGCAGGGAATTTCTTCTGCTGCTCCCGCGCGTCCAAGATGCGCTGCTTCTGCTCCGCGAGGAACTCCTCGGGATTGATGAAGTCTTCCATGTAGTCCTTGGCGCGCATGCGCGGCACCGTGACTTCACTGGGCTCCTCATCCACAACTTCGTCACGCCGCCGCACCATGAAGCGGGAGTACGGATCGATCAGGTTCTCTAAGGAGAGGCACACGTCAATGAACTCTTCTACCCGTGCAATGCCGTGGCGATCCACGATGCGCCGTACCGCGGAGCCGTGGTTGGCCATCACGTCGACCCATTTGCGATTGGGGCGATAGTCCTTACGCCCGACCGGGTCCACCACACCGCCGCCGCCGTCTAAGTCCGTAGCGCGGAACGCGAAGTTGTTCTTGAAGAAGTCCACGTGCCCGTAGACGTGGCACATCACGAGCTTCTGATCCGTGAAGCTGTTGCCCTCCAGCAGGTAAGCAAAAGACGGATTGTTGTTGATGACCATCTCGTAAATCTTCGAGAGGCCGTATTCGTAGCTCTTGCTCAGGCGCTCGTACTCCATGCCGAAGCGCCAGTGCGGGTAGCGGTTGGGGAACCCGCCGTAGGCCGCCACTTCGTTCATCTGATCGTAGGTCAGCATCTCGAAGATGGTCGGGAAGAAGTCCAGGCCACTGTCCGCCGCGATCTTCTCGATGCGCTCTTGTTCCACGCGCAAGTAGCGCGGCAGCGAAGTCTTGATGGCAAACTGCGGCATGGCTCCTACAACTCTCGCTTTCCGAACGCGGTCATTTGCCCTTGCCTAAGAAGTCTTTGATGCTGCCTACGATTGCGTCGCGATCTCGGATCTCGCTGGTGATGACGCGTTCGTCGGCGCCGAAGTGCTCTTTCAAGTCCTTGATAAACTGACCCGAGCCATACGGACTCTCCACCTGGCCATAGGAAAAGACGTTCACTTTCTGCAACATGTCGCTCTTGAGCAACTCAATGCAGGTCAGGGTGTCGTCCATGCTCCAGTTGTCGCCGTCTGAGAAATGAAACGGATAGATGTTCCACTCGTCAGGTGGGTAGTGCTGGCTGATCAGCTCCGCACACAGCTTGTAGGCGCTGCTGATCATGGTGCCGCCCGACTCACGGGTTGAAAAGAACGTATCCCGGTCCACTTCGCGCGCAACGGCGTCGTGAATGATGTAGCGACTCTCCAAACCCTTGTATTGGCGCTGAAGCCAGGTATCGATCCAAAAGCTCTCGATGCGCACAATCTCTTTTTGCTCGTCACCCATCGAGCCGGACACATCCATCATGTAGATGATGACGGCGTTGGCCACGGGCTCCTGGTCCTCTTTCCACGAGCGGTAGCGGCGATCATCTGGATGCGGCACTACCAGCGGGCGCGCGGGATTGTAGATGCCGCTGGCGATGGAGCGCTTGAGCGCTTCGCGATAGGTTCGCCGGAAATGCCGCAAGGACTCGGGCCCGACTCGGCGGATCCCGGTGTAGCGATCTTTCGCACTGACGATGCGACTCTTGCCTCGATTCTCGATCGCCGGCAGCTCCAGCTCTTCGCCGAGGATGTCCGCCAGCTCGTCCAGGGTCACGTCCACCTCGAGGACGTGCTCGCCGGCGTCTTTGCCCGCCTTGCCTTGGCCGTCGCCTTCTTGCTCCTCGCCACCGATGGGGTCGCCGGGCTCGCCGTCGCCCTGCCCCACCCCACCTTGCTGCTTTTCTCCGAAGGTGAAGCGCGGGATGTCGATCTGCGGGATCGGAATGCTGACCAGGTCCTTGCCCTTGCGACCCAACATCTCGCCCTGGGAAATGTACTTGCGCAGGTTCTTACGGATCTTGCCGCGCACGATGTTGCGGAAGCGCGAGTGGTCCTGGTCGATCTTCAAGCTCATCCGTTGCTGGCCATTGTTTCACATCGCGGGCAGGCTTTCGAGCACGGCTTTTGCTGGCGTTTCGCTCCTTGGCCGCGCTTTTTTGGCGGACAGCGTTTTCGTTGACCCCGCCCGGCCCACCAGAAGTGCCTGTCCGCAACGCCACGGCTTGGTGTATAGGCCTCGCCGTGGCACCCGGCTCGCACTTGCTTTCGTTCCGCTGCACGAGCTGCGGCAACTGCTGCAAAGAGCCCCTCTTGCCCCTGACGGACGCGGACCTGCGCGGCATCGTCAAACGCACTGGCGACCGCCCCCGGGACATCGTGCGCTGGGTCAGCCGCCACGAGATTGACCTCGACGAGCCCGAGGCCTTTGCCATCCTGCGTGCCGGTCGCCGCCTCATGGTGCTCTCCCACAAGAAAAACGGCTGCCGCTACCTCGGCAAGGACGACCGCTGCACCATCTACGGCGCGCGCCCCCTAGGCTGCCGCGTCTTCCCCTTCGACGCCAGCTTCAAGAAGAACGGCGAGCTCCGGCGCCTGAAATTGATCCCCGCCGCCGAATGCCTCTACGAGATGGACGGCGACAACAGCGTCGACCACATCCGCAAGGGCCACGAGACCTTCGACCGCCAAACGGACCGCTATCACGAGCGAGTCGCCGACTGGAACCACACGCAACTCCAGCGCAAACGCAAAGGCCTCAGCGCCGAGTTGCCCAACGCCTTCTTCGAATTCCTAGGTTTCTGATTTTTGGGCCGCGCCGCGGTGCGGCTTACAGCTTCAGTCCCGCGCTTCTGCCGCAGATGGTGCCGGACAGGTCGTTGCCGGATTGGCCCAACTCGACGATGCACGCGGCGGCGCTGTAGGGCTTGGGTGGATCGTAGACGGTGCCTTCGATGCTCAGCGCGTCGCTCTTCATGACCAATGCCGTGGTCGCAGTGGGCTGCACGGCGAGGGTGCCGACTTGGGTCAGCGTGCCGTCGATGACAACGTCGTAGTTTTCGTCGGGTTCATCGTCGCGCGAAAGATAGTGACAGGCGGAAAACTCGTACGTGAGCGAAAGCTCCGAGGCACCTTGCACGGCGTTGGAGGTGGCTTCGCCGAAAACGCGCGCAGAACCGCCCTGGGGACACGGCGTGGTTTCGTCATGACTGCCGACAGGTTTGCCTTGCAGCGTGAGGTTGAAGACTAGCTTCGTGGTTTCGCGCAGGGCGCGCAGGGCGTTTGCGTCTTGGCACTCCTGTTCGCAGGGCGGAGCGGGGTCGGCTTCGCCGGGATCACCACAGGCCGTGACGAGCAGCAGCAGCGCCGGCAGCGTGAGGTGGGTGCGCGCCAGGAAACGCAGGGGTGTGAGTCGGCGTCGTTTCGTAGAACGATGTTCGGAGGAGCGTTCCATTTCGCGCACCATGCTCAAAAGCCTCCTTCCACGCCCAGGCTGGGAATGGTGATGGGACCGATCTCTTCGGCCTCGCAACCTGCCAGAGTGCATTCGCTCGTCACGGCTTCCTTGGACAAGGTTGCGTTCATCCACTCCGCAACGCCAGAGATCCACACCGTTTCCGACAGTTGCCAGCGTTTCTCCAGGCGCAGATCTGCCCGAATGAAAGGCGGCAGGCGCGTGATGCTCGGGTCGTTGGGATCCGGGGATTGCGGCAGGCCGGTGTAAAACACGAAGCGCGTGCCGGCGCGCCAACGGTTTCCGAGATCGTAAGCGGCCGCGGCGTTGAAGACATGGGTGCGGTCGAAGGACGCGATGTACTTGCGTCGGCCAAAGCTGCGGGTGGATCGCGAGAGCGTATAGGACACAAAACCGCCGAACCGCTTGGTCAGCTTGCGCTTGAGGTACAGCTCCAGGCCGTAGGCTGCGCCCAAGGTGCGGACTTCCAAGGCACTGGCGAACGAGCGCCCGCCGCGACTGTCGGCTCCCTGGCCGCCACCGCCGCTGCGGTCTGGACCGATGGTGCCAGGTACAAAGCGCGATACGCCGCAGAGGGGCGGACTGTCCGGCGTGGCTCCGAAGTCGCCACCCAGAGAATCGCTTGGGTACGCGCCCGGAGCGCAACCCCGAGGCAGCGGTGGATTCACGCCCAGCGGGTCGCTCATGTTGAAGAACGAGTTCTGAAACACGGTGCTCGTGAACGTCGTGGAGTCGCCCAGATCCAGTTCCAAGCCGATGCTCTCCTGCACCGCGCGCTGCAGTCCGTCGCGCAGGCCGCCAGGTTGGAAGCCGGGCACGGGCACAACGAACGCCGGCGGCTGGTGCGCGATACCGAAGGCAGTGAGCAAGTGCAGACGCTCCGTGATGCGCGCGCGCGTGCCCAGGCGTGGCTCCAGGCCCACCGCGCTAGCGCCGTCGGAACCGTACAGATCCACGCGCATGCCGGGTGTGACCTCGAAGGCGTCGTCGACGCTGAACACCGTGTCACCGCGCACGCCCAGGGCCAGATCCGTGCGCGAGGGGAAGTTCTGGGCTGCGCGTTGGGCCGCGGGGGACAGCGCATCGGAGCCAAGCTCGATGCTGTAAGTCTCGAGTTGCAGATCGGTGCCCGCGCGCAGCAGCACCTGCGGATCGACGCGGTGGGAAAGCTCCGTGCGCGCGCCCGCCAAGCGGCTGACTACGGCGCGATCCTGCTGCACTGTCGAGCGATCGATGCCGAGGGTGAACGCCGTACGCATCTTGCCACCTCCGGCAAAGCGACGGTCGTAGCGCATGTCGACGCGATGGAACTCGGTTTGGAACAGCGTGAGCGTCTCGCCCTGGGTGCGCTGGCCGAGAAAGTCAAAGGAGCCGAAGGTGAACACGCCCACGCGATCCCGCGGCGTGACGTCGTAGCTGGTACGCAGTTGGTAGTCCCAGTACTCCAGGTTCGTCTCCGGCGAGAGCAGCGACAGCAGATAGGCGGCGAAGGAATAGCGCCCGCCGACGAGGGCAATGCCCTTGCCGTCGGCGAAGGGCGCTTCGACCATGGCGCCGGCGTCGAAGAGCCGCAGATTGTATTCGCCGCGCCAGCGGGGCACGGGCTCGGTGGTTTCTCCCGCGACGATGCCGCCGGCGAATCGCCCGAATCGTGCCGGATAGCCGCCGGGGTACAGATCGACGCGGTCAATGAGGCCCGGGTGCACGACCGAGGGGCCAATGCCGACGTGGAACAACAGCGGCACGCGGATCCCGTCCAGGAAGTAGCCCGCGTTGCCCGGCGGCGCGCCGCGGATGAAGAAGAAGGGCAAACCCGAGACGATGGGCGTGACGCCGGGCATGGCCTCGATGGCGCGAAAGGGATCGCCGAAGGTGCCCGGGATCTGACGCACCTCGGCCCGGGACAGCGAGACGGTGCGCGACGGTTCACCGCGCTCGCCCTCGACGGTGACTTCGAGGACGGCCGGCGTGGGTGGAGTCTTGGGCGGTCGGCTCGTTGCAGGGTCGGTCGGCCCTGCGACGTCAGGGGGCTCGGGCTGTGCCGCGACGGGCTCAGGCTGTCGGAACAGCAGCTCAACCTTGATCTTCGCGGCGACGGCCTTGCCGTTGCGCGTCGCGGGCTCGAAGCGCCAACTGCGGACGGCTTGGATCGCGACGCTGGAAAACGGTTCCGCCGCGGCATCGGCGACGGCTTCCGTGACCATGCCGATTTCGTCGACCACCAACGTGACGACCACGCGCGCGTCTCCGCTCGCGCCCTCGGGGTACGCCACATCCGGCGAGCCGATCAGCTTCGGCGCAACCACGACCGGGGGCGGCTGCGGCTGTGCCGGAACCGGCGCGGGCCCTGCGGGTGGCGCCGGCGCAGGTTGGGCGGCCGCTTCGTTCGCGGCGCAACACAGCGCCACTGCGACAGCCCCCCATGCTTTGCCCGGCCGCGCCATGCGCCGTTCAGTGGCGCACCCGCGGCTTGATCGCGCCAGACCTATTTGAAGGTCCTTTTTAATTGACACTTCGTCAGGTAATGGTTATTTGACAATTCGTCAGCAAATGGCCCGCCCCGCAGAACCCGAAAAACGCCAGGAATTGGCTCGCGACGCCGTCGCGGTGCTCGCACGCCTGGGCATGAGCACACCGATGACCCGGCTGGCCGATGAGCTCGGGATCAAGCGCCCCACGCTGCACTATCACTTCCCTTCCCGGGCCCACATCGTGGAGACGGCTCTGGAAGAGCTGCTCACGGATCAAGCCGTGTACGTGATGGAGCGCGTCAACCAGCACACGCACCCCATCGACCGGCTGTTCGCACAGATCTGCGCCGTGCACACGTTCCACCATGGCCGCGAAGACCGCATCGTCTTTCTGAGCCAGGCCATCGCCGCCAGCGGCGAACGCATGCAAGAGATCATTGACGTGGGCAACCGCGTCTTCGAGGCCAACCGCCGCGCCGCCGTCGAACTGCTCAAGCAGGGGATCTGCGAGGGCACTGTTGTGGATTGTGACGCAGAGTCCTTGGTCAACGTGATCCGCGCGCTGACCGACGGCCTGATGGTGCAACGCATGATGACGGACGTGGATCTCACGCCCGTGCACGAATTCTTGTGGACCCATTTGCTGGGCCCACTCAAACGCTGTCCGGAGAAACAAGCATGACCAACGCATTCCCAGAAACAGGCAAGTCCCGCGACGAGGTCCTCGCCGCCCTCACCCAAAGCCGCAGCAAGGATTTGAAAAGCGATGGCCGCGCCTTCGCGTTTGTCTACGATCCCGGCGAAGAAGCTCGGGAGCTGGCGCGTACGGCGTTTGCCGCCTGCATGCCCATCAACGGCCTCGACCCAACGGTGTACCCCTCAGCGCGCACCTTGGAAAACGCCGTGGTCAAGGCATGCTTGGAACTGATGCACGCACCGGAGGGCGCCGTAGGCACAGCGACGGCCGGCGGCACCGAGAGCGTGATGCTTGCCGTGAAGACCGCGAGAGACCTTGCGCGAAAGACCCGCGAGATCAAGAGCCCCAAGATGCTGCTGCCCATCACGGCGCATGCGTGCTTCCACAAGGCCGCGCATTACTTCGGCGTCGAGGTCGTCAGTGTGGACGTGGATCCAAAGACGTTCCGCGCAGACGTTGAAGACGCGAAGCGCAAGATGTCCGCAGACGTGATCCTCGTCGTGGGCTCCGCGCCGAGCTACGCCCACGGCGTCATCGACGACATCACGAGCCTGGCGGCCTTGGCGCAGGAGCACGGCAGCTTGATGCACGTGGACGCCTGCGTTGGCGGCTGCGTCCTGCCCTTCCTCCGCGACAACGGCGTCGCAGGCCCGGACTTCGACTTTGGCATCGAGGGGGTGACGAGCATCTCCATGGACCTGCACAAATACGGCTTCGCGCCCAAGGGGATCTCTGTGCTGCTGCAACGGCGCCGGGAGCTGCGCGACGCGCAGTACTACACGTGCGCTACGTGGACGGGCTACTCGATCATCAACTCCACCACTCTGGGCAGCAAGAGCGTGGCCGCCATGGGCGCTGCGTACTCCTTGATTCAGCATTTGGGCAAAGCTGGCTACCGCGAGCGCGCGACGCGCATGTGGGACGCGACGCAGGCCCTCGTGAAGATGATCGACGCCACTGACGGCATCGAGATGGTCGGGCGTCCGGACATGAACTTGTTTGCCTTCACCACGACGGAAGGCGACGTATTCACCTTGGCGGATCGGTTGACCGCCAAAGGCTGGCTGGTGCAGGCCACGTATCAGTTCGGACCGTCCCCGGCGCACATCCACTTGACCCTGGACCCGGAAAACGCCCGCCGCGCGGACGCTCTGGCCAAAGACATCGTGGCGTGCGCCCAGGATCTGCCTCCGACTCAAACGGCGCCCGAAGGCGTGGTCGCGTTCTTGAGCAACTTGGCAGAAAACAGCGCCGGCGTGGACACCGCCGCCGTCGTCAAAGAGATGGGCCTGGGCGGCGGAACGCTGCCCGAAGAAGCCGCGCCACTGCATCGCATCATGAACGCGATGACGCCGGAGCAGCGCGAGAAGCTCCTCGTGCTCTTCGTCGGGGAGCTGTTCACATGATCGCGCGGGCACTTTCCTTTGCGAAACAAGTCAAGCGCGTGCGAGCCAAAGGCGCACAGGGCGCGCCACTGCGCATCGCCCATGGGCGGATCTTCCACGAAGCCTGCGCCGATTCGCCGCTGCTGACGACCCAAGAAGACTTCCTGCGCATGCATGCCCTGGAAGGAGCGGAACTCGCCGAAGCCACCACGCTCAGAGGCTCCGAGCTGAAGGGCTACCTGCCCCACGCCGAACTGACGGGCTTTGTGCAAGCAGCGCGGGTCCTGGGCAATGTCGAGGCCGTCCCCCTGGCGTCCTATATGGCCGTGCCGAACGGTCCCGTCACCGAGGAGTGCTTTGCCTGGCTTCTGAACGGCCTTCTGACGCGCTTGGAAGCAGCGGGCGAGCTGGACGGTGTGTATCTCGCGCTGCACGGCAGCATGGAAGTCGTGGGGCTGAGGGAAGCCCCCGAAGCCGTGATCTTGCGCCGGGTGCGGGAGCTGGTCGGGCCGGAGGTGCAAATCGCCGTCAGCTACGATCTGCACGCGAACCTGAGTGCCGGACTACTGGAACCTGCAGACGTGCTGATCGCCTACCGCTCCAATCCGCATTGGGATCTGGCGCCAACCGGCTTCCGCGCGGGTTCGCGGCTGATCCGTAGCCTGCGCGGCGAGATCACGCCGGTGCATGCCTGGCGCAAGCTGCCCATGGTGCTCGGAGGAGGCACGACTATCGACTTCCTGGCGCCCATGCGGGGCGTGTTCCGCTTCATGAAACAGCTGGAGCGCCGTCCCGGCGTGGTTTCCGCCAGCTTGTTCATGGTGCATCCCTTCACTTCGGCGAACAACCTGGGTTGGGCCGTGCACGTGAGCACCGACGGCGACACGGACTTGGCGGAGCGCCTGGCCGACGAGCTGGCCGAGCGAGTGTGGAGCGAAAAGGACGTCGCGCTGCCGCCGATGCGCAGCATTGATGCTTCCCTGGACGAAGTCGCGAGCGGACGCGCGCGCAAGCTGGGCCCGGTGACGCTCGTGGACGTGGACGACATCGTCGGCGCCGGCGCCCCCGGCGGCAATACGCGCTTCGTGCAGGCCCTGGCCAAGCACGACCGTGGACTCACCGCCTTGGTGCCTGTTCACGATCCAGAGCTCGTAGCCGAGCTATGGCGAGCGCCCCTGAACACCACGACTCGCGTCACCCTGCGCGGCACCCCTGGCTACGCGCAGCCCGGAGTGACGCTGGATGTGACGGTGGTCGCGCGTCACGATGGCGAATTCGGACGGCGCCTGCGGCTGGACAGCGGTCGTTTGCATCTTTCCGTGGGCGACCGCTCGCCGCTGCCGATCCATCCCAAGTTCTGGCGGCAACTCGGGCTCAATCCTCGCAAGGCCGACCTGATCGTGCAGAAGAACTTCTTCCACTACCGCATGTTCTATCTGACCCTCTCCTTCACCCACATCCCGGTGCAGAGCGCTGGCGCGACCAATTTCCGCAGACTCTCGGAACGCAGCTACGCGGTGCCCATGCACCCCGTCGCGAAAGTAACGGACTGGCGCACCCACGAACTCGCGTTACGCCAGGCCGAGCGCATGCCACCGAAAGCCGACATGCCTTCGGCGGCAATGCCGCTGTAACGACTCACGTTTCTCAGGGCGCGAATGACGGCGTGATCGGCTCAGCCGCCTAGCTTTTTTGCTACGCCCGTCAGATCCACGCCGGTGGCGGCGCGGATCTGCTCGGAAGCGCCGATGGCTTTGCGTGCAAAATCGCTGCCGTCACCACTGGTGGGCAAGATCGTCAGCTTGCCGATGGTGAGGCTGTGGTGCGCGCCGGAAATGTGACTGAGCATCGGCAGCAGATTCTGCAGCGCCAGTACATCCCGGGCTGCGGCGCCACCGCTGCGATACGCTGCAACAAGTTCGTGCAACGCCTTGGCCTCGGCACGACCGCGCTCGAGGGTGTCCGCCGCGTCGCCGCGGGCTTTTTCTTCGGCGGCGCGTTGGCTCGCGACCGCGGGCTGCACCACGTCGGCGTCGAGGCGACGCTTTTCCTGAAGTGCGCGCGCCTTCTGGCGCTCAATCTCTGCGCTGACCTGCGCCAGCTGAGCGGTCACCTCACCTCGGGCTTCCTGGATCATGGCTTCTCGCCGGCTTGTGGCATCTGCCAAGCGCTTTGCGGTCTCCGCTTGAGCGATCGAGAGATCCGCCGTCACCTTGGCAACTTCCGAGGCCGCCCAGTTCGTTGCCTGTTGCACGTTGGCGTCCGCGCGGGCCTCAGCCTCGGCCACCGCCTGCTCCATATTGAGCTTGGCGCCTCGGATCCGGCCGATGCTCGCCAGGTAGTTCACCTCGTCGGTGACGTTCTGGATCTTGAGGGTGTCGAGCACTAGGCCCATGCGGCTCATGTCGTGTTCGGCCTCTTCCAGCAGCTTGGACGCGAAGCGCATCTTGTCTTCGTTCAACTCTTCCGGCGTCAGGCTAGCAAGAACGCCGCGCAAGTTGCCTTCCAGCGTCTCCTTGGCGACGTAGTAGATCTCTTCGCGGGTACGACCCAAGAAGCGCTCCACGGCGTTGGCCAACAGCGGCTCTTCGCCCGGCAGCTTCACGTTCGCCACGCCCTGGATCGTCAGGGGAATGCCACCTTTAGAGAAAGCACCGCTCACGTTCACCATCACAGTGAACATGCTCAGATCCATCACTTCTACCTGTTCGATCAACGGACGCCGCAAGCGACGACCACCGCGCACGAAGCTGTAGGCAACATTGCGGCCCTCCATCTGCCGCGTGCTGCCGCTGAAGATCAAAGCTTCGTTGGGCGTGGCCACCCAGAGCAGCTTCTTGACCATGACATAGAGCGCACCCACAACAACGACCGCGGTGGCGGCCAGTACGAATATGACCTCCATTAGCGGCCTCCCTTCGCCGCGCTGCCGCGCAAGAGGTGATTCATATCCACGCCGATGGCGTCGCCAGTTTCCTTCAGCACTTGGCTGACTGCTGCCGGGAAGCTGGCGACTGCCCCGGTAAAGCTGGCTCCGTCCCCACCGTCGACCACCGCCAGGTCGTTGATCTTGGCGCGGGTGACCCGGGTCACCGCCGCCTCCACCAGGGGCTTGAGGTGCTGCAACACGTACAGGTCGCGTCCGTCAGCGCCGGCGTTCTGCCATTCTTGGGCGACGAGCTGCAGCGCCTGGGCCGCCGCTTTGCCGCTTTCCACCGTTGGCGCCGCGCGTCCGCGTGCCTGGGCCTCCGCCGCAAAACGTTCGGCCTCGGCAGGCAGATAGACGTCCACTTCCAAACGCAGTTTCTCTAGCTCTGCACGCACCCGCTGGAGCTCTTGCTCGGCCTCGGCGCGGGCCGTCTCCGCCGCCACAGCGGCTTCGTTTTCCACTGCTTTGGCGTCAGCTTCGAGCTTCGCCAGGTTCGCGCGCAGCTCGTTGCGCTTGGTCAGTACCTGCGCTTCGGCCTGCTTCTGAGCGCCTTCCGCACGCTGGCGTGCGCTTGCCTGCGCCTCGGCCACGGCCTGTTTGGCTTCGTTTTCCGCGTTCTGCGCGTCGCGGATCATGCGCGCGATGCGGGCACGGCCCAGGTT
>CBDUPW010000142.1:0-17246 GCA_965369205.1 uncultured Polyangiaceae bacterium | reverse complement strand
CACACGGGGGATTTTTCGTTCCTGCGCGCATACGTCGGCCCCGACGGCAAACCTGCGGACTACTCCGACAAGAACGTGCCCTTCAAGCCGCGCATGCACCTGAAGCTGCCGAGCAAAGCCCTGGGCGCAGGCGACTTGGTATTCGTGGCGGGCTACCCGGGGCGCACGTACCGGCTGTACACAGCGGAAGAAACCGCCGAGGCAGTGGAGTGGTTCTACCCAAAGCGCATTGAGCTATTCAAAGAGTACTTGGCAGAGCTGGAAAAGATCTCCAAGGACGACGAGGAGGTCACGCTCAAAGCAACACCGATCAGTCGCGGGTTGAGCAATGCGCTCACCTATACGCAAGGCTCCCTGGAGGGGTTGACGAAGGGTGGCGCGCTATCGACCCGCAGCGCCCGGGACAAACAGCTGGGCGAATGGATTGCTGCCGATGCAGCGCGCGCGGCCAAGTACGGCGATGTGCTTAAAGAGCTGGCCGTTATTTTCGAGCAGCGCAAAGCAAGCCGCGACGTGGACTTCGCGCTTTGGGAGGTGTTGCGTCTGAGCGCAATGCTCGACGCAGCGGTGGACATCGTGCGCATGGCCGAAGAATGCCCCAAGAAAGATACAGACCGCGAGCCTGAGTACCAACAGCGCAACTGGAAGCCCCTGGAGCAGGGCATGGTGAGCCTCAGCAAGCGTTATGCCCGAAAGCTCGATGCCGGGCTGCTCAAGCTGGCCCTCAAGCGCGTCGCGCGACTGCCCGACTCGAAGGACAAGCAACGGCTGCTGTCCGCGTTCCTCGGCAAAGCTGCAGCGACGCCGGAGGCCATCGAAGCGGCCGTGGACAAGACACTCGGCGCCACGCAGTTGGAAGACGAAAAGAACCGCGTGGCGCTGCTCACCAAGGGCACCCTGGCGCAAATGAGGTTCAGCCGGGATCCCATGATCCGGGCTGCGGTGCTGCTCAGGCCGATGATTGCCGAGATGGAAGCGCGTGAGGACGCCCGCTTGGGCAGCTTCCTGATGCTGCGTCCGAAATACGTGACGGCGCTTTCGGAGATGACGCCCGGGCCCGTGGCGCCGGATGCCAACGGCACGCTCCGGGTCACCTTTGGCACCGTGCGCGGCTACGCACCGAAACCCGACGCCAAGGTGTACGCGCCGTTTACGACCATTGAAGAAATGGTGGCGAAGGCGACGGGCAAGGATCCTTTCGACGCCCCGGCCAAGGTGCTCGAGTTGGCAAAAGCGAGGAAG
The DNA here is from genome assembly GCA_965369205.1 of uncultured Polyangiaceae bacterium. Classification (GTDB taxonomy): domain Bacteria; phylum Myxococcota_A; class Polyangia; order Polyangiales; family Polyangiaceae; genus JACKEA01. The sequence continues at coordinate 16,004 of CBDUPW010000142.1, read as the reverse complement.
TTTGGCAGCTACGCAGACAAGACCTTGGGCACCTTGCCCTTAAACTTCCTGGCGGACTTGGACATCACCGGCGGCAACTCCGGCTCGCCGACTTTGAACGCACGTGGCGAGCTCGTGGGGCTGGCCTTCGACGGCAACTACGAAGCCATGGCCAGCGATTGGCTGTTCATGCCGCCCATCACCCGCAGCATCCAGGTCGATGCGCGCTACATGCTCTGGGTCATGGACGCCGTGGATGGCGCCGACCACTTGCTGACGGAAATGGGTCAGAAGCCGGAGCTTTGAACAAGGCACTTCCCGACTCGACCCTGGCGCGCTGGCGCTACGCACTGAAGCCCGCAAGCTGGCCGAAGCTGCTGGCCCCCATGCTGCTTGGGCAAGCCTTGGGAGTGCACGCGGCGGTCGGGGCCGGGCAGTTTGACCCCCAAAAGAGCGCGTGGGTGCTCGGCGCTGGGGTGCTGCTGAGTCTGCTCAACCTCGCGTACATCGTGCTGCTGAACGACTTCGCGGATCGCGAAGTGGACGCCATCAAGCGCCGCATGTTCCCAAACGCCGGCTCGCCGAAGACGATCTACGACGGGATCTTGTCCGCGAAGCAGGTGCTCTTCGGCGGTCTCTGCGCGGGCGTGCTCACGCTGGTGGTGTCTGCCGCCCTGGCGCTGTGGCTCGGGAATCTGTGGTTCTTGTTGGGTGTCGTGACCGGCCTGGGGGTGTTCTGGTCGTACTCTCTGCCGCCCCTGCGCATGAACTACCGCGGCGGGGGCGAGTTGCTGGAGACCGTCGGCGTAGGCCTGGTGTTCCCGTGGATCTTCTATTCTGCCCAGACCGGCCGCGTCTTTAGCGGGGAGCTGTTGCTTCTGCTCGGTACTTCTTGTCTCGCGCTGTCAAGCGCAGCGGCCAGCGGCTTGAGCGACGAAGACAGCGATCGCCGCGGTGGAAAGCGCACGCTGGTGACCGCGCTGGGCAATCGCCTGGCGCGCCGACTGATTCTGTCCGCTCTGGCGCTCTGCGTTCCGCTGTGGGCGGTGGCGGGACTCATCTCTCCGCTGCCGCTGTGGTTGACTCTGAGTGCCGCGGCCTTTGTGGCACTCGGCTACCTGAGTGTCCGGCGCTTGGACGTCGGCGCCGACCGCGGGCAGTTCGCGCAGCTGTCGCGACTCAAGCTCGCGCTGCATGTTACGATTTGGGGTGGGCAAGTTGTGCTAGCGGTGCTGGTCGCATTGCGCGGTTTCTTTGGGGGTGTGCCGTGAATGGCGTCATCGTGATCTTCGCTGTGTCGGATCCGGCGGCTTCGGCGCGGATCTATTCCGAGGTCTTCGGATTTGTGGTGCAGGTCGAGGCCCCGAACTACATCGAGCTGCGCATGACCCAGGGCAGCAGCTTGGGGCTGTACCAGAAGGAGGGGTTTCCCAGGAACTTTGGCGGGCGTATCGCGCCAAAGGCCGCGGGCGCGGCTCAGCCTGCGGAGCTGTACCTGCGCGTGCCCGACGCTTCCGTTGTGATTGGCTCGCTCGAGGCGCATGGATGGGCGCTCCAGAGCGCCCTCGCGGAGCGCCCTTGGGGAGAGCGCGTGGCGTATTTCTTGGATCCCGACGGCTTCGTCGTTGCGGTGGCCGAAATCCCGTAGCTCTCGCTGTCCCCGGATGGGCATCTGACTCGCCGCACTGGTGCCTGCGCCGCGAATCGTGATAGCCGAGTGGGTCGTGAGCGATTCAAAGAAGACGACGACCAAGAAGAAGCGCAGGACGGCAAAGCGCGTGATTGTGCGCCAGTTGACCAGGAAGGACTTCAAGGCCGTCGTGGATCTGCAGCTGCGCTGCTTTCCGAATATGAAGCCCTGGCTCAAGGAGCAATACGAGAGCCAGCAAAAGATGTTCCCGGAGGGGCAGATCTGCGTCGAGATCGACGGACAGATCGTGGCGTCATCGTCGTCGTTGGTAGTTGACTTCGACCTGTACAACGAGTGGCAGAACTGGGCGGTGATCGCCGACAACGGCTACATCCGCAACCACGATCCGAATGGCAACACCATGTACGGCATCGAGATCATGGTCTCGCCGGAGTACCGTGGCTACCGACTTTCGCGTCGGCTCTACGATGCGCGCAAGCAACTCGCTCGGGACATGAACCTGCAGCGCATCATTATCGGTGGACGCATCTCTGGCTATCACAAGCATGCAGATTTGATCAGCGCCAGGGAGTACGTAGATCGCGTTATCGCCAAGGAGCTCGTGGACCCGGTGCTGACGGTGCAGATCGCCAACGGCTTCGAGTTGCGCAGCTTGATCCCGGACTACCTACCCGTGGACGTTGAATCCAAGGGCTACGCCACATTCTTGGATTGGACCAACTGGGACTACCGCGCTGAGAAGCGCCGCAAGTGGCGCCTGATCGATTCGATCCGTCTGGGCGTGGTGCAGTACCAGATGCGACCCGTGGCTTCCTTCGACGAGTTCGCACGGAACATCGAGTTCTTTGTGGACGTGGCCGCGGATCAGAAGAGCGACTTCGTTGTCTTCCCGGAGCTGATCACCACGCAGCTGATGGGGCTGGTGCCGCCGCTGCGGCCCGGCCTGGTGGCGCGTAAACTCGACGAGTTCACCGAGGACTTTCGCGAGCACTTCCGGCGCCTGGCCATCAAGTACAACATCAACATCGTTGGTGGCTCCCACTTCACCTTGGGCGAAGATGGCAAGCTATACAATACGGGCTTCTTTTTTCATCGCAGCGGCAAGATCACGACGCAGAACAAGATCCACATCACCCCACAAGAGCGGCGCTGGTGGGGCGTGACTCCGGGCACCAAGCTCGAAGTCTTCGATACGGACGTGGCGCGCGTCGCGATTCTGATGTGTTACGACATTCAGTTCCCGGAGCTGGCGCGCCTAGCGGCCAAGCGCGGCGCGCACCTCTTGCTCGTGCCCTTCAACACCGCTGACCGTTTCGGCTATTTGCGGGTCCGCACCTGCGCTCAAGCGCGAGCCATCGAAAACCACGTGTACGTGGTGACATCCGGCGCCACCGGCAACTTGCCCTTTGTGGATAACGCCGACACCCACTACGCACAATCCGCGATCTTCACGCCCATGGACTATTCATTCAGCCGTGACGGTATCGCGGTCGAATGCACGCCCGACGAGGAGACCGTGATGATCCAAGACTTGGACTTGGAGCTTCTGCGCCACCACCGCTACACGGGCACCACCACGAACTGGAACGACCGGCGTCGGGATCTGTATCGCATTCAGATCATGAATGACGGCGAAGAAACCGAAGTCTGACGGTGGCAAAGACATCCATCTGTTTCGTCTGTTTGGGCAACATCTGCCGCTCGCCCACCGCAGAAGGCGTGATGCGCCATTTGCTTCAGGCCGAGAAGCTCACCGACTCCTTCTTAATCGATAGTGCCGGGACCAGCGCCTACCACGTGGGCGAGGCTCCGGACGCGCGCTCGACCGCCGCTGCCAAGCGCCGAGGCATTCGGCTCTCGGGCGCGTCGCGTCAGTTCGTAGCTCGGGACTTCGCCCGTTTCGACTGGATCATCGCCATGGATCGGGAAAATCAACGCGAGCTACTCGACCTGGCTCCCAATGCGGCGGCGCGACAGAAGGTGCACCTATTCCGCAACTTCGACGCCACCGCTCCCGCCGACGCGGACACGCCGGACCCGTATTACGGTGGCGAACAAGGCTTCGACGTGGTGCTCGACATCTGCAATCGCGCTTGCGCGGGCCTGCTGGCGCATGTGCGCGCGCAGGGTCGGCTGTAGTGCAGCGGCGCACCCAGCAGGCGATCGAGGCCGCGATCGGGGCACAGATCGTCGGGCAGCGGGTGTGCGCGGGTGGGGACATCAATGACGCGGTCGTCGCGGAGCTTTCCGACGGTCGGACGGTATTCGTAAAGACCAATCCCGGAGCCGACGCGGCGATGTTCCCCGCCGAGGCGAGGGGACTCGAGTTCTTGCGTGAGGCAAACGCACTGCCGATTCCGAAGCTGCTTGCGGCGTCCGCTGGCACTGCAGGGGAGCCAAGCTTCTTGGTGCTTGAGTACTTGGCGCCTGGCCGCGCGGACCGCGGCCACGACGAAGTCTTGGGCCGTGGGCTCGCTGCGCTACATCGTTTCGGAGCGCCGAGCTTCGGCCTCGATCACGACAACTTCATCGGCCGCCTGCCGCAGGCGAACGCCGCCTGCGACCGCTGGGTCGACTTCTATCGCGAGCGACGCATCTTGCGCGAGGTGCGCCGGGCCCGGGATGCGGGGCATTTCGATGCCGGTGCGTGCCGCGTCTTCGAAACGCTGTGCGCTCGCTTGGACGACCTGCTTGGTCCCGAGGAGCCCCCGTCGCGGCTGCACGGAGATCTGTGGGGAGGCAATCTGCACACCAGCGGCGGCCAGCCGCATTTGATCGATCCCGCGGTGTATGGCGGCCACCGCGAAGTGGACCTGGCCATGATGCGCCTCTTCGGTGGTTTCTCGTCTACGGTGTTTTCAGCTTACGCGGAGGCGTTCCCCCTTGCTCCCGGCGCCGCGGAGCGCGTGGAGCTGTACCAGCTGTACCCAGTGCTCGTGCACGTCAATCTATTCGGCGGCGGCTACGTCGGATCGGCACTGCGCATCGCAAAGCGATACGGCCGCTGACGGGCGCTCGTCACCTCGTCCCGGTTCCGCAGCCCACGCAGGCGCGACCGTGGTAGACGCTTCTTGTAGACTTGACGGCGCCCGCCGGCCAGCGAACTCAGTGGCACAGCAATGACACACACGGAAGTGACACGCGGACAGGACTTGCTCGCCGCACTGGCGGCGCAGCCGCAGGCGTGGCTCACCGCGGTGGGCGAGATCGAAGGCGTCGAGCTGAGGGTGGCAGGCGCAGAGGCCGAGGGCCCGCGCAAGCTCTTGGCACGCTGGACCCTGGCGTCGTTGATGGGTCCGGGCGGCGGTCCGTTTTGGGTGGTGCTGAGCCGGCAGAGCGACACGGGGCTTTCGGTGGTTGCGGGTGTGCTCGAGCGGGCGACTTCCTGTGGGGTGCACGTCTTCGGCAGCGGCGGGGCGCATGCTTCCGCCGCGGACGCTGGGCGCGGAGCCTCGGCTGCCAGCGGCGCAGCGAAAGCGCCGGACGCCAAGGGCCAGGCGAGCCCGGAGCCCGCCTGGGCCGCGCAAGCACAGGCCTCGGCGCCGCCCCGGGCGCCGGAGAGCGACGACGAAGACATCTGGCCCGATGCCGGCGATCTGGTCGAGCACTTTGCATTCGGACTGTGCGACGTGCTGATGGCATCGGACGATCGCCTGAAAATCCGAGACAAGAACGGTCCTGGGCGGATCCGGGAAATCCGCGCTGAGGTCTTGCGCGTGCATCCGCCCGTTGCCCGGGACGGCAAGCGACTCTTCAAACTCGAGAGAAAGAATTGACCACTTTCGACCCGCTTGCGGAGTTGAAGCGGCTGGATGCGGTAATCGCTGCGACGCCCCGCGGGCGGCGCTCTTTGTGTCCGGAGCGTGCCGAAGCAACGCCGCTGGCTTTGCTGGCCGCCCGGCACGCCGGCGCGGAACGTCCGGACGCCTGCGGTCAGCTGGCCCGCGTGGCCGCGGCAGTCCTAGAGAACTTCCCGGAGAACATCTTCTGGGATTTCGATTATCTGGTGCACGCGCTGCTACAGCTCGAGACGCCGGAGCGTGAGCGGTTCACGCAGTTGGTCGTGGCGCTGAATCGGCGCTTTGGCCGGCACACGGTGATTGCCTTCCGCTACGCGCACGATTTCCTGTACGGCTACGACTGGGCGCGCTGGGTCAAGAAGTCTCCGGAAAAGCGCAGTGGTTTGGGGCCTTTCAGCATGGAGTTCTTGGCGTCCATGAACACGCGGGGCAAGGAGCTGGAAGCGCTGATCGACGAAAACGACGCCAAGTATCCCCGTTTGCCAGCCGGCATGGCGCGCAACCCCTTTTCGTTTTCCCGGGAGCCCGAAGACGAAGCGCGTCTTTTCATCGAGCTCGCTGCGCGTGGCGCGATCCCGGTGCCCGCTTGGCAGACGGCGGTGGAACTCGACTACAGCCGTGCCTACACGCAGATCCGCGAGCAAACCGCAGCGCAGCTCGGTTTGATCAACCCAAACAGCGCCTCCCAGCCATCGTCCGCGTGACCCGGGCACCCGCGCCAAGCCAACATTGCTGATCGGAGCTGCCCGGGCACTTCCGATGACTTTCGAGGGAAGCGAGCAAGGGGGGTGGGGCGCGTGGGAATCAGCTTGTATGCGTATCGTTTTTGGCGCACGCGCAACCCGCCCCACCCGGCGTGGCGGCGCCCGAGGCACTCGCGGGATCCTGGAGCTAACTCCCAGGCGAAAGACCGCACGCGCTCTACGACAGCCAAACCGCGGCGGACCAGCCGATCTGCGCCAACATTCCAGCACTGCCCGCAGCGACCACGAAGGGGAGCGCATCGCGCCCGGATCCCTGCGGGCTGAATAACGCCACGAACAACGCGATCACCGCTGGCGCGCCAGAGGCGAACCACACCCAGCGCGGCAACTCGGGGGTTGCCCACGGAGTCGCAGCGATGGCCAGGGCGATGGCGCACAGCGCCAGCATGCGTGCCGTGCTGCCGCCCAGGCGCACGGGCACGGTGTTCTTCGAAGTTTTGCGATCCGCTTCTTCGTCGGGCACAGCGGTCACCACGTTGCCGGCCCAGCCCAGAGCGTAGGTTGGGACCAGAGCCAGCATCGGAAAGCCGCTTAGCGTCGAGGCTTGGAAGTAAAAGCCAACGACCGGCAACACCACACCGACGCCGAGGGCTTGCAGGTGTTCACCGCCGCCGCGGTAGGAAAGGCGCGCGGGCGGGAAGCTGTAGACCCAGAGCAGGAACAGCGGGCAGGTGGCTAGCAGCAGTGCAAAGGGCAGCCGCTCGATCAGGGTGAGGGCCAGTCCGAACAGGCCGAGCGCGACGGCACAGCACAGCGCGCCGATGGCGAGGGTTTTTGGCGAGAGTCTTCCTTCGACCAGCACGCGGGATCCCCCAGAAAACACCGTGGGTTCGTGGTTTTCCCGGTCCGCCTTGAAGTCGGCGACGTCATTGGCGAAGACGATGAAAAGCTGCGCCAACAGGCCAAAGGCGTGCACCCAGGCGAAGCGCGTCCAGGAAAACGTCTGGAATGCACCAAACGCCAGCGCTTGGCCGAAGAGCAGCGGGACGGCGATGTTGGCTTGAGAGAGTGGACGCGCAGCCTTCAGCCAGGCCGCGATCACAATGGCGGCAGTGGAAGCGCGAGAGCCTCGTTCATCGCGCAATCAATCTTCGGAGGCTCCGGGTACACGCCGCCTTCGATCTTTTCCATCGTCCACGTGGTGCCCGCTAGGGATAGCGTCAGCGGCTTGCTCACATCCCCGGCAACGGTTCCGCAGTAGAAGCCGCCCAAGTTACACACCGATCCCTTGAGGCTAGAGATGTCCGCTGTGATGTCCGAGCCTGAGAGGGGGTTCGCTGCGCCGTTGACGTCGAGTTCTGCTGGGTCGACGTCGAACGTGCCATCTGCTCCAATCACGATGTCGTTGATGGCTAGCGGCGCGCCGACCGGCGTCTTGCGGTCGTCCTTGTCCAACGGCTGCAGACTCCAATCCATTGCAAGAGAGCCGCCCGAATCTTTGGTGGTCACGGTGTTGTGCACCATGATGGGTCGGTTCTTATTGGATTTGTTCTTGTTGACCACCGCGGACAAGGCGAACAGGTACTCGCCGTCGATCTCGCCCGCCGTCGGAACCGTGCAGGCTCCGGCGTCCTGTCCGCCTGCGCCTCCCGCACCCCCAGCGCCAGCGGTGCCTTGGGCTTGCTTGTACCGTTCCTTGAAGTCGGCGAGCTCCCCGTCGGGATCGACGCAACCGAGGAGGAGCGCAGCTGTCGCCGCGACCCAAGTGCATTTCGTGAATGAGCGCATGGTGAGCATCCGAAGCAACAGTATGCCAGGGCGCAATCCCTCCGCAACCATTGCTGCAAGCGGGTTGCGCGTCGGCCGCCTGGAGCGTCCGCAGGCAGGTTTTGAGGTTGACGCGCTGCGCCGGCCCGTTGTTTTGGACCTTTTATGGAGCTGCACGGCGCTTTCCCCCTTCGCTCGCGCGCAGGGGTCAGCTATGACCGATCCCGCAATGAAGTTCAATCGCTCGACGCTTTGCTGGGGGACTATTGGTACGCTGCTGCTCGCGACCGCCGGCGCTTCAGCATCAGGGATCTCGGTCGCGCGTTTCGGCGGGGAGCATGGGCACCCCACCACGAAAAACGCGACCGCGCTTTATTACAACCCGGCAGGCATTGCGTTGAGCGAGGGCTTTCACGTCTTCGTGGATGGCACGGTGGCGTTTCGGCAGGCCAGCTATTCCCACTCAATTCAGCCGAACGAACCGGGGGCGCTTGGGGACGATGGCAGCGTGCCAGGCGCCAACGACGGGCGGGCAGATCTCTTCAACGTCATCGCGTCGCCCATGATCGGTGTAACGGCGAAGTTTGGGGACTTTGCCGCGGGCGCTGCGTTCTACACGCCCTTCGGCGGCCAGAGCGCGTGGAGCAAGAACGACAAGTTTGAGAACGACCCGAACCTCCCTGGGCCTTACGACGGGCAGCAGCGCTACTACAACATCGAAGGTCATATCCGCTCAAGCTTCATCACGGCGGGGCTTGGCTACCACTTGAAGGACGCGGGGCTGGCCTTTGGGTTGACGGGCAACATTATCCTCTCGTCTACCAAGACGCTCCGTGCCAAATCGGTGGCCGGCAGCAATAACCTTGGTGCGAACAACGAGGGGCGTGCGCTCCTTGAGACCACCGGGACAGATTTCAGCATGGGTGCGGGCGTGCTTTGGGAAGCCATGAAAGAGCAGCTCTGGCTGGGCATGTCTTACCAGTCGCGTCCCAACTTTACCGGCATGAATCCTCAGACGGGCACCCAGGAAACGTTTCTAGGCAGCGAGACCGATCCCGTCGGCGCAGAGTTCTTCACGGATCTTCCGGATGTCTACAGGCTGGGCGTAACCTACAAGATCGACCCCGAGACCGAGCTGCGGTTGTTTGGCGACTACCAGCGTTGGAGCGTGCTGGACACGCACCACGTCATCAACACGGACCTCAGTGACCAAGGTGTGGATGAGTGCGAAGCGAACCGCAATCCAGGGGATCCGCCAGGCCAGGGCTGCCTCCTGGCGCAGAAACGTGAGTGGACAGACACCTTTGGCGTGCGCGTCGGTGCCAGTCGCTGGTTGAACAAGGAGACGGAGCTGTTTGCTGGGGCGGGCTACTCCTCGAACGCGATCCCGGACAAGTACCTGGAGCCGGCGCTGACGGATTTTAACTCGGTGTCCCTGAGCCTAGGCGGTCGGCTCGAAGTCGTTGAGAACGTCAACGTTGCGTTGAGCTATACGCATTTGTTCTATTTGACGCGCGATACTGATGGCAAGAGCGACCATGACCTCGTGCGCCCGCCGTCCTCCGGTCCGAACACCATCGAAAACGGCCCCGACACCGGCGGCGTCTACAAACAAATGATCGGCGTCGTGAACGCTAACGTGGATGTGCAGTTCTAACCCCGGCGTGCTCTGGCTTGACAAGCCGCCCACGGCTTGAAGAATTGGGCTGCCCCGAGGGGAGTTCACCACGAAGCCATGACCACCGTCCGCGACTTCATCCAGCGTCACTTTCGGCATTTTAACGCCGCGGTGCTGTTGGACGCGGCGCAGGCCTGGGAGCGGCATTTGGCCGAGGGCGGCAAGATGCTCGTGACCTTGGGGGGCGCCATGAGCACGGCGGAAATTGGCCTCGTGCTGGCAGAGTTGATCCGCCGCGACAAGGTGCACGCCCTCTCCGTCACCGGCGCCAACCTGGAAGAAGACCTGTTCAACCTCGTTGCCCACGATAGCTACGAACGCGTCGCGAACTTCCGAGAAGTGACGCCGGCCGACGATCGGGAGTTGATGGCGCGCGGGCTAAGTCGCGTGACGGACACCTGCATTCCCGAGGACGAGGCCATGCGCAAGATCGAGGGGCGCATGCTCGCCATCTGGCAAGACGCCGAAAAGCGCGGCGAGCGCATGGCTCCCTACGAATACGTGTACAAGATGCTGCGCTCCGGAGACCTCGCTCCCGAGTACGACATCGACCCCAAGGACAGCTGGCTGATAGCGGCTTGCGAGAAGGACCTGCCCGTACTGTCTCCAGGTTGGGAGGACTCGACGCTAGGCAATATGTTCACGGCGGCGGTGGTGCAGGGACGGCTCGAGCACTTCCACACCGTGAAGAGCGGCACCGAACAACTCGCGATGTTGATCGATTTTTACGAGCGCACGGACAAACGCCACCGGCTTGGTTTCTTCCAGGTGGGCGGCGGCATTTCCGGGGACTTCGCCATCAGCGTGGTGCCGCTGCTTCAGCTGGACATGAAGAAAGACGTGCGCAAATGGGGCTACTTCTGCCAGATTTCTGAAGCCAAGACGTCCTACGGTTCCTACAGCGGCGCGCCGCCCAGTGAGAAGATCACCTGGGGCAAGCTGGATATAGACACCCCGCGCTTTATGATCGAATCCGACGCCACCATCGCCTTTCCGTTGATCGCGGCCTACCTGCTCGAGATGTGATGCGGGCACGTGCGCGCGGCGCCTGCGCGCTCTTGGTGTGCTCCGTGGTATGCCTGCCCGCGGGAGCCGAACCGTCGGCCAAAGCCGCTGCAGAACCTGACGCACCAGGCCCGGGGGTGCAGGAGGCCGTGGCAAAAGACGCATCCGACGACGATCGCGACGTCGCAGAGTGGCAGCCGGGCGCGTCGCAGGTGGACAATGCTCCCGCAGCAAAGCCCAAGGACAGCCGCGCGGATCAGACGGACCCGTCTGTGCGCGCGCGCAACGTCGCCATCGCCCTCGGCCCCGGCTTCTTGTTGCACGGATCGGGACAGCGCGCCGCCGGAAACCCGGAAGCGGCGCATCGTCTGCTTGCGGTGCAAGCCACGGGGCTTGGGCTCGTGGTGGTGGGCCTCGGCGGTCTAGCCGCTACCGGTGCCAGTCGTTACACCGCGGGCCCCCTAGCAGCGACGATGATCCTCGGAGCAGGGCTTTTCGGCACTTCGTACCTGTCGGACATCTACGCAACTGCGCGCCCCCACGACTCGGTGGGACGTCCGGCAACCCACGCGGCGACTAGTGTGAGCGAGGTGGGTCACCGCTACGTCTACGACCCGCAGTTCCGCTACCGGCAGTTCCTGGTGCAGGCTTTCGACGCTCGCGTCGGCCGCTTCGCGATCTCGCCCCAGGGTTGGTTTGCCCTGGACGACGAAAATGCGCGCATTTCTGCCCATCTTTCCTACCGGTTTTCCGGGCCGCTTCCATCCGGGCCACCCGCTGCAGATGGCAGCTATTGGGATCTCAGCCTAGGCGCAAGCCACCATCGCTATGACTCGGACGGCTTTCGGATCCTCGGCGCGGAGGTGCTGACCCGGGTGCGTCGCGACATGCTGCGCTATGGTTCTGCGTACCGCGGCGCGTTTACCGAAGCCGCTTTGGGCGTCGGGCTATTGCGCACCGACTACAACATCGAAGGCACGCCCATTGATTCGGACTATTCGGACTTGCTGCTCGCTGAGCTCGCTTTCGGCATGTATTTCGGGGATGCCCAGGGGCGCGGGGGCGAGGCGCGCGTGTACTACGACCACCGCCACGACGGTTATGCCTCGGGTCTGCATTTGACGGGTTTGGGCAGTGGCGTGGCCGGGCACTTCGGCATCGACGTGCGCGGCTACTTCACGGACACATTCGGTTTGCGCTTCGACGCCCAGGTTGGCGCGTCTCATATTGTCGGCATGAGCCTACTCTTGCGATCGGGGAAATCACGATGACACGCTGGCTTTCACTCATCTGCGCATTGGTTTTGGCGGGCTGCGTCAGGCCGGCCGAGGAGCGGGCCGAGCGAGACTTAGAGATCGGCGAGGCCACCATCGGCACGACCAGCGTGCGCGTCTCCGGCGGCTTGGCAGCGATTCGGCGCGGCACCCCTGGTGAAATCGAGCTGTGGCAGAGCGCGCCGGCCGTCTCCGTGCGCTTCCAGAGGCCAAGTGACGCACCTGCCGAATGGACCATCCGCATCAAGAACACCACACCGGATCTGCAGGCACGCGCCAGCCGCGCGGGTAAGAGCTTGAGCCTGACGCAATCCGCGGGCTCGGTGCCCACCCAGGCGACGGTGCGTCTGCAGCTGCCGGTAGGCGAATCGATGCTCAGCCTCGCACCGGCGGATGCCGAAAGCGCTGGCAGCTTCCGTTTTGCCGTAATGTCGGACGTGCAGGAAGCCATCGACGATGTGCAAGACATCTACCGCAAGATGAACGCCGAGTCCGGCCTGCGTTTTGTGCTCGGCGCCGGAGACCTGACGCAACAAGGAACGGTGTCGCAGCTGACGCGCTTCGAAGAGGAACTCCGGTTGCTCAAGTTGCCTTATTACACGACGCTCGGCAATCACGAACTCGGAGACACTCCGCCGCCGTTTCAAGATCTCTTTGGCCGCGGCAACTTCACCTTCGAGTTTAAGACCGTTCGCTTTTCGATGCTCGACTCCGCGAGCGCGACGATTGATCCGCTGGTCTACGGTTGGCTCGACGATTGGCTCTCGGACGCGAAAGACCAGACCCATATTGTCGGGATGCACATCCCGCCGCTGGATCCCGTCGGCGTGCGCAACGGCGCGTTTGCCAGTCGCGCCGAAGCGGCCAAGCTGCTCTCGCGATTGGCCAAGGGACGAGTCGACCTCACCCTCTACGGACACATCCACTCGTACTATGACTTCGACAACGCTGGCATTCCGGCGCACATTTCCGGCGGCGGTGGCGCCATCCCGGAACGCTTCGACGGGATCGGGCGGCACTTCTTGGTGGTGGATGCCGACGGCGCAGTTGGCGTGAAAGGCGTGCGCGTCGTGCGCGTCGATTAGAGCAAGACGAGATACTTGCGTCGCAACAAGCCGGCCAAAAGCCAGATCCCCTCGCGTTCAGCGGAGCCCGAACTCGACAGCAAGTCCTTGATCTGAGGACTGCCTGCGGCGGCGGCGTCGAGCAGTGACTGCGCCTTGCTCGAGATGTTTGGCAAAGGGCCTTTGCGCGCCAAGGCACCGGGTGCAACGCGCCGATTCAGAGAGCCAACTCGCTCGCGGAAGATCCGGTCCAGGGTAGGGAGCCACAAGCGAAGCAGGTCGAGGGCGACGGGATCCCGATCCACCGCGCCAAGCTCCAGCAGTGCTTCCGCATGTTCCACCGCGGCGTCGAGTTCACCCTTTTGCGCCGCGGCGCGAGCGGCTTCCAGGTGCCCTTTGGCCGTCGAGCCCGTGCTTCGTCCGGAAGGTGCCGTCTTTGTCTTGCGTTCGGCGGCCTGGCGCGATTCAGGGGCTCGCTGGCTGACGGGGGATTGCGCGGGCGTTGCGGGCGGCTGGCTGCGCCGGCCATGAGCGGCGCGATCGACCGCGCGCTGGAACTCTTGCACGCTCGCGAAGCGCTCTTCGGGTTTCTTTCTGAGCGCTCGCAGGATGGCCGCATCGACCGCCGCCGGGATCCCCGGTTTGTAACGCGAAGGTGGAGGTGCCTCGTCCGAAAGCAGCTGAGCAATCACGTCTTGAGGTGCAGCGGCGGTGAACGGTGGCCGTCCGGTGAGCATCGCGAAGGTGACCGCAGCGAGGGAGTATTGATCGGCCCGGTGGTCTACCGCGGAGCGAGCGGTGGCTTGCTCGGGGGCCATGTATTCCGGTGTGCCTAGCGCGACGGCATCTTCCGTGATGCGGCTCTTGCCCGAGGCGACGATCTTGCCGATCCCAAAGTCGAGCAGCTTCACGAAATCTGCGTCGCCTGGGGTCTTCACTAGGAATACGTTTTCAGGCTTGATGTCTCGGTGCACCACTCCGGCACGGTGCGTTGCGGAAAGTGCGGAGGCGAGGCGTTCGACGATGCGCGCGCAGGTGGGCAGTGGCACGGAGCCGTCGCGAATCAGTCGGTCTAGCAGCGTCTCGCCGTGCAGATACTCCATGACGATGAAGGGGGTGCCGTTCGGCGTGGTGCCGATGTCGATGATCTGCACGATATGCGGATGCCCCAGTCGGGCGATCAGCTCGGCCTCAAGCTTGAAGCGTGCCAGGGCCTCGGAGTTCTTGGTGAGGGGCTCGCGCAGCACTTTGATGGCGACGGTGCGACCGAGACGCAGTTGCTCGCCGGCATACACCACACCCATTCCGCCCTCGGCGACGCGACGGTCCACGCGATAGGCGTCCATCAACGTCGCGCCGACCAGCGCGTCCGTGACGGCATACTCCTGCGTCTCGCGACTGCTTAGCAGTTCCACTCTTTGCGGCGGTGCCTGCATCCCACTCCTCAATTCGAACCCACAGAATGCCGCATCAACGGCTGGGCTGCCAGTCAGCAGATGCAGAGGTGCGTCAGATCCTGTCAACCCAGATTGAGCAGATTCTGCTCAATCTGGATTTGTTGGCGCATTCCGAGCACTTGCCTGGCGCAATTCAGTGTTCGCTGCCGGGCTCGCATAACGCAAATGCCGCGATTTCCGCGTCGAAAAGCTGTCCGCCGTCGCCAAGCATTTGGTAGCTACCGCGCATGCTGCCGAAGGGGGTGCGCAAGGGACATCCTGATGTGTATTCGAAGGATTCCCCAGGTTGCAGTAGCGGTTGTTGCCCCACGACCCCTGGGCCACGCACCTCTTCCGTGTTGCCGCTCGCGTCCGTGATGATCCAGTGGCGTTGCACCAGCCGCACCGCTTTCTGCCCTTCGTTGCCGATCCTCACCTTGTAAAGGAAGAACCAGTGTTTGGACGCGGGCGTCGAGTGCTCCTCCGAGTAGCTTGATTCGACCTGAACGCGCACACGGTGCGTGATCGTTTCGGATTTGGACATGCCTTCCTCCAATCCAACAGCTAGCCTGGCTTCTTGTTGGGATTCAAACCCGTTTCGTCAAGATGACGGCGGAGGATGGGCCTTCGCAAATTCTAGGAGGGCGCGTCCGAGGAGATCTCTGCGAAATCCCCTCAAAGCTTGCACTGCTGCCTCGAAATTTCCAGTGTCGTCCCAAATCGCCCGCAGGGTTTTTAGGAGCCGTGGCGGCAGCAAGAGCTCCGGCGCCACGCCCAGGTCCGCGCAGATCTCCGCGCGGGCGAAGCTGAGCCAAGCGTCGCGGCGGATTTCATCGAAGGTGGCATAGGGCGGGGGCGGGATGGGCTCAAAAACCTCTGCATCGGCCGACGCGGCTGCTTTATTCAGCGCGGCGCACAGCTGCGCGCCCTCGCGTTCAGCGAAGCGCTGCGAGACGCCCTTGATGCGGGCGAGGTCGCGAGCGTTTCTAGGCATGCGTGCCGCGATCGAAAGCAGCGTCTTGGTGTCCGGAGCGCGCGACTTATTCTGATCCGAGAGCGCGCCGAACCAGTCAATCAAGTAGAGTAGCGCCGCTTGCTCCGCTGGCCCCAGTTGCCAAGCGTTGCGGAAGTCGGCAAGTCGCAGCGGACGTGGTGGATCCGAATCTAGCTGGAAGACCTCGCGGCTTGCCGCGTAGGCAACGTGCAAGCGGGCACTTTCGTCGAGGCGCTTGCGCAGCTGTTCATACAGGGCGGGCAAGTTCGCGACGTCTTCGGCTGCGTAGGCCAGCTGAGACTGGGGCAATGGGCGCCGTTTCCAGTCGTCCCGTTGGTGGCCTTTGCCGCGCTTGACTCCCAACAGGACCATTTCCAAGTAGGCGAGGGAAACCGAAGCTTCGGCGCTGCAGCAAGCCCAAGCCACTTGGGTATCGAGCAAGCGCGGCACCTGCGTCAGGCCTAGGCTTTCCTGAAGCAGTGGGACGTCTTGCTGCGCAGCGTGCAGGACCCACTCTTTGTCGCTGCCTCCGAGCACCTGCCCGAGCGACGTCAGATCCGACAAGCGCAGGGCGTCCACTAGGTACACCGAGCGACCGTCGCTGACCTGGATCAGGCACAGCGTGGTCCCGCCACGTGTCGACTCGAACTCC
>CBDUPW010000141.1:0-17272 GCA_965369205.1 uncultured Polyangiaceae bacterium | reverse complement strand
CAATATGCACCGGCAGGTCCGCGGGCGACGCGCTGCTCGCGGCTCAGCCGCTTCCTTGGCGCCTAGTACTCGCGTTGCGGGCGAGTCTTCCCACCCTGACGACGATTCTCACGGATTGATCCTTGGCCGGCGTCAGGGAACCACGACGCGCGGCCCCCGGGCACGAGCGCCCGCGCGGCAGCAGAACACTGCTACGGGCAGCTCTTGCCGTTGATCACCGAAAAACGGATCACGTAGCCCTTCTTGTTCGTCAGCGTGTTGATGCCGCCGACGAGCAGGCCGCCATCGCAGCCCGGCGTCCATGAGGCGTCGTTCAGGTACACGTTGCCGTCGGCGTTGTAGGGCGGCAGGCCGAAATTCGGGATCGACACGTCCGTGAAGTCGGACGCAGCCATCAGATCATGGCGGAACTCGAAGACGCGACCAGTGAGCGGGTTGCCGAGCGCACGGCCGAATAGCAGCGCGCGGTTGCCGTCGGCGGAGAACTCGACGTCGAAGATGCCCTGAAGCTGTGGACTACTCGAACCAGTGGTCCACAAGCCTTGCTGGTAGCGATACGCGCGATAACTCGAGCTACCCACGAGCAGCGCGTAGTCGCGTTGGGGTCGCGCCGAGATGCGCGACACATTGCCCGAGTTGCCGGTGTAGTCCTGGAAGAAGCCGCCGCTGTCGAGATGGAACAGCGTGGCGCCGTTGAGCCCACACACCACGGCAACGGCGGTGCCGTTGAAAGCGTCTGTGGCCCAGGCCAAGTCTTGGCAACCAGCGGACGTCGGCTTTGCCTTCACGTTGGTGCGACCGGCTGCGATGGTGAAGTCCCATAAGTAGGCAATGTATCCAGAACCGCTGCTGGGCTTTGAAGCGAGCAGCTTGCCCGCGCCGCCCGCCGCGATGTCGAGGGCCTCGTAGCTGCCGCCCGCGAATTTCTCGGCGGTCAGCTCCGTGAGCTGCGAGGTCATCTCATTCCAGACGTACAGACGACCTTCGTTCAAGCTGTTGTGGCGGCCGAGCAGCACGGCTTTGTCATTATCGACCCACACCACGTCGCGCCACGTGACGCCGCTGCCCGCCGACGCGATCTGCGTCATTGCGCCGGCGCCGTAGCGGAACACGGTGTCCGACCAGTTGAGCACCAGCGCGGAGCTGCCCGACGGATGGTAGGCAACTGCCGGCGGATTCGTGATCCCGAACGCGGGCACGGCTGTGTAGTTGTACACGCCGATCCCGACGCTGCCCGCGGAGCCGCCGGTTCCACCCGTCGCGCCGCCGGTTCCACCCGTCGCGCCGCCGGTTCCACCCGTCGCGCCGCCGGTTCCACCCGTCGCGCCGCCGCTGCCGCCCGTCGCGCCGCCGCTGCCACCGAGCCCCGCAGTGCCGCCCGTTGCTCCGCCGGAACCAGAGGCGCCACCGGTCGCAGATCCGCCACTGCCCCCGGACGCGCTTGCGCCGCCAGTGCCCCCGGACGCGCTTGCGCCGCCGCTCCCTCCACTGGAACCCGCGACGCCGCCGCTGCTCCCGCTGGACCCCGCGACGCCGCCGCTGCCAGCGGCGCCTCCGATCCCCGCGTCTGCGTTGGCGCCTGCCGCTCCGCCCGTCGCGACCGGATCGGGGTCATGGGTCACCGCGCAGGCGCCCAAAAGCCACGCGAATACTGGCAGGTAGCGACGTCTCATCCCGAGCGCTCAGTGTACCCCATTGTCTTACGGCGCGTTGCGGCATGACTTGAGCGCACGCCGCCGGGCACGCATACGGCGCGGCCCGTCCGGACTTGAGCCACCACTGCGCACGCCGGCGCTTTGACCCGTGCCGCACGACGGGCTAGGCCAAGAGCGTGCGCCACTTCATCCAAGCAGTCTTAGTGTGTTTCACGGTCGCGGCTTGCTCCGCGGATGACGGCAACGAACCCGCAGGCAAAGGCACGCCCGTGGACGCTGGTGTTTCAGACACTGCAGGCTGGGACGTAGTCACCGGCACCGGAGGTGCACCGACCGGCGACGCCGCGCTGCCTCAATTCTACCTCGACGTCACCGCGCCCACGGAAGGCCAGGTACACACGCAAACCGGCTCTCCCCTGGAAGCCACCGTGAAGTTCGAAGTGCTCGCGGGTCCGGGCATCGCCAAGGTCGAGTATGTGATCGAGACGGATTTCTCCCTCGGCGAGAGCACTCAGGCGCCAAACTTCCCCCTCGTCTATCAATACCACTACACGGGGGATCGCTGGACCGAAGCGCGCGGCTTCGACGCCGACGGCAATCAGGTTGCAACGGACAAAGTGAACTTCGTGGTCAAAGCGCCGACCACCAGCGGGCCCTGCTTGGCTCAGCTCGACACCTTGGGCGTGAAGTACACCCCGACCGTCGCCAAGGGCGTGGTCGACGGCGTGAAGCTCTCCGGTCCCCTCAATGGCGTGCTGTTTGCCAAGACGGACACCAACACGCCTAGCACGGACCCCATGGGCTGCGAGTTCGTGCTCACGCTGTGGAAGTTCGCCGAAGTGCTCAAGAAGCACGGCTTCAACAAGGTCGGCACTCTCGGCTCGTACTGTTACCGCTGCTGCTGCTCTTGGAGCCAAACCAACTACTGCCGCGGCCCGAACGACCCTGAGCCGAATTGCTCCGCCAACGGATACTCCAATCATTCCTTCGGCCGCGCCATGGACATCCGCTACCTGTACAAGACCACCGGCGAGGTCTACGACGTCAACAACACCACGCATTTCAAAGAGTGGTCTGGAGCGTCCAGCGAAACCTGCACCTCAGCCCTCGCAGCCCAAACTGGGGTCTCCAAAGAACTCTACACCCTGATTTGCGACCAAGCGGCGCAGCAGGTCTTCAGCATTTGCCTGACGCCGAACTACAACTCGGCGCATCGCAATCACTTCCACTGCGACATCGGCAAGAGCGGCCCGCCCGGTGGATTCAGCGTGAAGTCGCTACCGCTGCCGCTGGTGGACATGGGCGACCATCCCGACAGCTGTGGCGCTGAGCACTAAACAGCGGCGCGCCCTCAGCAAGTATCTGAGCTGGGTGCTGCGGCATCGCCCGGATGCCGTCGGCCTGGAGCTAGCGCCCGGAGGTTGGCTCGACTGCGCGGCGCTGCGAGCGGCCAGCGAGCAGGAGGGTTTCGCGTTTTCCCACGCGGAGCTTCAGGAAGTTGTCGTCGAGAGCGACAAACAGCGCTTCGAGCTCAGCGCCGACCAACGCCGCGTGCGCGCCGTGCAGGGCCACTCCGTCGAAGTCGAGCTGGGTTACGTGGCGGAGGCGCCACCTGAATGCACCTTCCACGGCACGGGGCAGGACGTCGTGGCAATCATCCTGGCCGAAGGCATCGTGCCTAAGGGTCGCCTGCACGTGCATCTGAGTCCCGATCGTGAGACGGCGCTTGCAGTCGCGCGCCGCCGGCCGCGCCCGACGATCTTAGTCGTGCGCTCCGGCGACATGGCTCGCGCGGGCTTCGAGCTCTTCCGCGCGCCCAACGGCGTCTGGCTCACGAAACACGTTCCACAACAGTTCGTGTGTCGTGAGCCAGATCCGAGCGCGTCCGCGTGATCGCGGCCAGTGTGGCTTGCCAATCCATGACAGGCGTCGCCCAACTCGGGATTTGCTTGCGCTGTGGGCCAAAGAGAAAGCGATGCTCTACGAGCCCCGCAAGGTGGCTCAGCACGTCGGCGCGGTCGTCGACGAAGTGAGTCAGCCGCAGCTGGCGCGCGTGCAGGGCCTTGTCGCGCCGCTCGCGACAGAAGCGTAGATGCTCCACGGGCACTCCCGTCAAGCGATGGAAGTCGTGGTGCTGTAGCCAACGCCGCGAGCGTGCCTGCACTTTGGGTCCGCACTTGGAGACGATCCAAACGCGTCCGCCAAAATCACGGGTCAATTGCGCGATGGCGTCGAAGGCGCCCGGGCTTGCCGGGGTGTGCATGGCTTCGTCCTCGGAGCCGTTTAGGAATTGCGTGTCCGCGCCGTCTGCGTAGACCGGGCTGATGATGACCCGCCCAATGTCGATGCCCAAGGCGGGGGTGCCGTGGGCGGGACTGCAGCTGCGTTTTCCAGAGTTTTGTCGGCTTTTCTTGTTCATTTTCTGTTCCTTTTCTCTGAACAAGATACGGCTCTAGAACTAATGCGGAACTTATATGATCTGAGTAGCTATAGTTATTTGGTTATGACTGATCTTGCCGGCATCGACTTCGACCGTTTGCGATCCTTCTTGGTCTTCGCGGAGCACCAAAACTTCACGCACGCGGCGGAGACGCTCGCATTGACGCAGCCGGCGCTCTTTGCGCAGGTCAAGCGTCTCGCAGATGATCTCGGTGTCGCCCTGTACCGCCGCCGCGGGCGACAGCTGGAGCTCACCGCCGAGGGCGTGCAGGTGCAGCGCTTCGCCCGCGACTTGGTTTCGAGCAGCACCGCGTTCCTGGAGCGTCTGCACGGCTCGGCGCGGGCCGAGACCGTGCGCTTGGCTGCCGGCGAAGGCGCGTACTTATACTTGCTCGGTAACGCCCTACGGGAACATCGCAAGCATTCGCCGCACCCGCTGCGACTATTGACCCGGGACGCGCCGGGCACGCTGGCTGCGCTGCGAAGCGGGGACGCGGACGTTGGCGTTGCGGCGCTGACGGAGCTGCCGGCGGACCTCGAAAGCGAAACCTTGGTCAGCGTGGGACAAGTGGTGGTCGTGCCCCGCGGCCATGTCTTGGCCAAGAAGAAGCGCTTGTGCCTCGCGGACCTGGAGGGCAGAGACTTGATCGTGCCACCCCTGGGGCGACCGCACCGCACGGCGCTGTCGCGGGCGCTGCTCGGCGCCGGTGTGCAGTGGCATGTGGCCGTGGAAGTCACAGGTTGGGAGCTGATGTTGCACTTCACGCAGCTGGGCATGGGGCTGGCCGTAGTGAACGACTTCGTGCGCGTGCCTCGCGGCCTGGTGGCGCGGCCGCTGCAAGGGTTGTCCCCGATCCGCTATCAGCTGCTGACCCGCGAAAGAGAAACGCGGCCCAGCGCCGCGCAGCTTGCGGACGTGCTGCGCCGCTACGCGAGGGATTAGTGCAGCTGCGCCGAGCAGCGCCCCGACCCCAAAAAAACCAACGGAATCAAGGTTTGCGCAAGGCGGCGCGCACGCGCTCTGGGGAGCGGGCGAGGGTGAGCCAGCCAGGCTCGCGGTGGAGGATGCGCGGCAGAACCAGACCGTCGATCTGTTGGTCCGTGACGGTGGTGCGGCAGTCCGTTGGCGTGCCTTGGGTCATGAGGTTCCCGGTCACGTCTTGGTGCACGAGCCCCAGGATGTGACCCATTTCGTGAGCGACTAGGTTGTCGGGGAGGTTGGTGTATTTGCGCACGGTGTCGCTGCCGACGAAGAGGGTGGGTGTGAAGTCTGGCGGCAAGCCCATCAACGTCAGCAAGTCGAACTGGGGGTCGTCGGCATGGATGCGCGCGAAGAGCGCGGGGGACACGCCGATGCCAGCGATTTCACCCTGGAGAGAGATGGACTTGGCCAGGACGGGTGCCACAACCTCCGGCAGAATGAAGATGTTCACGCGCCCGGGCGCTTGATGGCTCGCGATCATTTCGCGCAGCGGGCGGAACATGACCTCGCCGACGGCCTGGTTGGCAATGGCTTCTTGCTCCGGCGTGAGGTAGCTCGCCTCGGGGTCGATGCCGGCGTTTAGGAGTGCGGCTCGGAACTCCGCGTCGTTGCCAACCATGGCGTTTGTGTACGGCACGCGCTCACTGGGGCGGTCCGCGTAGAACCAGAGCTCGTGCGCGCCCCAGTAACGCTGCACGCCGTGGGTTTGCTCGACGACGCGATCGTCCCAGAGCCTGCCACCGTGAAACAGCGCGGCGAGTAGGTTCTGATTGACGGTTTTGGTTGAACCCGCGCTAAGACACGCCGGCTGGTTGCGCTCGGGGTAGCCGCGGAAATAGTGCTGGGTGCTGCAAGCGCGGAGTTGCTCCTGCTCGCAGGTCGCACGTTGCTCGGACGGGATGGCGCCTTGGGCGACTTGCTCCTCGCAGATGGCCGCGGCTGCGGGTGGGCAGGGGTGTGGCGGCTCCGGTGCGCCGTCACTGGACGATCCGCAGCCCGCCAGCACAAAGCCCGCGCCCGCTGCGACCCTCGCGAATATCGCGGCTCTAAGCATCGTCCAAGAGTTACGTTTGGGCGACTGAAGGGCTACCCCGCAGGCGTCGAAACGGCTTCAACTGTCCTTAAATAACCAAGAAACACGCTCAAAACACCTAGCTAATCCGGCAGATCCCCGAGGACCTGACAGCAATCAGGAAGCTTTTCGGGCACTTTCTGTATAAGCCTGCGTGATTCGGGATTGTCCCGAAATTGGGCCGGACAAATAGGCTGCTGAGACAATACGTAATTGTGGTCATCGGTGGGTCCGACGTCTCGGTATTGCTCCACCCGGCCCGTGTACGAGGAGAACAATAATGATTCGTAAAGTATCGTCACTTGCCTTTGGGGCCATTATCGCCCTGTCAACCGCAACCGCGTTCGCTCAGGACGAAGAGCCCCCCGTTGAGGGAGGCGGCGACGACGCCGCAGCAGCGCCCGCAGAGGGTGGCGACGCAGCAGCGCCCGCAGAGGGTGGCGGCGGTGAAGCCGCAGCCGGCGGCGAAGCCGCCATGGACACCAGCAACATGGATGCCGGTGGCAAGATCAAGATCGGTCTGCGCGTTGGTTACGGGTTGCCGATGGGTGAGTTTGCCAAGGACTCGAAGATGAGCGACTTCGTCAGCGGCATGATCCCGATTTGGCTCGACCTAGGCTACATGGTCACGCCGAACATCATGGTCGGTCTGTATGCCAACTACGGCATCATCATGCTCGACTCGAAGATTTCGGATGCCTGCAGTGACTGTTCTGCAAGCCAGATCCGCTTCGGAATTCAGGGGCAGTACCACCTGTCTCCAGCGGAGTCTTTGGATCCATGGTTCGGTTTGGGTCTCGGCTACGAAATGTTCAACCTGAAAACCCCGTCGGTGAGCGCAACGGGCGGCGCCACCACCGCGGACTCGAATGCAACCGGTCTGGAGTTCTTGAATCTCCAGGCAGGCGCCAACTTCAAGGTGGCTGACTCGATCGGCGTGGGTCCCTTCGTAAGCTTCTCCCTGGGTCAGTTCTCCAGCGTGGAAGGCAACGACATCAAGGACAAGAGCATGCACCAGTGGTTGGTGCTCGGTGTCGGCGGCACGCTCGGCATCTGATCGGAACCCTTTTTACCCCATGCAAAGGCGCTGCTCCGACGGGTTCGGGGCGGCGCTTTTGCGTATTTTTTCGGTGCTGATGCGTCTGTCTTCCCTGTCCAGCGTGCTGATGTCGTTTGTGCTGCTCGGCTGCACGCGCAACGACCCGCCGCGGGCAGAGCCCGTGACGCCGCCGAAGCTGTCGTCTGCGCGGCCGAGTGCGCTTTCAGCGAAAAGCGCGCCCGCCCCATCGCCGAAGTCGACAAACGCGGCGCCCGCCCAGACGGACTCGGTGCCGCCGCGTTACGCCTTTGACCGCGTGCACTCAGCGCTGACGCCGAGCATCGTGCAGGGGCTGCGGAAGATCGCGGCGCGCGATGCGGCGCTGCGTCCGGACGTATTTGCGAAAGTGGGCGACTCCATCACCTTCAGCGACGATTCCTATCGTTGTCTGGCCAAACCGAATCGCAACTTGGCCGAGCACTCGGCCCTTGCGCCGGTGATCGCGCGATTTGCCGGCAAGCCCGCGTACGGCACAAATCCGTACTCCCGGGACAGCTTGACCGCGCAGATCGGCTGGAGCGCTTGGCAGGTGCTGTCCGGGGATCCGCCGCCTTTGGCAAAGGAACTCAAAGCCATCCAACCGCGCATCGCCATGGTGCAGTTTGGCACTAACGACATCGAGATCGGCGCCATCTTTCACTTCGCGGATCAGCTCTGGAATATCGTGGACTACTTGGTGGAGCGCGGCGTCGTGCCCGTGCTGTTCACGATCCCTCCGCGCAAAGACAAGGCGAGCGCGGCGGTCTGGGCGCCGCGTTACAATACGGTCATCCGCGGCGTCGCCCAAGCGCGCCGTGTGCCACTGGTGGACTATCACCTAGCGCTGCGCGCGCTGCCCGGCGGCGGCATGGCACGCGACGGCATTCACCCGACGACCTTTCACGGTGCCCGCGGTCGGGACGCATGTGATTTCTCCAAGGACGGACTGCGCCACGGTTACAATTTGCGCAATCTGCTGGCGGTGCAGGCGCTCGAGCGCGTGGACGCTGCCTTGCGAACCGGCACTGCGCCAGACACGGCTGGACGGGCGGCTGCACCGGACACCAGCACGCTGCCCTTGGTCGATGTGGCGCGGCTTGCCGGGGGCGGCGGCGACCAGGACGGGTATTCTTGCGCCGGCGCTGAGTCCGCACCGGGCAAGGAGGCGATCTACGCCTTCGAACTCGCTGAACCGAGCCATGTGCACATCATGGCCTTCGATCGCGGCGCACAAGTGCAGTTGTATCTGCTGCGGGACCCAAAGCCGTCGAGCTGCCAGCGAACCCATGCCCGCGTGATCAAGACTCGACTCGCCGCGGGGCGGCACTATCTAGTGCTAGACCGACAACAGGAAAAGGCGCCCGCAAGCGAGAGCATCGTGGTGATCACTAAAGAAGAATGAGGACCGGCCGCGAACCATGACCTGGACCGAAGCAAGCTTGATCCGCCGGATTGACTGGGCGCCGCAGCTCGCCACGTTCTGTTTCGACACGAAGCTGGACGGCTTTGCGCCGGGACAGTGGCTCAACATCGCTCTGAACGTTGCGAAGGAGCGCATCACCCGGGCCTACAGCCTCGCTTCCGCTCCCGGAGCGGGCGTGGAGCTCTTCGTGACAGAAGTGGATAGCGGTGCGCTGACGCCGGGGCTCTTCGCCATGCAGATGGGGGATCGCCTGCAGCTGGACACGACTGCACGCGGCTTCTTTAGCCTGGACTACGTGCCGGAGGCGCAAGACCTGTGGCTTGTGGCGACGGGTACGGGGCTCGGGCCGTTCATATCGATCCTGCGCGCCGGCGCGCTCTTCGAGCGCTTCGAACACGTCGTGGTCGTGCACGGCGTGCGCCGAGCGGACCACCTGGCCTACGCGGACGAAATCCGCGCCCTTCGGCCCGAGCGCTGCGCCGTGTCCTACGTGCCTGTCGTGAGTCGAGAGCCGGAACGCAGCGGCGTGCTGCATGGGCGGGTGACGGCGGCGCTTTCGAGCGGCCAGCTGGAGGACGCTGCCGGGAGGGTGCTTTCCCCAGCGCGCTCGCATCTGATGCTCTGCGGCAACCCCGAGATGATCACGGATCTAGTGGCGCTGCTCAGCGCGCGGGGTTTGCAGCGGCACCGCGTGCGCAAGCCCGGTCACATCACCATCGAAAAGTACTGGTAGCCGCCGGATCGCGGCTGCAGTGCCGCCGCGGGCTACTTCTCTTTCGCCGCAAAGTCGCGCATGGCGCGGGTGACGTTGCGGGAACTCGTGATCTGGTCCCAGGAATGCTCGGCTCTGTCCGCCACGACGACGACGCGCTGCACATGCAGGATGACTCGCGTCACCTTGCTAGTCATCACCAGGCGCACGCGGCCCTTTTCGTCCTTGCGTTGGAACACGGCGTCCGTGCCGGGAACGGGCAGCGGGTAGGACAGCTCGTTGCCTTCGTCCCGGCGCTTCTGCCCGCCAACGAGTTGCGCGCCCATGAGCTGGTGCCGCTCGTCCGTGCGTCCCGAAGACAGTTCGATCACTTCAATGCAGGTCAGCGTCGTGTCGAGGTTGTAGACGCGGTTCTTGGTCCAGATTTCATACGCCGGGGGGGGGCGTCGCGCGTTGGTCGCCAGGTTCTTCACCTTGCGCACTTCCACTTCGATCAAGGGTCGGTCGGGTTCTGGCGGAGACACACCGCTCGGCGGCGTCTCTGGTTCAGCTGCGGGTGCCGGCTCGGCGGGAACTGGATCTTCTAGATCGTGGTCCGTGATCTCGGGTTCCCAACCCGCGGGCGCGCCGCCGACGACGGTGGCCTCCACGTCACGTGCAACCGACGGCGGCTTGGGCGGGTCCTCGCGGAATAGCTTGACGGTCTTGCCGCCTTTGGGTTTGCCGCGGGGATCGCTCATGAAGTGCTCAGGCTAGAGTGCTCAGAATACGAAGCCGAGAGAGAAGCGTCCTTCGATGTAGATCGGATGCAGCCCGCCGTTCAGGTCCCCGCGGGTCGTGAGGTTGCGCTCGAGGGCGATTTCCAGTGCTCCGTCGCAGCCCTGGTCGGTGGCTGAAGCAACGCCCGTGGCGCCGTCCGGAAAGCAGCGCTCCTGCTTGTTGAGCTCGACGCCCAGGCCGATCCCGCCCGCGATGGTGAAGGGACCCCAGCGTGAATGTGAGCCGAACATGCCGTAGAAGCGGCGCTCCGTATGCTGCACGGTGTCCACGCGACCCGTGTCGTCATTGGCTTGGTATTCGTAGCCGTAGTTGGTGATGATCGCTCGAAGCACGTGTCCTTCGAAGGGCGTGCCTTCGAGCCAGAAACCGGCGCCGAAAGACGCTCCGCTCATCGCGCCGATGCCGTTCGAGTGCTGCGTCAGGTCCGAAGGAAAACCACGAGTCAGGTTCAGGACAGGCGGGGATTCGTTCACAACGAACACGGGCACCAGCTCGAAGCTGATGAACTCCCAAACTTCAACTTCGAGTTCGAAGCCAAGGCGACCGTGCAGCAGCCAGTTGAAGGGATCGATCCGCACGGAGAAATCCGGGATCTCGAAACCCTCGTCGGATTTGCGTGGCGGCGGCGGCGGTGGGCCCCCGTAGTAACCGCCCTGCTGTCCGTAACCCTGCTGCTGGGGCGGCGGCTGCCCGTAGCCCTGCTGCCCGTAGCCCTGCTGCTGGGGCGGCGGCTGCCCGTAGCCTTGCTGCTGGGGCGGCGGCTGTCCGTAGCCGGGGGGAGGAGGCGAGCCGTACTGGGCGCTCGCCAGGGAAGTGAAGAACATGGCTCCGCATGCAAAGCCGAGAGCACAAGGAAAGCGACGCATGTGGCAGAGAATAGCCCGAAGCTGCCCCGGCCGCTCGTCCGATTGGCGATCCTGGCCTGTCACGGAGTGGCGTGGTCTTCGGCGAGGAAGCGCTGGAAGGTTGCGACGTCGGTTTTTGACCCTACGATCAGCGGCACCTTCGCGTGCAGTTCCCCCGGTACGCAGTCTAAAATGCGCGTTTCGCCCGTGGTTGCGGCGCCGCCCGCGGCTTCGAAAATGAACGCGATCGGGTTGGCTTCGTACAAGAGGCGCAGTTTGCCAGACGGGTTCTTCGTATCCGCTGGGTACGCAAAAATGCCGCCTTTGAGCAAGGTGCGGTGCGCGTCCGCAACCAGCGAACCAACGTAACGCATCGAGTACGGGCGACCGTCGGCATCGTCTTTCGTTTTGATGAACTCGTTCCAGCGCCGCACGCCCGGCGTCCAGCGGTTGGTATTGCCCTCGTTCACGGAATAGAGGTTGCCCTTCTCCGGGCAGCGGATGTTCTCGTGGGACAAGAAGAACTCGCCGGCACCTGGATCCCAGGTAAAGCCGTGCACGCCTTCGCCGGTGGAGAGCACCAGCACGGTCGACGATCCGTAGATGACGTAGCCCGCAGCTGCGAGCTCTTTGCCGGGTCGCAAGAACGACTTCGTGGTGACCGGATCGTCCTCCACTTTCTGGATGCCGAAGATGGTGCCGATGCTCACATCGACATCGATATTGCTGGAGCCGTCCAGGGGATCGACCGTCACCAAGTAGCCGCCGCTGGCTTTGGGGAAGAACACTGGCTCGTCCAGCTCTTCGCTCGCGATCGCCATACAGTGCCCACGTCGCTTCAGAACGTTGATGAAGGTCTCGTTGGCGATGATGTCCAGCTTTTGCACATACTCGCCATGCACATTCGTATCCCCGGTCCAACCCAGCACGTCCGCAAGGCCGGCGCGCCGCACTCGCTGCGTGATCAGTTTGGCGGCCAGGGCGATTTGATTGAGCAGCGATGTGAAGGTGCCCGTCGCCCCGGCGGACTTGAACATGCCTTCTAGGATGAACGTCTCGAGCGTGGCGCCCGCACTTGAGGCGTCCGGCGGGGTCCAGGAGAGCTGAGTCATGGCGCTATGGATCAACGTTCCGCAGCTGCGGACAAGCTGAAGCGACCAACTTGCCCCCATCCGGGGCAAAGTCGGTGTTTTTTCCCCAGAGACCGCGGCTCGGCGGGTCGGTCTGCGCCGCGCCGCTACGCGGGGCGCATGGGGTTGAGCGCGATGGGCGCTCGGGCCGCGCCCAGGGAAAGCGGCGGGTCTACGCTGCAAGGCGCTTGAACCCGTTGTCGTCGCGATGGCAGTATCTGCGCCCGCGTCACGCTTGCGCGGCTTCCCACGAATCTCGAGGAGTCCTCCGCTGATGTCCCTCAATGTCCAGATCTCCAGCGGCGCCGCCGCTGCCGCTTCCGTAGACGTCTTGGCGCTGTATGCCTTTGAAGGCGATCTTTCCAAGCAAAAGCACCTCGCTCTCGTCGACAAAGCGCTCGGCGGAGGGCTGCTCAGCTACGCCAAGCACGCTGACTTCCAAGGCAAATTGGATCAAAGCCTCGAGGTCGTTACCCTCGGCAAGATCAAGCCACGCCACGTGCTGCTCGTTGGCGTGGGCAAGGGCAAGAAGCTCGAAAATGCGACCCAGCGCGCATTCGCCGCTACTGCGTGCCGCTATGCTAACGGCGCCTCAGCCAAAAGCATCGCCCTGGTTCTGCCCGACGGCGCTGACCTCAGGTCTATCGCCGAAGGGGTGGGTCTCGGTGCGTATCGCTTCACGCGCTACATGACCGGCGATCGCGTGCCCAAGGCCGCATTGAAGGACGTGAAGTTGTACGACGCCGGCAGTAACGGTGCTGCCCAGAAAAAGGCGATCGCTCTCGGGCTCTCGGTGGCGGACGCCGTATGCCTCGCGCGGGATTCGGTGAATGAGCCGCCGAACGAGCTGTATCCGGAATCCCTCGCACAGATGTGTCGCAAGATGGCCAAGAAGGCCAAGCTGAAGATCCAGGTCTTCGACAAGAAGGGGATCCTCAGCCGAAAGATGCTGCTGCACTACGCCGTGGGCCAAGGCAGCGCCCACGAGCCGCGCTTCATCCACATGAGCTACGTGCCCAAGAAAGCCAAGAAGAAGCTGGTTTTCGTGGGCAAGGGGCTCACTTTCGATTCCGGCGGTTTGTGCATCAAGCCTGCGCCGGGCATGGGCGAAATGAAGAGCGATATGGGCGGGGCTGCAGCGGTGCTCGGCCTGATGGCGGCGGTCGGCGCCGTGCGTCCAAACGTCGAAGTGCACGGCATCATCGCCGCCGCCGAGAACATGCCCGACGCGGCGGCGTACCGTCCCGGAGACATCTTCGGATCCTTGTCGGGCAAGACCGTCGAGATCATCAACACGGACGCCGAGGGGCGCCTCGTGCTGGCCGACGCCCTTGCCTACGCGAGCAAGCTGAAGCCGACCGCGATCATCGACGCGGCCACGCTGACTGGCGCCTGCATGGTGGCGCTCGGCAAGACCTGCTCCGCGTTCTACACAGGGGACGCGGACCTCGCGAAGAGCTTCGACGCAGCTGCAAGTTCCGCGGGCGAGCAGTTCTGGCGCATGCCACTGCTTGAGGACCTGCGGGAGCAGCTCAAGAGCGACGTCGCCGATCTGAAACACACCGGGGAACGCTGGGGCGGTAGCATTTCTGCAGCGCTCTTCTTGCGCGAGTTCGTGACGGGGCCGTGGATCCACTGCGACGTCGCCGGTCCCGTGCTCGGCGATCGCGCCAAGGGCATGTACCCCAAGGGCGGGACTGGGCACCCCGTGCTCACGTTCCTGAATTTCGTCGAAAACGCCGGTTGATGCGCCGCTGCGGCGTGGTCGTCGCCGCTGCGCTTGCCCTGGCGTCGAGTGACGCTGGGGCACATCTGCGTTTCCCGAAGCTGCAGGGCGAGCGTGGCATCGTGCTCGACCTTTCCGGGCCCAGCGCTCTGCTGCAGTACCGCACGGGCTTTGGCACGGCGCGGGCCGATGCCGAGCGCAAGCGCGCCGACCGCGACGGCGACATCGTTGTCGGCGCCCTCGAGTCGAATGCGGCCATGGATGAAAAGACAGCCGCGCTGTTGCGGAGCGTTTCGATTTGCAGCGGTAGCGATCGGGACACGCTGAGCTGCAAGCGCTTGGACAAGCGCGACATCCTTCGTATGGAGTCCGAGGGCTGGGTGCCCGGCCCCACGCGGCATTTGCACGTGACCTGGACCTTCGATCTGCGCATCGCGCCCGCGAGCGTCGGAGCCCTTGTCGTCGAGGACGACTACCAAGTCGCTGGCCTCGAAATTACGGACGTTTCCATCAAAGCTCCGGAGCATGCTCCATTGACCGAGGCCGGCGATGCGGACAAGCCGGGTGGCGTCACGACCGAGTTCACGTGGATCGAGTCGGCGCGCGCCAAGGGACCGCGCCGCATCGTGGCCGTCTGGCCCGGGCCGCCGGCGTCCAGCAGGGCGGGGCTCTTCATCGGCATCGCCGCCGCTGCGGTCGTAGCGGCACTGTGGTTCTGGCCACGACGCGGTTCTGCGCCGGGATGAGGGGCAGGCGATCCACCGCGACTCTGCGGACCCGGAAGCGCCCGCCGAGGCAGGGCGAGTGGAAATCTGCGGATATTCGCCCGCCACGGAGTAGTGTTGGAGGTATGAGCCTGGCCCGCTCCGCCACGCCTATCGCGCTGACCAACATCTTGCTTCCCGGGCTCTACGCATGGGTGGCAACGGTCGCGCTCGTGGCTTTTCGTGCATCGCCACCGACGTGGCCGCGTCTCGTGGCGCTGCTGGCCCTTGTGGCGCTGGTGGCGGGGCCGCTGATCGCCATGCGTAGTCACGACTGGGGGCGACGCGTCGGGGTGTTCGTGTTCGCGGCATTCTGCGTGCTGACCTGGCTGCTGGCGTGGGAAGAACTGGATCCGGAACGACTGGAACCGATCCGCGCGGCATCCGGTGCCATCGGCTGGGCGTTGTTCGCCTTCGGATGGGGTAGCGCCCGCAAACTCGGTCACGTTCCCGAAGATGATCCGAACGCGATCCAAGGAGCGGCCCTCGAGCCACGCGCCGCGTTGCCGCGCGGGACTCTGATTGTCTTGCTGCTGGGAATGCTCGGCGCGAGTGTGCCCTTGGTCTTCGCCTGGCGCGTGCGCCGCGAAGACCACGCGCTGTTGGCGCACGCGGTCGCCCTCGTCGCGGCAGTCGCGCTGGTGAGTGCCAGCGCCAAGATCGCGCTGGCACGCGGCACGGGCTCCGAACGCCAGCCGGGCCAACGGGTCGCGGCCGGCTCTGGCGCCTTCATGCTGCTTGCATTCGCGCTGGCGGTTGGCCTGGTATGGAGCGTGCTCAGTCGATGACCCTAGGCCGAATCGTAGACGTGCTCAGTATCGTGCTCCTGGCCGGTGCCGCGTTTGCGTTTGCCGCCGGTGTGGACGCGCTTGCGGAGCGTCGCGATCTGGTTGCGTTGTACTGGCTCGTGGTCGGGGCCCTCACCCTCAAGGCGGCAACGGACGTAGTTCGACCGCGATCGAGTTCCCGATGAGCCGAGGCGGGGCCTGGGTCGTTCTGACAAGCTGCGCCATCGCCTGCGGGCAGGCTCCGCAGGAGCCGACGACCACGACAGAGCTTCGCGAAGGTGTGGTCGCGCGCGTGGGGCAGGACGAAATCCGCGCAGAGACGGTGGCGTTGATCGCTGCACAACAAGCCATCTCGCCGAAACAAGCTTTGGAGCTAGCGGTGCGGGACGCGCTGTTTGCGAGCGCACTGCGCGAGCGCGACGACGCGGCTTCGCTCGTCGCAGTCGCAGAGCGCGCGGCGCTTGGGCGCGCACTGTTGGAGGAGTTGCGCGGCCAGGCGAATCAGGCCGGGCCACCGACGCCCGGGGAAGTGCAGGCCGTCATCGCGCGGCATTGGTACAACGTCGATCGTCCGGCGGGCGCGCGCACGATCCACGTCGTCGCGCTCAGCAAAGAGCCGAAGGACAAGGCGCCGGCGCGCGGGGTCGCAGAGCAGCTCCGAGATGCGGTTGCCGACGCAAAGACAGCGGAAGAGTTCGAAAAAGCCGCCAAGCAAGTGGCCACCCAAGACGTTGAGGTCAAGGTGGAGCTACTCCCGGTCGTGGCGCCCGACGGGCGGGTGGTTCCGGACAAACCCCCGATCCCAAACGCGCCCGTCGGGGAGCTGGACAAAGCGTATGCCACGGCGGCCAACGCGCTAACGCAACCAGGGGACCAGAGTGGGATCGTCGAAACGGCGCATGGCTTCCACGTGATCATGCTGTTGGGGCGTACGCCTGCAGTGGTGATGCCGGAAGCGCAGCGAAGCAAGGTGGTCTCCCGAGAGGTGCTCGCGGATCGCGCTCGCGCTTTGGAAAGCGAGCTCGTGAAGCTGGTGCATAGAAAGACCGAGGTGCAGATCGACAGCGCAGCTCGTGAGCTCACCGCACGCGTGTCGGTTGCACCATGAGGCCGCGCCAACGCACGCTAACAGGTCGCGACCAGGCAGCCTCGGCTTTTGGCGGCATCCTCTTGAAGCTCTGCGATAGCGTCGGCGCGCCCATGGCCGCGCTAGTGGACGCCCTCGGCGAAACCGTAGACTACGCCGGCACTCACGACCCCTTCGATATTCGCGTCGCGGCTGCCGAGTGGCAACTCGCGCTGCGTGAGTTGCAAGCGTGCAGCATCCCCGGCTGGCACGACGCCCATCAGGTGTTCATTCGCGGCGCCAAGCGGAGTTTTGCGTTGATCGCGCTGGAAGAGGGCTATGCAATCGTGATCGAACTCGTGACGCACTCGTTCTCCGTTTCGCATCGCGCCTTAGGCGAAGCGATTCGCGAGCTGTGCATCGAGGCCGGACTGAAAGTGCCGCAGAGCTACGCCGCTGATGACGGCTGGACGCGGGTCGAAGTCAAGCCGTCGCGCTTTGACGAACGCAAGCCGGAAGCCCTTTGGTTCTCCGGCGGATGGTGCCCGTTGGAACTACTTGGGCGCTACACCAACGACGACCTGAGCACCGGCGAAGTCGGATTTCGCGTGCGCCTGATCACCGGCGCGGAAGTGAACCTCGTGCGCGAGAAGCTCGGCCGTTGGTACGCCGAAGACCTGCCGATGTTTCGCTAGCGTGATTATTCTTGCGCGGTCACGTGGGTCGTCATGGGGCCAAGAGTCTTTGTGTCGTCGCGGGTCACGCGTGATCGAGGGTCGCGCCTGATGGTGGATATGTTTGGCACGGCGGGG
>CBDUPW010000140.1:0-17417 GCA_965369205.1 uncultured Polyangiaceae bacterium | reverse complement strand
CCCTCGCGTCCGAGCTTTTCCACGATGCGATCGTAAATCGTCGTGGCAAGCCATGCGGGGCGGTTCACCTGCCGCGCGACATCGGGGGTCTTGCGTACCGAAGCGATCACGCTCGAGGCCTCGGCTAGTTGAGTGGGCAGGTGTCCACAGCCTGGCAGGTCCAGCGCGCGCGCGAAGGTGAAGGCGTCCGGCGCGTGGGCCTTGAGCATTCGGCCACCGAGCTCGCCCAGCTTCTTGGCGGTGGTGGCTTTGAATAGGTGCGCGCCGCCATACACCGTGTGCACGGGCTGCCGGCTACCGCTCTCCCCCGGGAATTGCTTGACGAAACGCTTCTCGGCATCGGTCAGCGGGGCAAGTTGGCTATCGATCTCGGCTTGGGAAAGGCTCGTCTTCATGGCAAGGCGTGGTGTACGACGACTTCGCCGCCTCGTCACCCGCCAAGTTTTCGCGCTGTGGCGGGCGTCAGCTGCCAGTCTGCAAAAAGTGCGAACGTTCCCGCACGATTGTCCAGCGGCAGAAGGTTTCACGCGTTGGCCCGTCGTCGACGAGGAGCTTCTCGAACAGGACGTCCTGGATCCCTTTGTGCACCGCGCAAATGTCGCTCTCGCGCATGCGTCCGAAGATGGAGCCCTGGGTGCGGTAGCTGTGCTCCGGCTTGTTGCCGCAATAGGGATTGTAGGTGCAGCTGACGCAATCTGGCTGCCCGTCGAGGTTCGACGCCAGTACCAGGGAACGAACGGTGTCGTGCATGATCAAATCACGGTAGCGAGCGTCTTGCACGTGGCCGATCCGAAAGGTGTCGTCGCCGGTTTCCGCTAGCATGCGGCCTTCGTCGCTGGTGTAGACGGCGCCGTCGTAGTTGAAGGTGAGCTGTCCGATGCCTGCGCCGCCCGGCGAGCGGATGTCGAGGAAGTTCGGGTCTTCGCCCGTCAGGATCTTGGTCAAGAAGATCGCCGCGTAACGCTCCATCACGCGGGTGCCCTGTTGGTTGAGGTCCAGGATGTAGTCCAGGGCTTCCCGGTAGAACGTCATGTAGCGTGAACGCTCGTATTCGACTTTGTCTTGCGTCTTTCCGGCAAAGCCGAAGGGATCCACGGGGCGCAGGAAGATGGACAGGCAGCCGAGGTCCACGAAGGCGTCTACCAGCGCTTTGGGGCTGTCCAGCGCAGCGCGGGTGATCGTGGGCAGTGCTTCCACGTGGTACAGCACTGGGTCCAGGCCCTGCTCCCGGTAGCGGGCGTTCACTCGTCGGATGCCGTCCGCGGCCTTTTGAAAAGCATTGCCCGTGGGCAGTACGCGCTGCTTGTTGTGCAGGAGTTCCGGCCCGTCGATGCTGGTGCAGATCTGCACCTTCCGGCCCACCAGGTAGTCCAGCTTTTCATCGTCCAGGAGCGCCAGGTTGCTGACCATGGTGAACTCGACCTCTTTGCCGTAGGCCTGGTTCTTTTCTAGTGCGTATTCGATGGCGTGCTTCATGACGTCGAAGTTCACCAGGGGCTCGCCGCCCTGAAACTCGATGGTGATGCGGGGCGACGTGCTCTGGAGCGCGAGCTCCACTGCCTTTTCCGCCGTCTCTCGCGACATGTCCGTGTCCGTGCGGGTCATGTCGGCGCGGCTGGCGTGGCAGTAGACGCAGGTTTCGTTGCAGCGCAGCGTGACGACCAAGATCATGAGATTCGGGCCGTAGCGCAGGAAGCGACGCCGCCCGCTGACGCGCTGCACTAGGCGCGCTTCGCTGACCTTGCCGCGGATGAAGCCACGCTCTGCGAGGCGCGCCTCTAGGTCTTCAGAGAGCGTGCCGCCATAAAGCGCGCGTAGCTCCGGTTCGGTGACGAAGGCGAAGTCGCCGAAGTCCGTCGTGAGCAACACCGCGTCGCCAATGGCGCGGCTGCGAAATGGCAGCAGCTTGCCGGTTGTCTTGGGGGGCGTTGACAGGTCTTGGAGCGGCAGCATGGCGTGCAGACATCATGGCACGAAGCGTCGGCGGCGGTAGCCACCGGGGGCCGCGGGTGCAGCGCGGGGCTGTCTTTCGCGCCTGGATGGCGCGGTGGCGGCTTCTTTTTAACGCCGGAACAGCATCCGGGCGAGGCCGCCGGCGGCGAGCCCCGCGAGCACGTCGTCCAACATGATGCCCATGCCCTCGGGCTGGACGTGTTGGACGTCGTCGATCACGCCTGGTTTTGCAATGTCGAACACCCGAAATAGCGCAAGCGCGCCCAGGGCGGTGCCGAGCCCGCCACCTGCCAGCCCCATGGCGATCAGCGCGCCAACCACTTCGTCGATGACTACGCTCTGCGGGTCAGGCTTTTCGAGGCGTTCGGATTCTCTTTGTGCCGACCAGACGCCGACGACAAAGAGCCCGAGGGTGGTGAGGGCGTACACGCCCGGGCTGAGACGACGCAGCACGAAGTGCAGTGGCAGCGCGCCGATGGACCCGACCGTGCCCGGCGCCTTGGGCGCTTTGCCGCAACCGAACCATGTTGCAAGGAGTGTGGCCGTGTTTTCGGGAGCTGTTGTCACGTGGCCTCACAGCGTAGTCCATGGGACGAGGCCCGAGAAGCGTCGCGAGGGAACACGGGGTCGGTGCCGGAGCCGGCGGCAGCGGGAGAGGCAGAAGCAGAGGCAGAGTCGGCGACAGAGCCAGCGACTGCTGCGTCGCGACGGAGCCCGGCGAAAGGCCCACAGAAGCGCGCGCGCGTGGACGATTACCTGCTGGCGCGGTATCAGTGCGGCCGCATGAAGAACTCTCTCTGGGGCGGTCCGGTGCTGCTGTTGGCTCTGCTTGCTTGCGACAAAGCGAAAAGCATCGTCGGCTCGGGGGATCCGGCGCCGGCGGCCTCCTCCGTTGAAGCGCCTCTGGCGTCGGCTGCGCCTCGCGCCATAGGTGGCGATGACGCCGTGTGCAGCGTGAGTGAGACTAAAGTGTGGGGCAAGTGGGCGAACAAGCGCACGGGCATCACGCCGAGGCGGCTGGGCGGCAAGCTGGCGCTGGGGGTTGCCTTTGGCAATCGGCCCCATGTGATCGTATTCAACGACCAAGGCGTGGGGAGCTCCGTCAAGCCCAAGCCCTACGCGGGAAGCCCCCTGGCCGAGGAGCTGAAAGACAAGAAGAGTCGCCGGGATCTGCAGCGTGTGACCCCCGTTCGCATCGATGGCGCCACCACCGCCTACGCGGACTACCGGGACAATCATGCGGATGGCCGCCGGCGCATCGCGTGCGAGCTCGTCACCGAAAAGAAGCCTGTGCTGCTCTTCGACGGCACGCCGCTGCTCAAGCGCAAGCAGGAAGAGGCGGAGAAAGGCACGCCCGCGGCTGCGCCGCGCTCCGTGGCAGCGGTGGCCAAGGCGCTGGGCAAGGGTCGACTGAAGCTGCCCAAGCGCGCTGCCCCGAGTGGCGACAGCGTCCCCCCCGCCGCAGCGGATGCCGCCGCTCCAGCGGCGCCGCCGGTCGATCCACCCGCTGCCGAAAAGACGGAAATCTTGCGGGAAGTGCGGGACTGTCGGACCTTCGTCGACGACGACGAATCGGTGTGGGCAGTCGGATCAGAGCTGCATGGCACTTCGCAGCCGGCGGGTACCAAGTGGACGCTGCGCACTTTCGTCGCGCCGGATGCGGGGCGTGGCTACATCATGCTCGACGCTCACACCCTGCCTAAGGAGCCGAGAGATCCAAAGGATCTGCATACTCTCGAGTCCGCCGTTGGCATTGAACTCGGTGGCGCCGAGCATGCCGTGTTCGGGCGCTACCGTGGAAGTCTCTTCGGCTACCATCTAGACAAGAACTTCCGGTTGCGCGGAGGCCGCAAGAGCTACCGCGGTGGGTATCCAAATTTGCC
Source organism: uncultured Polyangiaceae bacterium (assembly GCA_965369205.1). Lineage (GTDB taxonomy): Bacteria > Myxococcota_A > Polyangia > Polyangiales > Polyangiaceae > JACKEA01. The sequence continues at coordinate 13,581 of CBDUPW010000140.1, read as the reverse complement.
GCGCTTCTTCGCGCAGGGCGGCGACACCCGCATGCTCGTCGCGCAGAAGGTGGCTCAAGACCGCTGGGCGATGCGCTACGGCGCGCTGACCCGGGCGCTGCCGCGCAGCCTAGAGCCGATCAAGGTCGAGGGCCCCGACACGTCCTTTGCCGAGCCCTCCCTAGCGAAGGCCGGCGAGCAGCGCTGGCTGGCGTATCACCGAGGCGCGCGCCGAGACGGTCGGCTGGAGCTCATCCCAGTCAACGAGGCCCTGGTGCCGGTGGGCAAACCGTATGCGGCGACGCCGGAGGGAGAAGAGGTGTCCGAGTCCCATGTGTTCGCCCTGGCTGACGGCAAACTCCTGCTGGTCTTCTTGTCCGATCAAGATCAGGTTCCGGTACTGACCAGCCAAGTGCTGAGCTGCAGCGTGCGGACCTGATTATTCTTAACTGTCTGAAATTGCTCCAATAATCAGTGTGCCGCCTGGAGCGCCTTGCGCATCGGCGCGCCGAGCCCTAACGATCGGTCATTGACTGACCGCCGGTCAGCAGGTGAACGAAAATCGGACCATGGGCGTCGCGGAGCGTCGACAGCGGGAGCGGAAAGAGCGGCGCCAGTGCATCCTGGACGCAGCCGAACGCGTGTTCTTGGACAAGGGACTGTCGTCGGCAACCATGGAGGAAATCGCCCACGTTGCTGAGGTGAGCAAGGGCACGCTCTATCTGTACTTCAAGGGCAAAGACGAGCTGTATCTTGCGATTGCCATGCGCGCGCTGAGTGAACTCCTGGACCACTTCGAAACAGCGCGTGCAGTTGGCGGCAGCGGAAAGCAGCGCTTACGTGGACTGCTCTCCGCGCATGTGGACTTTGCGGTCCGTCACCGAGACCGCTTCCGCGTCGCGACGAGTTGGCTATCCAGCGAGTACTCCGTTGGCGACGACAACCCGGGCTTCGGTGAATACAAAGCGCTGATCACGCGGGTGTACTGCGTCGCTGTCGAAACGATCGAACTCGGCAAGCAAGACGGCACGCTGCGACCCGATCTGGACGGGCATGTCGTTGCAACACAGCTTTGGGGTGCCACTTATGGCGCGATGACCCTACGTGCCAACAGTATCGAGGTCATGCGGCGCATGCCCAACCAAATCGACTGGGACCAGTGGAGCGAGTCCTTTGTAGATCTGATGCTGCTCGCCCTTGGCAATCCGGAGCGGCCCTCCAATAAGGAGCTTTCATGAGTTTGGGCCGAAGCATTCTACGGGCGACGCTGCCTGTACTGGCGCTGGGCGTTGGAGTCGCCGTCTTGGGTGTGATGATCAAGACGCGGCCCGAGCCTGGAAAGAAGGCCCGAGACGAGCGTGGCGCGCTCGTGAAGACAGCGTCGGTGCATTCGGTCAAAGAGCGGCTGCGCATCGTGGAAAGCGGCACGGTGATCGCTGCAGAGCAGATCACCGCACAGCCGGAAGCTGCCGGACGCGTGGTGTGGCAGCACCCAGACTTGGTTCCCGGTGGGCGCTTCAAGAAGGGCGACGTTCTGGTGCGCATCGACGCCCGGGACTATCGGCTCGCCCTGCGACAACAAAGCGCGAATGTGAATCGGGCGCAGCTTGAACTCAAGCTGGAGACTGCGCGAAAAGAGATTGCCAAAGAAGAGTGGGCCATCATCGGAGAAGACATGCGCTCCTCCGCCGAAGGCAAGGCGCTCGCGCTGCGTGAGCCCCAGCTAGATGCTGCCAAGGTCAACGTGGAAGCAGCCAAGAGCGCGCAGGCACAGGCTAAGCTTTCGGTTTCGAAAACCACGCTACGGGCGCCTTTCAACGGATTCGTCAAGGCCGAAGCGGTTGACGTTGGGCAGTTGGTGACGCCTCAGACACCCTTGGCCACCTTGGTGGGAACGGATCAGTTCTGGGTGCAGGTATCGGTGCCCGTGGACAAGCTTGGGGTGATCCAAGTACCCGGCTTCAACGCAAAGACCGGATCCAAAGCCATGATTGCGCAGGAAGTTGGCGGAGTTCGTCTGGAGCGTGAAGGCACCGTGGTGCGCCTGCTGGGCGACCTCGATCCCATCGGCCGCATGGCCCGGGTCCTTGTTGCCATTGACGACCCCTTCGACCTAAAAGCCAAGCCCAAGGCGGCCGGTGGGTCCGAATCCGAACCGGATACGGTTTCGAATCTGCCACTGTTGCTCGGTGCCTTTGTGGAGGTCGCGATCGAAGCCAAAGTGATCGCGGACGTGGTCGAGGTGCCGCGCTTGGCGCTGCACAACGGCGACAGCGTGTACGTCTTCGGCAAGGACGACCGACTCGTCGTGCGAAGTGTCGAGGTTGCATGGCGTCGCGAAAAGAGCGTGTTGGTGCGTGCGGGGATCGCGGCTGGCGAAGAAGTCATCGTGAGCCGATTGCCCAGTGCGGTCCCGGGCATGCTGCTGCGCAAAGCTCCGGCTGAGCCGAAGACGGTTCTGGGCAAGAAATGAGTTTGGAGTCGCCGGACGGACCCGGTCCGCTCTCAGGACCGCCATCCGGACCGCGCGGCGCGGCGCCTGGTGTGGCGACGCGTTCCGGACCGCTGGCCTGGATGACCAAGAATGCGGTGGCCTCCAATCTGCTGATGTTGGTCTTGATTATCGGCGGGCTTTTTACGCTGCCGAGCATCAAGCAGGAGGTGTTCCCCGAGTTCGAGCTGGATTTTGTTTTGGTGAACGTGCCGTACCCGGGCGCGAGCCCCGCGGAGGTAGAGCAAGGGGTCGTGCTTGCCCTCGAAGAGGCCGTGCGCGCTGTGGACGGCGTGAAGGAGATCCGCGGCACGGCGGGCGAAGGGGTCGCCACCATGACCGTCGAGCTATTGCTGGGCACCAACTCGGACCGAGCACTGGCGGACGTGAAGAGCGCCGTGGACCGGGTGACCAGCTTTCCCAAAGACGTGGAGCGGCCGGTGGTCAGCCTGGCGCAGTCTCGTCGGCAAGTCGTCAGTATCGTCGTGCACGGCGACGCCTCGGAGAAGGCATTGCGCGAGCTCGCCGAGCAAGTGCGGGACGACCTGCTTTCGGACGGCAAGATCACTCTCGTGGAGCTCTCGGGAGTGCGCCCGCCCGAAGTAAGTATCGAGGTGCCCCGAGAGCAGCTGCGGCGTTACAATCTGACTCTCGAGCAAATCTCGCAGCGCATCGGAGCGGCGTCCGTCGAGGTTCCCGGGGGCGGCGTCAAGACGCCGAGCGGGGAGGTGTTGCTGCGGACCGCCGAGCGTCGGGAGCGCGGCGCCGAGTTCGCGGAAATCACGCTGCTCTCGCGACCGGACGGCAGTGAAATCAAAGTCGGAGACATCGCCAAGGTCAAAGACGATTTCCGAGAAACGGATCAAGAAGCGTTCTTCAACGGCGAGCGCGCGGCGATGGTGAACGTATTCCGAGTCGGCAACCAAACGCCGCTGAGTATTTCGGAAATCGTCAACCGCTACGTTGCGGAGCACAAGGCTTCGCTGCCGCCGGGCGTCAGTCTCAGTATCTGGAGCGACTCCTCCGAGGTCTACGCCGATCGCGTCGACTTGCTGCGCCGCAATGCGAATTTGGGACTGATCCTGGTGATGATCACCCTGGGCCTATTTCTGGAGCTGCGTCTAGCGCTGTGGGTCACCCTCGGCATTCCGATTTCCTTCATTGGCTCGCTGTTGTTTCTCCCCGCCTGGGGTGCGTCCATCAACATGATCTCGCTCTTCGCGTTCATCGTGTGTCTGGGCATCGTGGTGGACGATGCCATCGTGGTAGGCGAGGCCGTCTACACCAAACAGAGAGAGGGCTTGAAGCGCATGGACGCCGCCGTGGCGGGCGTGCGCGAGGTCGCAATTCCCGTCGTGTTTGCGGTGGCGACGACGGTCGTCGCGTTCGCGCCAATGCTTTTTGTGCCCGGTCCTGCTGGAAAATTCTTCCGTCTGATCCCCATCGTGGTCATCGCGGTGCTGGTGATCTCGCTGGTAGAGAGCTTGCTAGTGCTGCCAGCCCATTTGGCGCACAAAGGCTCGGCAGTCTTGGTGCCTACCGGGGCGCTCTCCGTGGGCCTCTTGGTCGGCTTGCCCTATGGCGCCAAGTACGCCATCGGCTACGGGCTTGCGGCGCTGTTGATCGGGGCCGTGGGGTTGCTGCTGCTCAAACGCTTCAGTGAAGGTCGCATCTACAAGTGGATCGAGCGGACACAACAGCGCTTTAGCCGGTTTGTGGAGTGGTTTGTCCAGCACTACTACGTTCCGGTGATCGACATGGCGCTCTCGCGTCGCTACCTGACTTTGTCGATTGCAGTCGGCGTCTTCCTGGCGGTGATGGGTCTGGTCGCCGGCGGGCGCGTCAACTTCACGTTCATGCCCAAGGTCGATAGCGACGTGCTGGTGGGGCAGCTGGAGATGCCCTACGGCACGTCGGTGACGGAGACCCGAGCGGTTGCCAAACGGATGGTGCAAACCGCCCAGGACCTGATCGAAGAGATGGGGGAGGGCAAGCCCGTCGGCCGCGGCATTTTCTCGCAAGTCGGCGACAAGGGCGCCATGGCCAGTGGTCCCATGGCATCGGTCAAAGGCGCAGGCGGCAGCCACCTGGCGGAAGTTGCCGTGTTCTTGGTGCCGCTCAAAGACCGCCCGTTTTCGTCGACGGAGTTCTCCCGGCGATGGCGCGAGGCGATCGGTGGTGTGCCCGGCGTACGGACGATGAAGTTCGGCTTCTCCACGGGCCCGAGCGCCGGCGCGGCTGTGGACATTGCACTGTCGCACAAAGACATTGGTGTGCTGGAGCTCGCCGCACAGCAACTGGCGACCAAGCTTGGCGAGTACAACGGCGTGTACGACATCGACAATGGTTTCGCCGCCGGCAAGGACCAGCTCGATTTGCGCCTCAAACCCAGCGCGCGGGTGCTTGGCCTGACGGAAACCGATCTGGCGCGTCAGGTGCGCAGTTCGTTCTTTGGTGCAGAAGCTGTGCGCCAGCAGCGTGGTCGGGACGAATTGCGGGTGTACGTACGCCTGCCGCAGAGTGAACGGACCAGCGAGCACGACATCGAGGCGCTGATGATCCGCACGCCCTCCGGCGGCGAGATCCCGCTAGCTCAGGCCGCTGACATCCAGCGTGGCAGTTCCTATACCAGTATCCAGCGCACGGACGGCCGACGCGTCGTGCGCGTGACCGCTGAGGTCGACGCCGCTCTGGCGAACGCCAACAAGATCATGTCTGATGTGGAACGCGACGTATTGCCGGGTGTGCTGGCGGACTTCGAAGGCGTGTCGTATTCCCTGGAAGGGGAGCAGCGCTCGCAGGCAGAGACGATGGCTGCGTTGGGCAAGGGCTTCCTATTCGCGTTGATTGCGATATTCGGACTCTTGGCTGTGGTCTTTCGGAGCTACGCCCAGCCCATCATCATCATGGCGGTGATCCCCTTCGGCATGGTGGGTGCAGTGATCGGCCACGTCCTGATGGGCTACGATCTGTCGCTGATGAGCATGATGGGCGTCGTCGCGCTTTCCGGCGTGGTGGTCAACGACTCTCTCATCTTGGTCGACGCCGCGAACGGCTTTCGCGCTAGTGGTATGTCGCGACGCGAGGCCATCGTCGCGGGCGGTGCGCGACGTTTTCGGCCTATCTTGCTCACGTCGCTGACGACCTTCTTCGGATTGATTCCGATGATCACCGAGACCAGCATGCAGGCACGCTTTCTGATCCCCATGGCCATCAGTCTGGGCTTTGGGGTGCTGTTGGCGACGGTGATCTGCCTGATCCTCGTGCCCAGCGCCTACGCCGTCGTCGACGACGTGAAGCTGGCCTGGGAGTCGCTGGCGAGGTTCACGAGCGGACGCAGCCAAGATCGAAACGTCGTGCCTGGCGAGTAGAGAGCGCGGCGGCTCAGGCTTCGTCGATGGTGCAGGAAATGGGGCGCGCGACGATGACGGTGCTGCCTTCGGGTTGCCACGGCCCGCCCGGATTCCAGCGCAGCTTCGGCTGGGCGATCTGCCCGATGAACTTGACCTCACACTCCGCGGTAAAGCGGGAGAGCTTCTTGGAATCCACGCCGGCGCTTGGTTCCCGATGCAGTCGCAGCGCCATATTCGGCTCCGCCCACAGGCCGGCGATCAAGATGAGTTGATTGTCCGGCCAGGTACGGAAGGGCTGAATCAGGCTCGCCTTATTGTCGTCGATTGGCTGGCTCGGATCCGCAGGCCAGACCTCGGTCTCGGACTTGCTCGCGCAGTGCGCGCCGTCCGTTTCCGTCTCAGCCGCACAACTGAGAAGCCCGAAGTCTGCGGTGATCAGCGTGACACGCACTTTCGCGGTGTTGCCCACTTGCCACTCGGCGATGTTGTGATTCTCCGGAGCCTTCGGCGAGATCCAATTCGAGATCGGCGAAAACGGAATGACCACCATGGCGGCGACTAGGGCGGCGGCAAACCAAAACCACCCGCTCGCGACGGGGACGGGTTCGGCGACGCGCTTGGGGCGGGGCTTCTTGCGGGCAGCAGGTGCCATATTGGGACAGGGGTGTAGCAAAGGAGCCGAGGGCTGTCAGCAGCCGCGATTTCCCGTGCAAATGCAGCGGGCTTTGTCCCAGACCGGGTCTTCGGACACAACCCGCGTTTGCGCGCTCGGTCCGAAGAAAATACTCTCCGGGGCCGAATCACCGGAAGCTTCCCGACAAACATGTCCCTGCCAACCGTCCGAACCAAGCCCGAAAGTGGGCAGTCCGCGGGTTACGATCGCCGCAGCGCCGTCGCGCTATTGTGTCTGGTCAGCGTGGGCGCGGCCGTGGGCTACCATTGGAACGATCTGCTCGATGCCAACGGCCAGCTCGATCTCTTGCTGCTCGGGATCTGGTTGGTCATGGCAGCGTGCATCACTTGGAACGTTTCGCCGCGGCGCGATCTGGCGCTGCTCTTGGTGGGGCTGTGCGGCGGATTCGTGATCGAGTGGTGGGGCACGACGACTGGGCTGTGGCGCTACTTCACCAACGAAAGACCGCCGCTCTGGATCTTGCCGGCATGGCCCATCGCAGCGCTCTCCACAGATCGCCTCGGGACGCTACTCGAACGCGGCGCGCGGCGCCTTGAGCAGCGCGCGGGATTCGCGAGCACGGACCCGCGTCTGACGCGCGGCTATCGCGTCGTGTTCTACCTGGTGGTCCCCGCGTTTGTCGCCGGCATGATTGCGTTTTCCTGGCCCGCACGCGGCGTGCTTTCCACCAAAGTCGTATTCTTCTTGATGGTCGCTCTGGCGCTGTATTCCACGCTGCCACGGCGCGACGTGCTGGTGTTCTTCTCGGGCGCCGGCCTCGGGATCTTCCTTGAGTATTGGGGCACGAGTCGGATGTGCTGGATCTACTATACGGAGCAGGTGCCGCCGCCCATCGCAGTGCTGGCGCATGGCTTTGCCGCCCTGGCGTTTGCCCGCGCTGCGGACGCGGTGCTTGGGGCCTTCACCCGGCTGTTTGGTGGACTGCGCCCTGCCGGAAGTCAGAGGCAATCAGAAAACGCGGCGTCGTAGAGGGCCTTGCCCAGCACTTCGTGGCCCTTCTTGCCGAAGTGCAGCCCATCGCGAATGGGGTGCGCGTATTCCTTGCAGAGGTGGGTCGGTGTGCCGCAGGACAGAAGCGGGTAGGCGTCGATGGCGACGTCGATCTCGCCGCTGCTCTTCTGCGACAGGATCCAGGTATTCAAGCGTAGCGTGGCCTGACCGCGGCGGTCGTTAAAGTACTTCGTAAAGCCGCCCCAGGGCGCCACACTGATCGCGACCACCTGCGCGCCGTGCTTGCGAGACGCTTGATACACTCGTGTCAGGTCGCGGCCGATCTTGGCTACGGTGCGTCCGGCGGTCAGGTCGCTGTACAGGTCGTTGACGCCGCCAAACACGATAACGTGCGTGTAGCGCACGCCCGCGACACTGCGGCCGTCTTCGTCCATCACGTCGCGGAAGAAGCGCGCGCGCATCATGTTGACCATGTCGCCGCCCTTGCCAAAGTCGTCGAACTGGCTTTCCGGGCACTGCTGCTTGACGTACTTCCAATAACCGCCGCCGCCCACGCGCCCGTCGGACAGCGAGTCGCCAAGGATCGCGACGCGCACGGCCGCCTTCTCCGTCGGCCGGGCAACGTCGCTGGCATCAGGCGCGGCTGGTGCGACGGCTTCGGCTGTACTGGGCGTTTTGACTGATTCGGAGCTCGGCACAGCCGCTGGCACCGCGTGCGGCGCACTCGGCGCATGGGGCGCCCCGTTACCCTTGCTGTTGCACTGGCTGAGCAGCGCGGCGCCCACGGCGACCGACGCGATCAGCAGCGCTGTGAGGGACGGAGTGCGGAAAGAACCCATCGGCACCCGTTACTAGACACGAATTTCTGGGTGCGCACCGCGATTCTGATAACGTCGCCGCAACATGGGCGCCGTCGCCGAGGTCTACGAACGCACCCGCAAACGTCCGGATTTATTCTGGAATACGTATGTGTGCCGGCCGCTCGCCGCGGTTTTCGTCGCCGGCGTCAAAGACACCGCAGTCACGCCCAATCAGATCACCTTGGGCGCTTTCGTGGTGGCAGCCGTCGCTGCTGCGATGTTGATCGCCTTGCCCGGGTACTTGGGCCTAGTGCTGGCGATCGTCGTTTACGAACTGTCCTACGTGCTGGATTGCGCCGACGGCATGCTCGCCCGCTGGCGCAATCAGCAGTCCACACCAGGGCACCTGCTCGATTTTCTGATGGACGAGATCAAGGCGTTCATGATCCTCGCCGCCGCCAGCGTGCGCCTCTGGCGCGAGCACCAGAGCGAGACGTTCCTGTTGATCGGTCTGGGAGGCCTAGTGTGTCTCTCGACTGGTATCGCCATCACCACGTTCCAAAGACGCCCAGAAATCGCCCCGCCGGCGCCCCCCGCGGACGCGCCTGTGCCGCCGCCCCCGAGTGTCGTGAAGCGCGCGGTGGGCTTGGTCGAGCGCGTGGCAAAGTTCCTGATCCACTATCCGTCATACATCTTGTACGTGGCGCTGACGGGTCGCTTGGAGTGGTTCCTCTATCCGTACGTAGCAGTCAACGCCGTCTACGCCGCAAAGTCGCTCCTGTCCGTCGCCCTCAGATTCGGACGGCGCTGAGGGCGCACTGACGACGTTTCGGGGTCCACCCCCAGCGCCGCTACAACCCCTGACGGGCGCGCTCTTCGGCGAACACTTCCACGATGTGTCCGTCAAACAAGTAGCTGGGCGCAGCCGGCCCGCGCGCAACGGAGTCTATGGGAAACGCGCGCAATCCGTCGCTGCGCGTTGCTTGTAGCCGCGCACTCAACGTATCCCAAGGCACGACGGGTGCGCTGCCGACCTGGGCGAGCAGGAAGCCCCAATCGCCGAAGGTGGGCACGGCAGCGCGGTACTGCGTTGTTGCGAACCCGGCGGCTTGCATGCTGCGCTCTGCGATGGCGAAGGTGCGCGGAGCTGAAAACGGGCTTGTGGCCTGGGCTGCCAACACACCACCGGGCGTCAGCAAGCGACGCAGCTGCGTGTAGAAATGCACGCTGTAGGCGGCGCCGTCAGCAAAATGCACTGGGTCCGGCGCGTCGACGATGATGACGTCGAAGCGCGCCGTGGCGTCCTGAGCGTAGCGCGCGGGTTCGTCATACACCACTTGCACCCTGGGCGAGGCCAGCGCGTCTTCGTTGCGCTCGCGCAAGAAACGCAAGCTGGACGCGACGCGTATTAGCGCCGCCTCGGGGCAGACGGTGGTGATGCGTTGCACGCTGGGGCGGCGCAGGGCTTGCAACTCGGCCAGCCCCGTGCCGCCGCCGAGGATCAGCACTTGCTTGGGCGCCGCCGCCGCCGCCAACGCAGGAGCGACAAGAGCCTCGTAGTAGCGGTGCGAATCGATGGTCGAGACACGCAGGCGTCCGCCTTCGTAGAGTTCGAAGGCGCGCTGTCCGCTGGTCACGGTGATCTCGTGGTGCACGCCGGCGGTGCGGTAGGAAAGCGTGTTGGTTGCAGCAGCCAGGCTGGGGGAGGGCAGGAACCGCTCGGCGGACGCTAGGCTGACCAAGCCGAGACTCGCGCTGCACAGAGCGCAGATGCGAATGGCGCGGCCTTGCTGCAGCGGAGAGCTCACATACGCGAGCAGCTTCGGTGTCCACCCGGCGAGCGCGCACAAGAGCAGCGCAAGCACGGCAGTCGTGCGCCATGGGCCGACGAAGCCGAATGCCGCGACGGCGCCCGTTCCAAATAGCAGCGCGGCGAGCAGTGGGAACGGACGCAGCGCCAGTCCTACGGCGTCGAGTTGGCGAGCGGCATTCCCGAGGGCACGCAGGGTTGCGCTCACCGTGACTCCCGCGCACGCGCCGCCCGCCACTGCCCCCAGAGTCACCAGGGCGCCGACCTCGGTGCCCGCTTCGAAGGCGAAGTACACCACGGGTACCGCAAGGGAAGCGATCAAGCTCGTCGCGATCAGGCCGAGGACCATTGCGCGGGCGGAGCGTCCGAAGAATGCGCCCGTGCCGGCGGCAGCGACGCACAGCCAAGCCACCCCGTTGGCGGCGCCGGGCCGCACGGGTTCCAGGTAGGCGCTTGCGGTTGCCATCGACAGCTGGTGGCAAGTTGCGAGGCACGCGCCGAAGACCAAGCACAGATAGGCGAGCACTGGCAGCGCCAGCTCGAGCTGTTCTGGGCGTGGGCCGGCCGCGCGGTAGCCCGGCGGCGCGCCATCACTCCCGGCAGCTTCGCTACTTGCCGCCGCTGTAGACGCCGGATCCGCCGCGATAGCCACTGCTGCTGCCTCCGCCGTCCAAGCACGAGCCGCAGGCACCGAGCATACAAATCAGCAGGATCATCACGATGATGATCAGGATCAGCGCGGTGCCGCCACAACCTGCCGCTTTGGCGCCGCCGCCGCCCGCGACCGCGCCGCCGCCGCCAACCGGGAGGCCGAACGCTTGCGCGATAATCGGCCAGGACATGGTCGCGGAATAACTCCAACGCACTTCGCCCGCACCTTCTTCGCGGGACAACACATCGCTGCCGTTGACGAAGTCGCTGACGTGGGTCGTCTCACCGACGTCGCACTTCCAGTACACTTCGCCGAGCACGTAGTCGACGCGGGCAATGTTCGTATTGCGCTGATTGAAATTGCGGCCACCCCAGCCGGCGCGCCCCGGCATGCCCGAGAGGTCCAGCTCCGCAATGTTCGCGGGCGTGACCCAGCTCCAGCCCGTTTCTGGATCTTTGACCAGCCAGCGGTAACCGACGGGTTGACTCCAGAGCAGGTACTCTTCCCAACTGAAACGCTCGCCCTCGAAGTCCGAGCTCCGGCGCACATAGGCGATGCAGACGTATTCGACTCCGTCGAAGGTGCCGCGAGATCCGATGGGGATATCCGGCATCTGCATCATGCGCTCTTGCTGTGCAACGACTTGCTGCAGCGCGATATCGCTGACGGCGCCGCAATACGGACAGCCCACGCGCTCTGCGCGATCACCGGCTAGCTTGGGTATTTCCCCGCCGCAGCTGGGGCACTTGATCTCTTGTGCCTTGACCTTGTTGACGGTGCGCTCGCCGAGCTGAGTCACCTCCATCTGCGGTTCGTCGAAGACGAAACCCGTGAAGACGGTATAGGTGCCCGAGTTGTCGCCGTAGTCTAGGGTTGCGAAGGCGTTCTGCTGCCCGTAGGCGTCCGCGTAAAAGCGCTGGAAGCCAGGCGGCAGTCCGCCGGGTAGTTCGCCTTCACCGCTGACGATGGTACCCGACTTGACCTCGGCAATGCGGAAGTGACCCGCCTGACCCAAGTCCACGTCCATTTCAGGGCGCAGGGCGTCGTAGGGCGGGGCCGCAAGCCCCGGCACGTGTTGGGTGACGTACCAGTGACCCTGGGCGTAGGCGAGCCAACCCCAACTTTGCCCGTAGTCGAAGGCGACGTAGTACTCATCCCAGGGCCCCTTGCCGTGATCGAGCTGGACCCGGCCCAGCACCTCAAAGGGGCGTCCCCCGAGGGTGCCCTGGTCGCCGATGGCGATCAGAGACGGTGTCATCGCCAAGTCGGCGACTTTGCCTAGGTTCTCGAGACCTCGGTCCGAGCGCACGACGGTCGCACGGCAGTACTCGCAGATCTTTGCCAGCGACGAGCCGACGCCGAACTCGATCGGCGCTCCGCAGCTTGGACAGGTCCCTTGGGCGACGGCCATTCGTAAGGGCGGGACTCTAATGGAACGCGGCCGATTCGGCTACCGCTGCCAGGAGATCCCCCGGAAAAAGATGATTTTCCCGTAGCCCGCTACTCGGCGTCGCTATGCACTTCACGCAGCGCTTCGGCCACCAAGGCGCCGAGCTCGTCGTCCTTGTCGCTGCGCTTTTTCGTCGACTTCGCCTTCTGAGCGGGAGCGGACACGCTGAGCATGGCCTCCATCTCGTCCATGCTCATCTCGTCCAGGGTACGCTGCTTCTTCTTTTTGCCCGCGCCCAGGGCGCGCAACAGCCACGGCGTCGGCTCTTCCAGCTTGAATTTGCCTTCAGCCAGGCGGTCCGGCGCTTCGGTCAGGGTCGTGAGCAGCGTCTTGTTGGAGTCGATGATCTCTTTGGCCTGATTCAACGCGTCTTTCTGCGTGACCTCGAGCTCCCGCAGTGCCGGCTTGAAGGAATGGCCACCCGTTGCCAGGAATAGGCCCAGGGCAAAGCCGAGTTCTGTCGGGCCCATGGCAGTGACCTTGCCAACGGAGGGGCCGCCGCAGCTCTTCGAGTAGATATACGAACCCGAGAGCAGCAGGACGCCGAACCCAAGCTGCACGGCCGTCAGATCGACGGTGACATCAACGGGTTCGTCGATGGTCTCGCCTTCGTCTCGGGTCTCCGCGATAAAAATGGAGGCGAGGGCGCGCGCTAGGTTGGCGGTGAGCACGACGGGGTGCGCGGCTTCTTCAGTCGAAACGTTCAGCAACCAGCTATCACCCTGATCCACGATGCGGGGGGTGTCGTTCTGGCCGGGCATGCGCGTGCCGGTGCCGCAGGCGCCCGAGCTGCAGCTGCCGCCTTTTTCTGCGGACTCTTCCCCGACGAGCTGCGCGGAGAGCGGGATGTCGGAAAGGCCGGCGTGCTGCTGCATGCGGCGGACGAGCCGGCTCAGGGATTTTTGATCGCCCGCGAATGTATCGGGAAAGAAGTCGCCGTTCGGCAAGACGACCGGCGGCTTGCCGATCTCGTCCTGCAGCCGGGCGCGCAAGCGGGCGTAGCGTTGGACCAGTGCATGCTGCGCTTCTCGAGACAGCTCCATGCGACAAACCTAGCCGGGTTTTGCAGCCGCTGCCACCGCGTCGGAGCCCCCATTTGGCCTGCCCAGCAGGATCGGCTAGTCCGGAGTGCTTCTTGGGGCGCGGACGCGGGATTTTTCCAGATCACCGCGGCGTACGCGCTCAAGCTCGGCCAAACGTGTCACTACGCCGCGGGCGACGATTTCGAGCACGCGGGAGACAACTTGGGTTTTCTTGCGCGGATCTCCGCCAAAGCTCAGATGGCTCTTGGCTTTGCGCCCGCCGGGCAGACGTCCCATGGCGGTGCAGCTAACCTTCATGATGCCGTCTGCAATGCTGATGTCTAGTTTGGCGATGGCGAAGCGGTACTGGATCGTATTC
>CBDUPW010000139.1:0-17494 GCA_965369205.1 uncultured Polyangiaceae bacterium | reverse complement strand
GCGCTGAGATGCGCGGGAGCGCCAGCGGGGAAAGTCCACGCTTGCCAGCTGTCGGAACCCGTCCAGAGTCGCTCTGCATCGATCACGGCCACGAGCGCCGCCGCCCCCACTCCGGCAGCGCTGGTGACCGCAGCCGCTTGCAGACTTTCGAACTGTACCGGTCGGTACACGCTCGACGGTTGCATCCGCCACAGCGTGCCGTCCGGCGACGTCATCCAACCGCTGTCGTCGCCGCCCTGGCACTCGCCCTGCTGGCCGAGAAGCTCGCTCGGAGCGGCGTCGCCAGACGCACCGGGCGACCAGGCCCACCACTGCTCGTCGTCTCGCCGCTCGTACAGCTTGCCGCTGCACAGGAGCGCGCCGTTCGTGCCGGGGTCGCCGCAAAAACCTGCGCTAGCGGAAAAGCCTTGGGGGGGTGCCAGCTGCACTCGCGCCAGATCTTCGAGGCGCCACAGACCGTCATCGGTGATGACCGCTGCGTCCGTCTGCGACCAGGCCTGCACGCGCTTGACCGAGGAGAGCTCGACCTCCCGGGTGACTACGTTCGTCGCATCGAACGCGTCCAATACGCGCACGTTGCTCATGCCCGCGGTCTCCGCCACCAGCCAGGCGTGCCCTTCGGGGCTGACCGAACGGAGCGCTTCGCCAGGGAGTAGCTCGACGCAGAAGCCTTGCCCCGAGACGAGTTCAAGGTTTTCGGTCACGTCAGCCGGCGCGACGTCTGGGGGCGGCACCGGTCCCAGGTCTCCGCTGATGTCACCCGTGCAGCCCACAGCGAATACGGCGCAACTCAGGGCGACAGCCGTCGCTGTGTTGCTGGAAAGTTTCAGTAGGGAAAGAGTCTGTCGCATTGAGAGCCGCGCGCTCACGAGTGCAAGTGCGTGAGCGCACGACCTTCCCCTACATGATTTATACCAAGTCGCGGGACGCGCTGCGCCGCGTCGCCGGAAGCGAACCCTCGCCAGGGGAAAACCGACAAGGGCATTCGATCTTGCGCATCGTCAACTAGGCGCGAGCGCGCGACGACACATGGACACGGCAGCGCCACATGTCGCACCTCGAGTGAGCGATACGCGACGCCGTGTGTCGCAGTGCCAACCACAGGTTGCGGCAGAGCAAAGCGCCGGTTGCGGGTGCGGATCGGAGGACGCTAGACTTACGAAACTCGTCGACGAGCTCAACGCCCCGGCCCATCGCGAAGCGACGCTCGAGATCAGACGGCGCAGTTAAAACGGATTGACCAAATCCGTCTTCGGGGGCGGCGGCGGGGGCGGCTTCTTGGGCGCGGGCGGCTTCGGGGCGGGCGGTCTGGGTGGCTTTGGAGCCGTCGCAGTCACGGGAGCCTTGTCGTCGGGCTTGTCGACGTTTGGCGGCGCCGTGGGGTTCTCGTCCGGGCCGGCGGCGGTCGCGGTGGGTGGGGTGTCGAAGAAGTTCTCAACCTTGTCGGCCAGCTCTTTGTCGTGCAGCAGGCGGGATACCAAGCCTTTACCGCTGAGGGCAGTGCTCAGCAGTTTTTCCGCACTGGCCATGGCACGCTCGCCGGACTTGCCCAAGGCGCTGTCCCGCACGCAGCTGATCTCGCCCCCGGGTGCGATGGGCGCGGCGGGCACGTCACCGGGATCGACACTGAGATGCGCGTCGCTGGCTAGTCCGTAGAAACCCACGCTGACGCAGGTGGCGGCCGTGACCTGCACCCCCGGCGCCGAACGCACGTCGAACTGAACGCGGGCGCGGTTGCCGTCGAGATCCACCTGGTTCACACGACCCACCTGCACGCCCGCGATGTACACCACCGCCCCGGGCTTGAGCCCCGCAGCGTCTGTAAGCACTGCGGAGTAGCCCTCCGACTTCGGTGCGTTGTCGCAGGCAGACAGCAACAAGAGCAACGCGAGTCCAGCGTTCAACGTCTTCATGGTTGGCGAAAGTACACGCGCTTGGGGCAAGCAACAACGCCGCGCGCCCTGGGGCCGACCATCTCGCCCCCGCCAAGGGCCTTGCCACGGGGAAAGGCGTTCGTCGTGGAGAGCTGCGTGCAACCGTTAGTCCCGGACTTTGGCGCGGAGCGGGTCCGGTGCGACGTGCTCGTCCGGTTCGTCTTGCTCCGTCCGCACGCGGACGCGCCTAGACTTCCCCTGCGCGGCGGGCGTCGCCTCAACGGGATCCGCGGCGGGTTCGCAAGCGGCACGCAGCAGCGGAATGGCCTCTGGTTCGAGCAGAAGCTCTCTTCGACTTGGAAAGAATCCAAGGGGGAACCAGTTCTGTTTGGGGCTTGGGAGCCGGTGAAGATCCCAGCCGCGCCCGTCCGGAAACTCGAGCCGAACGCTGCCACGAGCCTCATCAAATCGAATCGGCACATCCGCACGTCGCGCCTCGACGATGACGCGCTGCTTGTTGCACATGCGCAGCATCTCGCCGCTGAACTCCAAGCGATAACGCGGGCGCATGAGTTGCCAAGTCGTCGCAAGCCAAATCAAAGCCATGCCGAGGAAGGCAGAGCCCGCGAGCCACGCCGTACTGCCAGTCGGTAGCCATAGCGACGCAGCCATGAAGGCAACGAAGGCAAACAAGATCGCCGCCACGGTGACGACCCCGCTACCCCGATGCAGCGGGAAGAACTGTTGGAACATCCTCGGTTCCCGGCTCGATGCGCGGTAGCCCTGTGCTGGTGGGTGAGCCGTGCGCCACGCGGACTGCAGCGCTGCCATCAATCCGTGAAACTCGCGCTCAGCCATCACCGCGTCGACCTTGGAACACGGCGGACGGCTTTCGTAACTATAGTGTGCGCCTTCGGAGCCGATCACGAACTGCTCGTCCCCTTCGCCGAGTACCAACGCAGCGCCAGGCTTCTGCGCGATCCACTTCGCAACGCCCACCGTCGCCGCGGAGAGCGCAAACTGCCGCGTCCCACCAAGACCCGCGACGATGACGCCATCCGCTCCCACGTCCACGCGATAGCGCTCGTGCGGCTTCTTTGCGTCGACTGCGTGCCAGGTCATCGGTCTGCGCTCAATTCCGACGGCCGCCTTCCGCAGCCCAGGGGAGCTACGATGGGATCCTAGGGCGCGCTCCCACCAGAAACCAGCCATGTCGCGGCAGACAGGAAGTCCACCGGCAGGCGGGCGGGCGATACGAGCCCCGCGCCCCCCTGCCGGTTGCGCAGCGACGGGAATCTCCTGGAAGCACGCAGCGTTTGTGTCGGCGGGATCATGCGGCTGACTCGGCGACAGTGGCTTGGCACAGCCGCGGCAACCATCGGATGCGACGGGACCGTGTCTCAACGCAGTGATCCCGTTCGGCGCGACCGGCATGACCGCAATCTGCGCTCCGCCCGATCGCCGTCCGGGCATGCTCTGCTCGCGGAGCGTATTCCATCGCTGCGCCTGAACCACGTGGCCCTGGGCGCGTTCCCGACTCCGTGCCAACACGCGCGGGAGCTGAGCCGCAGGATCGGACTGGAGCTGTGGGTCAAGCGCGACGACCTCGCCAGTGGCGTCTTTGGCGGTGGCAAAGTGCGCAAGCTCGAACTCTTGCTCGCCGAAGCCAAGGCCCTGAAACGCGGGCGCGTGATCACCTTCGGTGGCGCTGGCTCGAATCAGTGTTTGGCGACCGCACTATTCGCACCCCGCGCGGGCCTGCAGGCCAGCGTCGTGCTGTCACCGCAGCCGCGCTCCGAACCCGTGGCGCGTCAGCTCCGGATGTTGGCCGCGACCCAAGCAGAGATCCGTTTTTCAAAGGAAGTGGGCAGCGCTGAAGTGACCGCGATGACGGCCATGCAACGCGACGGCGCTGCGCCCTACGTCTTGCCCGCAGGCGGAACCAGCGCCCTGGGTAACCTCGCGTTTGTAGCCGCCGCCCTGGAGCTCGACGCACAAATCCGCGCCGGAATGCTACCCGAGCCGGCGTGGCTCGTGATCGCCGCGGGCACCCTCGGCAGCGCGGTCGGTCTGTGCCTCGGCCTGGCCATCACGCAGCGCAAGACTCGCGTGCTCGCAGTGCGCGCATCCAGCGCACACTATTCCAATCCAGATCGCGCTCGCGCGCTGTACGGCGAAACGGCGCGTCTCATCGCCAGCGGCGCGCCGCAGGACTCGGTTCCGGCATTGGATCCGGATCGCTTCGTATTCGAATCTCGAGAACTGGGTGCCGGCTACGGCCGGTCCACGCGCAGTGGTGAACAAGCCGCGCACTTGGCCGCGGACCTCGAAGGGTACCGATTGGAACCGACCTACACACAAAAGGCTCTCGCCGCGGTGCTGCGGAAAGATCGCCTTTGCCGCACGGGACCGCTACTGCTGTGGCTCACGCAGAGTGCCGTGCTGCCCGCCGAAGCCAAGCGTCCATTGCAGCGTTTGCCCAAGCAGCTCCACAGCTACCTGAGGTAGTGCGGGGCAGCAACAGGGAAGCGTGTCACGCGCTGGTCAAGAAGCGCGTCGCGCTATTCCAGATCCAACTCTAGACGTTTTGAGATGCGCCTTACGCCTGCATGCACGGCGCCGCGGACTTGAGAGATGTAGTCCGCCCACGCAGCGTCATCGGCTGAACGACCCGCCTGGGTGGCAAAGCTCTCGCTGTTCTCGGCCTGTATCTCCGCCGCGCACAGCACTTCCGTCCTGCTCATTTCAAAGATGAGCAGCACGCCGGCGTACTTCCCGGTTTGGAACTTCTCGCCCGTCACCGTCGGCCCCGTACGGGTCGTCGCCCGGAGCACGCCGATGTGCGTGTATTCGCGCTCTACCTTCTTGATGTTCCAAAGCGCGTCGATGGCCTGCTGCCGCGAGGCGGCTCGGGTGGAGGGCAGCAAGATGCGGAACGCTGGAGTCGTCAGGCTCTTGAACTTCGCCCCGGCGCCGGCGTACAGGTCCGCGCCGGTGCCAGCGAATCGGCTCAAGAAAGCGTGCTCCGTAATCACCACGCGACCGGGCTCCCCTTTGAGGGCGCGCGTGATGGCTTCGTCGGGGCATGGCTTCTCGACGCCCTCGGTCTGCTTCGGCCCGGCGCCCATTAGTTTCGAAAAATAGGCGTCGCGCTTCTGGAGCTCGCGCTGAGTCGTGTCGTCTTTGTCCGTACTCTCGCCGGAAACCGGCTCTGTCTTCGAGCAACCGAATACCGCCACACACAGCGCCGCAAGCCAGGGGGCCGAGGGCAGTCCGACTCGCCGGTCTCGGGAGAAATGCGTGGGGTGCGCCATCTTTTCCAATCCAGCGATGATACTTGGTTCGCTCGAAAAAGCGCCACCCGCTGCGGCAGCCTGTCGCCTCTACGGGATCTCGTTTAGCCTCCGGCGCATGCGATCGACCCTGGCTGTATTGGCCGTACTTTGCGTTGCTCTGCTCGCCTGCAAGAAGGATCCCAAGGCCGGCGCTGAGTGCAAAACCGAGGGGGAAGCCTCATGCAAAGACAAGACTTCCATCCTCACGTGCAGGAGCAAAAAGTGGGAAGAGGTCGCCTGCAAGGGCCCCGAAGGCTGCCAAGCGACGGGCGCGATCATCAAATGCGACGAGTCCCTGGCTCAAGAAGGCGACCCATGCGGCGACCCCCAGGGGGATCACTACTCGTGCTCCGTGGACAAGACCGCGGAACTCAAATGCGAAGCCGGCAAATGGAAGACCATCGGCAAATGCGGTGGACCGAAAGCCTGCGCGCCGGGCCCCGTCATGATCGACTGTGACAACAGCATCGCCGCCCTCGGCGACCTTTGCGGCAAAGACAACGACGCCGCCTGCGCCACGGACAAGAAGTCGATCCTGGAATGCAAAGGTGGCAAATTTGTCGAATCGCAAAAATGCGAAGACGATACTTCGTGCAAATCCGAGGGCCTCTTCGTGAAATGCGAGTAGAGAGCTCGTTCAGATGAGAGTGCGACCAAGGGATCCCCTCGTGCTCGCTCTTCACGGCCTCAGTGTTGCAGACTCGCCATATCGATCTTCCCCATCCGCTTCTTTTTGAGCTTCTTCTCAAGCTCGACCACAAACGGGTGTTTCTTGTCGATGCCCCGCAAGTCATAGACGAGATGCGCAACCATCTCGCGGTCCCCGAGCATGGCCAGGGCATAGGCTTGTTCCCGCGCCCGGGAGCCGAGCACTTCTAACGTGGCCGCGTCCGTGAAGCCGTCTTTGGTGGCCGCGTCGAATACTCGGCCGAAGGAGCTCAAGCCGGACTTGAAGGCATGTCGGCGGTCCGAACGTCCCCGGGCATGCGGCGCGAAGCCCATCCAGAGTGCGTCGGGTACGACGTGGTGCACAAGGCGCTTGTCCCACTCCGGGTCTAGCTCCACGAAGAGCGGACGAATGTCTGCGAGGCTGGAGAGTGCGAACTCGCCCGGCTTTCCGCTGAGTGACATGTCGCGAATCAGCGGGGCAAGTCCGGGCTCGAGCATCAGCAAGTCACGCGCGACGCTTCCACGATCCAAGATCGGGATGGGCACGACAACGACGTCCGGCCGCGCGCCCCGCACCGTACGCGCGGCCCAGAAGCGCCAAGCCACCGCTTCGTTGCGCACTAGAACCAAACTGCGCGGTGGCAGGCGGTCGAGGGCTTCGTCCGTCCAGACGTCCGCGGACAGCTGCGAACGCCGGTTGGCCACGTAGGAAGAATCCTCAGTGGTCATCAGCACCAAAGTGGCCTGGAATGCCACCAACAGCGCTGCGATGGGTCGCGCGAAGGGCAGCTCCGCACGGAGCACAAACAGCGCGACGGTGTGCACGCCCAGCACTGCCGTAACCGCAGCGACGGAAAGCGCATTCAGCCGCACAGCCGCAAGGGCGTCGGAGGCGAGCAACCCGGTGCGGCTTGCGGGGAACACCAAGTCCGCGACCACCAAAGCTAGTAGCGGAGCCGCGATCCAACGCGTGCGCCCGCGCAATAGGCCCCAGGCGGAACCCACGGCAGCCAGGCACAGGGAAACCACCCCGATCTCCTTAAACCAGACCGCAATGGCGCCAGGCCGATCGGCGGCGCTGTCGAGGGCTACGGCGCCCACCGCGGAAAGTCCGAAGCCAAGGTGCACCCAGGCGCGATCCGAGAGCGTGCGCAAGAGTGCCGGCAGGAGGCATAGGCCCGCGGTGAACATCGCTCCGCACAGCGAGAGCGCCACGCTTCGACGCGATGGGGTGTCGCCCAGCATGCCGATCTGCACGATCAAGGCGAAGAGCAGCGCCGCTCCGGCAGCATGACTCTCCAGAGTCGTCAGGGCGACGAACGCACCGAAGCCGAGCCACACCCGCGCGTCGTGCCGTCGCTGATCGGGTCGGACCAGAAGCCCGAGCAACACCAGCGAAGCCGCCAAGGGCGCGCCGCCAGCGATGGTTCCCTCCAGCTGCACTGAAGACGAGAATGCAGTCGTCAGTGCAGCGCCCAGCGCCAACCAGGGACTGAGGCGCGGCGTCCAAGCGTTCTGGTCCAGCAGCCGCGTAGCCGTCGCGAAGACCAGCCGAGACAAGAGCGCAACGCCGAGCACCCCAACCAAGCTCGCTCGCGACACCAAGCCGCCAAAGGGCAGCAGGGAAAGCAGCTGCATCGCCAGGCTTGAGAGCACCCCTTCACCACCGAGGGGCACGAAGCCAAGAGCGCGCACCACGGGCATGTCGTCGCGCCATTGCGTGGAGGCGCTGGCACGCCAGAGCGTCGCGCAAAGGGGCAGGGCAAACGACAGCCACGCGAGCACGCCGTACAGCGCAGTCCGCTGTCGGGTTTCGGGAAGCGGGCCGGCCTCGACGCTCACCTTGCTTGGGTGCCAGAACCCGCACAACGGGCCCAGTTTTCGGGGCCCCAAAATCCGGCCCGCGGGCCGAGGTTTTCGAATTCTTCCCCGTTTCGGCCAGGCTTGGCTTAAGCCCCTGCCGTGGCCCGCTTTATCGATGAGCTGAAACGAACCCATCATGATGGCGCCCTGCGCGCCTCCGACATCGGCAACGAAGCCGTGCTTTTTGGCTGGGTGGAGAGCCGCCGGGATCATGGCAACCTGATCTTCATCGATCTGCGCGATCGCGAAGGCATCACGCAGATCGTCTTCGATCCGGATACCTCCAAGGACGCACACGCCTTGGCCGAGCAGATGCGGCCGGAGTGGGTGGTGGGGATCCGCGGCCAAGTTCGCTCGCGTGGCCAGCAGTTCAGCAAGAAAGAAAACCAAACAGTGTCGGCCGCCAACCCGAATTTGGCGACGGGCGAAATCGAAGTCGAGGTGCTCGAAGCGACGGTCTTCAATCGCGCGGAGACGCCGCCATTCGAAATCGCCGACAAGATCGACACCCGGGAAGAGATCCGACTGCAGTATCGCTACTTGGATCTACGGCGGCCGGTGTTGCAACGCAGCTTGCGCATGCGCCACGACATCAACTTGGCCACCCGCAACTACCTGTCCGGGCAAGGCTGCCTGGAGATCGAGACGCCGTTCTTGGTCAAGTACACGCCGGGAGGAGCTCGGAACTTCCTGGTGCCTTCGCGCTTGAGTCCCGGCAAGTTCTACGCACTGGCCGAGAGCCCACAGATCTTCAAGCAGCTGTTTATGGTCGCCGGCTACGAGCGCTACTTCCAGATCGTGCGTTGCTTCCGCGATGAGGACTTGCGGCTCGATCGCCAGCCTGAGTTCACACAAATCGACGTGGAAATGTCCTTCGTGAACCAGGATGACGTGTTCACGCTGATCGAGGGGCTGATCTTTGCGGTTTGGAAGGCGGCGCTCGGCATCGATCTGAAGACCCTGTACCCCGACGGCAAGTTCCCGCGCATGAAGTTCGAAGACTCCATGCGGGACTACGGCAACGACAAGCCGGATCTGCGCTTCGGCATGAAGCACGTGGACCTCACCCAGCTCGTGGTGCAGCACGGCGGCGGCGGGATCCCGTTCTGGAAACCCATCGCGGAAAAGTTCGCTGCGGGCACCTATCGTACGGATCTGCCCGCGGAGATCGTCAAGTGCATGAAAGTGCCAGCGGACGCAGGACTCTCGCGCACCGACACGGACAAGCTGGAAGCGTTGGCCAAGAGCATGGGCGCGGCCGGCTTGGCGCGCGCCAAGGTCGCGGCGGATGGCAGCTGGACGCAGTCCCCGCTGGCAAAGACGATCACGCCGGAGCTACGCCTGGCCATCAACGAAGCGGCGGGTGCCGGCGATGGCGATCTTTTGATCTTCCAGTTTGGCAAAGCCAGCATGGTGCACACCGTGCTCGCCAACCTGCGCGTGCACCTGGGCAAGAAGCTTGGCTTGATCCCCGAGGTGGGCCACGGGGGGCAGTGGAATTTCCTTTGGGTCGTGGAGCCGCCGCTGTTCGAGTACGACGAGGACAGCGGGCGCTGGGCGGCTGCACACCACGCCTTCACGCGACCACACGACGACAGCGTGCCGCTGATCGAATCCGATCCCGGCAAGGTGCTCTGCTATCGCTACGACATCGTGCTGAACGGCTTCGAGATCGGCGGCGGCTCGATCCGCCTGCACGATCCCGAAGTGCAAACCAAAGTCTTTGCGGCCTTGGGCATCAAAGACCAAGACGCCCAAGAGAAGTTCGGCTTTTTGCTGACCGCCTTGCGCCACGGCGCGCCGCCCCACGGTGGCATCGCCCTGGGCATGGACCGCATCGCCATGCTGCTGGCGGGCTCCGACAGCATCCGTGACGTGATCGCCTTTCCGAAGACCCAGAAGGGCACGGACGCCATGAGCGATGCGCCGAACACCGTCGCTCCGGACCAATTGGCTGAGCTGCACGTGCGCAGCGTCGTGCCCGAGAGCTAGGCGAAGCTCGGATGGAGCGGCAGCGTGGTTCAGATCCGCGCCGCCGACTCTCGTCGAGGGGAGGTCAACCCCCGCTAGAGGAAGGATGCAGCGGCACATCCACCATGCCGCCAGGCGCGGGCAGCGTGAAATCGACGCTGACTTCGTGGGAGACGGTGCCGTTCAAGGCGTCTTGCTCACTCGCAAACACGTTCAGCTGAATGCGGTATTTCCCGGCCGGCGCCACGTGCTGCACGTGGCAGTCGCAGAACTGCTTCGTCTGCTCGAAGGTGTATTCGTAGCCCGCCCAGTTGCCATCCACAGGAAAAGCGCTGGTGATTTCCTTCGCGCCGAACGGGCAAGCGCCGCAGGCAATGCAACCGTTGTCTTTCTCGCTGCAGTCGATAGTGCAATCGCCGGTGCGTACGATGGGCTTGACATAGCCGTCGGCGCAAGACGTGACCTGATACTGCAAGGAGCAGTCTTCGACGATGTAGTACGGCGTGGTCGCGAGGTTGTTGAAGCGGAACGTGACCGGGTACGGACCGGGTCCACCAGCCGGGACCTGGCACGTGGGCGGCATGCCGCCGCTGCCACCGCCGCTGCCTCCAACGCTTCCACCAGAACCGCCGATCCCAGCGGTGCCACCGGTGTTGCCCCCGGAACCGCCGCTCGCGCCCCCCGTGCCACCGCCCGCTGCCGCCCCACCGCTGCCGGGATCGCCATCCGTGCTGCCCCCGCACGCGAGGGGAACCGTTGCTAGAACCATTGCCAGGGCGCCTAGTGCCAATCGGAGATGTGCCATGCCCGGGGTATTCGCAACTCCCGTGCCGGGCGAGACGAGGCCCAATCGGTGGTTTTATAGCGACATCCGCCCGGGGGGGTGGCACGTTGGCACAGCATCCCGGGACACGAGTGTCGCCACCCTTGCTTCTCGCGGCGGCACCCACCACCATCCGGACGCTTCGAGCATGGGCGCGCGCATTTTAGTCGTCGACGACAGCCCCACCATTCGCAGGGTGGTCACCTCGATTCTCGAGGCGAGCGCCTTTGAGACCGTGGCGGCCGAGGACGGTCAAGACGCGTTAGAGAAGCTCCAAAACGGCACCGAAGTAGACTTGGTGCTGCTGGACTTCGTGATGCCGCGCATGAACGGCTACCAGTTCTGTCGCGAGTTGCGCAACGACCCGGAGCGTCGGCACCTGCCCGTGGTTTTGATGAGCGCCAAGGGCGACAAGATCCGTGGGCAGTTCGTGCAGCAAACCGGCGCCATCGATGCCATCACCAAGCCCTTCGACGCTCGCGGTCTGGTCGCCGTCGTTGAAGGTGCCCTGGCAAAGAAGGAACAAGGTCGTGCGCGCCCGGTGCCCGAGGGCGACACGATGCCCGAGGAGGAAACGGTCGCCGAAAGCTTGGCGCCGAGCTCCCTCGTGCCGAGCGAGGATCCCCACGTCCGCCGGGAAGCTACCGCGCGCGAATTCGCGGCCGCCCTGGCACGGCTGGTTGCCCCGGACTTGCGCAAGCTGCCGGGCACATCGGACTTGCGCGACGACCAACTCGAACAGACGTTTCAGCGCGGCATCACCCCGGAAAACCTGGGCCAGCTGTCGGCGCTGCTGCGAACGCTGGATTTCGGAGCCAGCACCCAGGAAGTGCTCGCGGGTGACATCAGCGTCATCTCCATCGCGGAAATCCTGCAATTGCTGCATTTGCAGCGTCAAACGGGCGCGCTCGTGGTGTCCAATCGCAAATCCGAGATCACGCTCTTCGTGCGCGAAGGCAACGTCGACTTGGCCGCGTCGCGTGGGGTACGCGATGAGTTCTTATTGGGGCGCTACTTGGTCGAGGCCGGCGCCGTCAGCCGCGAAGACCTCGACGCGATGCTGGCGGAAGCAACCCAGTCGCGCGCTTTGGGTGAACGCTTGATCGAAGTCGGCCTGGTGGAGCGCGAAACGGTCGAACATGCGTTGACACGGCAAACGTCCGAACTCGTCTACGAGGTTGTGCGTTGGAAGACCGGACGCTTCACTTTCACGGTGGGTCTGCCGCCGGAAGTCCAGGTCACTCGCCTGGGGCTGTCCACCGGCGCGCTCGTGATGGAGGGCTTCCGACGCGTTGACGAGTGGCGCATGATCGAGGGCACCTTCGACTTCGATGAAGTGTTGGTGAAAGACGCCTTGGCCCTGGAGAGCGTCGGCGAAGACGCACAGCTGACGGATCGTGAAAAGACCGTGTTGGAAGCCATCGACGGCGACCGCAGCGTGCGAGAAATCGTTGAAGAGCGCGCGGGAAGCTCCTTCGAGGTGTGCAAGATCCTGTACCAGCTGATCAATTCGCGCCTGGTACGCAGGAAGGCGCAGGCGTGACGCGGCAGGCAGCCGTGGTCTTCGAGTCCCGGGACGGCACCTTTAGCCTGCCGGTGGATGCCGTGCGCCGCATCGTCACGCGCCCGCCCATCAGCCCCGTGCCCGCCTCGGAGTTGGGGCTCTCCTTCGTGCACGGGCGCGTCGCAGCCACAGCGCAGATCGGGGACGGCCCCCAGGCGCTGTTATGCGAGCACGACTCCGACGCGGTCACGCTCAGCGGAGTATCCGTGCAGCACGTTGGTTTCTTCGACGTCGAAGAAGGCCAGGTGCTGTGGCAGGGAAAGCGCGTGCCCCCAATAGACATCGAGAGCTGCCTCTCTGCCTGCCTGAGCCGGACGACTTCCGGGGCCGCAGAATGAGCTTGTTGGGTCTGATCGCGGAGCGCATGCGCGACACCGCACGAGGCGCAGCCACGCGTTCGCCTCTGGATGATGCCGTGCTCGTTCGCTCGCAGCAGTCTGCAGCCGAGTCGCAGAAAGCCGCGGCCAGCGCGTGCCAGCAACTGGGCGCGACCCTGGCCGAACAGCGGGCCCAGTTGGACGCGGCCGGAGACAAGGGGCGCCTTATGTTGACGCGTGCTCAGGACGCCCGCGCCACCATGCGTCGAGCCCGGGACTCCTTAGAGCGCGCTAAACTCGTCGCACTCAACACCGGTCTGGACGGAGCCAAACAGGGCGAAGCGCGAGGCCGAGCGTTGGTATTGGTGGCCGAAGAACTGGCCAACATCGCCCGCAGCGGGCTTTCGTCTCTGGACGAGCTCGACCAGCTCTTCGACGAAGTCGAGCGCGAGCGCGAAGAACTCGACCGCGACGTCGAAGCGGCACGCGGCAAGGGCGACGATTTGTCCCAAGGCCTATTGCGCACCCAAGCGGCGTTGCGTAGCAGCCAAGACGCCGTAGAACGCGTCGGAAAGCTGCTCGGGGAAAGCGCCGTCGGCGACCTGGAAAACGCGCGGCTGCTTGCAGACGTTGCGGAACACGCCCACGGGTTGGTCACCGCGCTTTCGGATTTGTCCGAGGGGTCGCGCACGGGCCTGGTGTGGCGCGCCCTACGCCCCACTCTGGCACCACTGCTTCGCTTGCTTCGCGACTTGGAAGCCCGCACTCAAAGCGGCGGGGAAGATCCGTGACGCGGGAAGTGGACGCGCTGCTCGCAGACGAAGTTGAGCGGCGGGTCGCACTACTCACCGAGCAGACGACTGCCGAAGACGCGCGCCGCGTGATGCACTCGGTTCGCGGCTCCGCGGCCCTGGCGGGTCACGGCGAACTCTCCCTCGTGCTCGCCCACCTGGGGGCGCGTTTGCGCGCGGGGGATCTGGAAGCCGTGAACACCGCGCGGTCCCTGCTAGCGACGGCGGCGGAGCGCTTGCGGCTGGGAAAGCAGCCCCTTGCCGCTGCCTGGCCCCGCCCACCGCTGGGCCTCGGCCCACCGGTGTCTCAGGACGCGCGGGATCCGCACTACCGAACTGCGATCCGGGAGCGTCTGGCAGAGCTGGAAAGTGCAACGTCGACCGAAGACGTTGCCATTGCCCTGCGGGATGCGTACCGAATCGTGCACTCCATCAAGGGTGCTGCGGCAGCAACGGGGGACGATCTGCTGGCCTGGTACTGCCACGGCTTGGAAGCCTCCCTCAAAAACGTGCCTGCCGATGAACTGACTGCGGCCATTTCGAAATTGGAAGAGCATCGCGGCGCGCTGGCGTTGATCTTCGAGGATCCGGAGCAAGCGCTGCGTGCGCTGCGCGGTCGCGGAAGCGTGTCGCCGAGTTCCGCAGCGCCCTCCATTAGCGGCTCGGCTCTGCCGCAAAATGAGAGCGCGCTCCACATTGGTTCGCAGACGATCGACCGCTGGCTCGAGCGCCTGGAGAAGCTTTTCGTCCTGGAAGAGACGCTAGACGGACTGGCCGAAGCGGCTCGAAGTTCCGCCGATGGCCTGCGTGCGGAGCGCGGCAGCTTGTGGGAGGCGCTGCGACAGATCGGCCCCCCACGACCCTGGGGTGCACCCGCGTCGGCAATCCTCCGCATTGAACACGTAGCGCGTAAGCTCGCTGCTATCGCCGACGGTGCGGAGCGGTCCCGGAGTGTGCTCAGAGAGAGCGCCGACGCGATTGGACGTCGTTATGGCGAGCTGCGTGAGGAGCTTTCTCATCTGCGCCGAACCACAGCGCAGGATTTTCTAACGCGAACGGCCCAAGCAGCGGAGCGCACCGTGGCCCGGGAAGCGCGGCTGGTACGCGTCGAGGTGTTCGCAACCCAAGCACCCCTCGATCGCAGCGTCGCCGACCGTCTCTTCGATCCGCTCCTGCAGCTGGTGCGCAATGCGATCGCCCATGGCATTGAACCACCCGCGGAGCGCGCAGAGCGGGGAAAACCACCCGTCGGCACCATCACGCTGAGCGCCGAACCAACCGCCGATTGGTTGCGCATTACCGTGCAAGACGACGGCCGCGGCGTTGACTTCGTTGCCCTGCGCAGGATCGCCGTCGAACGCTCGCTGCTCTCCGAATTGGAGGCTCGCAGCGCTTCCGAACCGTTCCTGCTCGGCCTGCTGGGAGAGCCGGGGCTGACGTTGGCCAAAGACGCAAGCGTGCTTGCCGGGCGCGGCATTGGCCTGGATGTGGCGCGCGGTACCATTCAGAGCTTGGGCGGATCGATTCGATTCACAAGCCGCACGGGAAGCGGGGTCACTGCCATCATTGAAGTGCCAAGTGACCGCGCAATGGTAGACATCGTTTGGCTACGCTCCGGTCTCCTTGAACTGGCGCTGCCGCTGCGCTTCGTGGACGGCGTCAACAACATCGACGCCTCTCAGCAGGTTCGCTCCCTTGCAGAATGTCTCGGAGTGGAAACAACGCGGGCGGCGAAGCTCAGTGTGGCCCTTGCCCCGACCCCCGGCGAGCTGCGCAAGCTCGGAGTCGACCGAGTGGGGCAAACCGAAACCGCGCGGCTCTTCCCCGTCCCACGCGCGGTGACTCGCGCTGGACCGTACAGTGGCTCTGTGCTCCGCCGTGATGGCCGCTTGGGTCTGGTGTTGGACGTGCAGGCGCTCGCAGCACGCCTGCAGCCTGAGGCTTGAAAGCTATACTTGCAGCCGAAGTGCCACAGTCAGAGGATGACGGCGTCGCGATGCAGGTCGAAGCGTTCAGTGAAGCGGATCGAGTACACATCCTGGCGATCGCCAAAGCTGGCGACCAAGCGCTGGACCTAGACGCCGAGCTGTCCCGGGGCTGCGCCCGGATTTGGGTGGCACGCAACGCGACGAACGGTCCGGTCTTGGCTTTCTTGCTGGCCTGGGATGTCGCGGACGAATTGCACATCATGAACGTCGCTACGGACGCCCGGCACCGGCGCCAGGGCGCCGCAAAGGCGTTGCTGGGCGTTGCATTGGATCATGCCCGCTCCACCAGCGCGCGACTCGTGCTACTGGAGGTCCGCCGCTCGAACCGACCGGCACTGGAACTCTACCGCGGGCACGGATTCTCCGCGATCGGGCTCCGGCGCGGCTACTACGCCGACACTGCAGAGGATGCTGTCGAGATGATGCTTGCCTTCGATCCCAATACCGGAGCCGTGCTACCCGGGCACGACGAAATCCCGCTCCCGAGGAGCAGCTGATGGAGACTACGCGCCGGTCGCTTACCGTCATGCCTCTCTTGCGCAGAGAGAGCATCGGCGACGCCTATCATATCCTCACTTTCAACGCCCCGGCTGCGGTTGATGCCGCCGCCGGACAGTTCGTGATGGTGCGCGGAGCAGAATGGGGCGACGCGCCGCTGTTGCCGCGACCCATGAGCTACCTCACCGCAGGACGGACGCCCTCCATCCTGATCAAGGTCGTCGGCGAGGGTACGACACGCATGGCGCGCGCGGAGCCCGGCGAGCCCTTCGCCTTGCTCGGCCCCCTGGGTATCCCCTGGCGCGAGCATTCCAACGACAGAACTCCGGTGCTGGTGGCGGGCGGCGTCGGTGTGGCGCCACTGGTCTTTTTGGCCCAGCGCCTGGCGCAAGTCGGCGTCAGACCCATTGCCGTCTACGGCGGTCGCACCGCCAAGGATCTGCCCCTGGATGATTTGCTGGCAGATCTCTGCGACCTACGCGTCACAACGGAAGATGGTTCCCGTGGTCGTAAAGGTCGCGTGACCGACGAACTAGAAGAGCTGCTCCGGGCGGGCATGGAAATCTTCACCTGCGGACCCGATCGCATGATGGCAGCCGTTGCGGCCCTAGCGGCAGATCGTGACATTCCCTGCGAAGTGTCCCTCGAAACGCCCATGGCCTGTGGCTACGGCGTCTGCCTAGGCTGCCCGGTGAAGAGCACAGAAGGCGGGTATCTCTATGCGTGCACCCAAGGCCCGTGCATGAACGCGCGGCGCGTCGACTGGGCCGGTGGTGACCCCGCACCCGTGCGTGCACCCGGAGCACCCTCATGAACCGGCTCAGCATCCGAATCGGAAGTCTCGAACTGGCAAACCCGGTTCTGACGGCCTCGGGCACCTTCGGCTACGGACTCGAGTACGACGACTTCTTCGAGGTCAAAGAGCTCGGCGGGATCTGCACCAAAGGACTCAGCCTACAGCCCAGGCCCGGAAACCCGCCCGAGCGGATCTGCGAAACGCCGGCAGGCATGCTGAATGCCATCGGACTCGCCAACGTTGGAGTCGAAGCGTTCTGCACAGAGAAGCTCCCGAAACTCCGCGAACGCGGCGTCACCGTCGTCGCCAACATCTTCGCCAGCAGTATCGAAGACTTCGTCGCGATCGCGGAACGTCTGGAGCGCGAAACCGGTGTGGCCGCCATCGAGCTCAACGTCTCCTGCCCAAACGTCAGTCATGGCGGTCTTGAGTTCGGTAAGGACCCGAAGCTCAGCGCGCAAGTCACCGCGGCCGTGCGCAAAGTCACCGCGAGCCCGCTCTGGGTGAAAATGAGTCCCGAAGCGGGCGACCTCGCGGCCGTTGCGCGCGCTTGTGAAGACGCCGGCGCGGATGCCCTCACGGCCATCAACACCATCCGCGGCATGTCCATCGACGTGACCGCCGCCAAACTCCGACTCGCGAATCGCACGGGGGGCTTCAGCGGTCCGGCACTGAGACCCGTCGCGCTGCGCATCGTGTGGGAGTTGGTGGACGCCGTGAAGATCCCGATCATTGGAATTGGGGGGATCGGAAACACGCGGGACGCCCTTGAGTTCCTCA
The DNA here is from genome assembly GCA_965369205.1 of uncultured Polyangiaceae bacterium. Classification (GTDB taxonomy): domain Bacteria; phylum Myxococcota_A; class Polyangia; order Polyangiales; family Polyangiaceae; genus JACKEA01. The sequence continues at coordinate 225 of CBDUPW010000139.1, read as the reverse complement.
TGGCGGGCGCCCGGGCCATCCAGGTCGGAACTGCCAGCTTTTCGGACCCCTGTGCCGCAAAGAAGGTGCTCGATGGCCTGCGTGCATACTGCGAAGCCGAAGACACCAGCATCGAGCAGCTCGTCGGATGCGCACGCGCCTGATGGAAGGCACGCGTGACAGCGGCGTGGGCGTGACAGCGGCGTGGGCGTGACAGCGGCGTGGGCGTGACAGCGGCGTGGGCGT
>CBDUPW010000138.1:0-17591 GCA_965369205.1 uncultured Polyangiaceae bacterium | reverse complement strand
ACACCTTGGTCGAACGGCTACTCGATGACAGCCTCGACGGCGGCCTGGCAGCCACGCCCCTGAACGTTGCCGGCATTTTCGAAGAGCCGCTGTATGACGAACCGCTGTTCGCGTATCTGCCTCCGCGCCATGCTTTAGCGAAGAGGCGTACGCTGCGGCAATCCGACCTCGTCGGCGAGCATCTCTGGCTCATGGCGGAGGGGCACTGCTTCCGCACTCAGGTCATGCAACTGTGCCGCGTCGATCGCCAGGCGACCGGCTCCGATGCCGTGCGCTTCGAAAGCGGCAGCTTCGAAACCCTCGTGCAGCTTGTGGACCGCGGCTTCGGTATCACGGTGCTGCCCGCACTGTCCGTGGACCAACTCCCGCACAAACGCCAACGCAGCCGAGTCCGAGCGTTTTCAGCGCCCACTCCAGTCCGCGAGGTCAGCTTCGTCTACGCCCGAGAGCACCTGCGCCGTCGGATCGGTGAGGCCATTGTGGACTGCGTGCAGGAAGGTTTGCCAGAGAGCGTACGCCGCAGCCCACGCAAACGCGCGGTGCTGCCGCCCAAGTGACCCCCGTGAACGCCGACGCCTCCCTTATGCGACGCACCCTCACGCACGGCGCGGCCGCGCTGCTTTGGCTGGCGGTGTTCCGTCTACTTGCCCGCTATGGCGTGTACCTGTTGCCGGACTCCGTCACGAACGTACTATCGCTGCAGGCGTACCTGGCCTGGGTCGCGGTGATCAGCACTGTCATCGGCGTGGGACTGAGCGCACTCTTGATTCGAGACACGCGCGCCCAGCTCGGCTTGGTCCGACCCAGCGGTCGCGCCATGGCTATGGCCACGACTCTCGCGCTGCCCGCGTTCGTGCTCTGTAGTGGCATTGCCATTGCCATCGCGCTGCCGACTTTGCTTGATGAATTGCGACGCGGCGGCCGGCAGCTCGCGCAGCAGAGCACCGGCGAATTCGGTCGCTCTTTGGTGCAAACCCCTGCGTGGCTGACCCTGCTCTGGGGGGCACTGATATCCCCCGTGGCGGAGGAGCTGTTGTTCCGGGGAGCGCTGTGGTCCTTCGTCAACCGCCTGATGCCCAAGGTGCGCGAAGCCAAAGCTCCCGAGTCGAACGCGCTGCCCGAAGGCGTGCTGCAGACGTCGTGGCTAGAACGGGCTGCCCGCGCGCTGTGGGAGCATCTACGCAGTGGCGGCGTCGCCACCCTGGTCACTGCGACGGTCTTCGGGCTCTTGCACGCAGATACTCCGGGAGGCCTGGGCATTGTGCGCACCGTCAGTGCCCTCGGGCTCGGGCTCTGTACCGGCGTGCTTCGTCACAAAACCGGGGGGCTCGCTGCACCGCTGCTGCTCCACATCGTATTTAACACGGCTTCGGTCGCCACCGCCCGGCGCTGGGTCGTCACGGACGCCTTGCCGTTGAAGTACGGCATCCCGACGCTGCTCATGCTCCTCGCCGCGCTCAGCCTTGTGCTGACCATCGTCATCGCAGTCGCGACGCGCAAACGCGCGCACCCCGTCTCAACTTGAAGCGGCGGGCTCCTGTTCCAAGAGCACGCTCAACCCTTTGGCGCCGAGCACGGCATAGTTGCGCACGCAGTTATTGAACACGGCGTGCACGCGCTTCGCCTCGCGCGCCAAGCGAGCGACTGGTTTCGCCCAGACCTGCAACTCCTGCGGCGTATACAGGTAGTCAAAACGCTCGTGCACGCTGGCGCCCTTCTTGTTCCAGCCGCCCAGGTTGTGGCCGTGAAAACGCACGACCGCGAGTTCTGGGTGGGTCACGAAAGCCGCAGGCGGCAGGCCGCCAACTTCGGAACTGGGCTCATCCACGCATACATAGGAAAGCTGATTCTCGGAGAGCAATGCCTGGACTCGACTTCGGCGCTCTGGTTCGAGCCAGCTTCGATGGCGGAACTCCACCGCGAAGGGCACCCCTGGGTGGCGCCCGCGCAAGGCGGCAACCCGCTTGGCATTGCCCCGGGTCGCCCGAAACCACGGCGGAAACTGCGCCAGCACCGCGCCAAGCTTTCTCTGTTCCGACAGGGGCGCCAGCAGCGAGAAGAATCGCCTCTCGATTTCCGCGTAGATCTCCTGAGGCAGCTTGTCCGGATAGATCCGCCGCGTATGCCCGGCGCGCATCAACTCGTCTCGCAAGTCGGCGGGCATGCGCGCGACGTCGATGGGGTGACCCGTCACGATCGGGTGGGCTTTGATGTTGAAGACGAATCCGGGCGGAGTACACTCCGCCCAACGGCGCGCGGCATCCACGGGCAGGAGCGTGTAGTAGGTCGCATCGACTTCGACCATGCTGAAGTGTGCGGCGTAAAAGCGCAGGCGTTCCTCCGCAGGCTGCGAAACTTTCGGATAGAAGCTGCGACTCTTCAGCAGAGTGGGATCCGTCCAGCCCGCCGTTCCGAACAGCACGTTGTCACACGCGGCGGGCATCGCGGCGCGCGCAGCCAACTCTTCCGCCAGTGCAAGGCGAACGGGATCAGGCTGCGGCAGCTCAACCCTGCGCTTCGCGGCGGCCACGCCTCAGCTCCTCCGGTCCGTGCGGAAGCCGCACATCAGTCCCGAAGCAAGTCCGGCTCGGCCGCCGGCTCCGCCGCGCCGGCGTGCGAGACGATCGTCTCGGCCAGGGCCCGTACGGTCAGCGGACTCGACCCCTCGGCCTTGTTGTTCACAATGACAAGCAACGTCTTGCCCAGAAGCGCGCACGCTTCGCTCAACTTGGCGATATCCAGACGCATCTCCGGTTGGGGTGTCACAATCCGATCGAAGGGCGAAAACGCGCGTTTTGTGTCGGCGTAGCGCTGACCCGGTGGGATCAGCACCCGGGAAACGACGAAGGGCGCGGACAGCACATTCGGCACTTCCAGCTGCCGCCCGATCGCCGGCATACGTTCCCAGAAATTGAGCACGTGCCCCACGCCCGTCGCGGCTAGAACGTCCAAGTAGCCGTGGGTGAACAACTCCCGATTGCGCAACTCCACGGCGTAGGGAATACCCTGTGGCAGTGCAGCAAGGAACTGCTGCAGCTCGGCTTCGAAGGCTTGCGGCGTTGGCAACTCGCTGCGGCGCAGCGGCATGAGTTCGAACACCAGAGCCCCAACGTGGTCTGCGAAGACGTCCTGCAGCGGCTCGATCACGTCGCGCTTGCACGCCTCGGCGTCGAAGAAGTGCGGGTTCTGCTCGCGAGTGCGTGGGTGCACGCGGCTGGTGATCTCACTAAAGGCTTTGATCACGCAGGGGAAGCCCTCAGGCAACTGCTGCGCGTAGCGCTCAAGAGTCGGCCGGTTGAGAGGCGCGTAGTAGCCTCGGTCAATGCCCACGGCGGAAAAGAGCGGGTGCCGTGCGTACTCTTCGAGCCCACGGTCCGCCAGTTCCTTTTCGGTCGGAGCGCCGGCATACACCAGGCCCGCCCAGCCCGGAAAGCTCCAGCTCGACGTCCCGAAGCGCACGTGGCTCGGCACCTTGGCCATCAGCGCGCGATCACGCTCGAGCATCTCCGAGTCCAACGTTGGGGGCGCCGGCGAACCGCCGAACAAATCAAGTTGCACGCCCCGGCCCACCGTCGCCTCTCAGACGTGCCCGGCTTCGACCGCTTCTGCGCCGCGATCGGCAAGCACGCGCACGCCGTGGATCAACTTCGCAAAGCGCTCGTCCTGAGTCAGACCCTGTTTGTAGCGGTAGTAGATCTGTTGCAAGACCACGGCCGTCTTGAACAGGCCGAAGGCGTAGTAGAAAACCGCGTCCCCGACGTCTCGTCCGCTCTGCTCGGCGTAAAGGTCCAAGATCTGCTGCCGCGTCAGGCTACCGGGAAGAGAGGTCGGGCCCCAGCGAGTGAGTTGGAACACTTCGCTGTCGGAAGCCTCCACCCAGTAGCTGAGGCTCGTGCCCAGGTCCATCAACGGATCACCCACGGTGCTCATCTCCCAGTCCAAAACCCCAACGATGCGCGTGGGGTCCGCTGGGTCGAGCACGACATTGTCCAGCTTGTAGTCATTGTGAATCAGTGTCGGCGCGCACGCTTTGGGTTGGTGGCTGTCTAGCCATTCCGCCAGCAAAGGAACGCTGGGGATCGCATCCGTCTTCGATGCCGCATAGCGCTTGGTCCAGCCCTGGACCTGACGCTGCACGTAGCCCTCGGGCTTGCCCAGGTCTCCAAGGCCGATCCCGCGGTAGTCCAAGCCGTGCAGCTTCACCAACTCGCTGATCAGATTCTGGTGCAGGCTGCGAACTTCCGCAGGCGAAAGCGACAGCCCTGGGGGCAGGTCCTTGCGCAGAATGATGCCACGCAAGCGGCGCATGACGTAGAACTCCGCTCCAAGCACCGCGGTGTCCGAGCAGTGGAGCAACGGCGCAGGCGCGAGGGGATACACCGCGTGCAACTTCTCCAACACGCGGTACTCACGGCCCATGTCGTGGGCGCTCTTGACTTTGCTGCCGAAGGGAGGCCGACGCAGCACGTATTCGTGGCCGGCGGCACGAACCAAATACGTCAAATTCGAGTGCCCCCGGTGAAACTGTTCGACGATCACTTCGGCGTGTTCAGGGATCTCGTCGATGTGCTCGCGCAGATAGGCACACAGCGGTTCGAGTTCGAGTTCTTCACCGGCGCGCACGCCACCCGGGGTGTCGATATGCTCACTCATCGCAGGCAGAGCGTGGCCGCACCGACGGCGCAGGTCAATGCCTTAGGGCTGCCGCAACAGAGAAGGCGCATAGCCCTCGGGCGGCGCAAACCCCAGCAACTCGAGCAGGGTCGCTGCGACGTTCGATAGCCCGGGTGCTTCCAGATCCCGGCGCAAGTGCAGACTGCGCTGCGCGCGTGGATCGAACAGCATGCAGGGCACGCGACTGAGGGTGTGGCTCGTTTTCGGCTGGATACGTCCCCTTGGGTCGCGCTTGAACCCGCCGCCCTTGTCGCGCATGTACATCTCGTCCGCGTTGCCATGGTCGGCAGTGACGAGGGCCAAACCGTCCAACGCGGCCACGGTCTTGAGCAGGCGGCCCAAACAAAGATCGACCGCCGACACCGCGATGCACGTCGCCTCGCGATCCCCAGTGTGTCCAACCATATCGCCGTTGGCGTAGTTGACGCGGAGGAAGCGGTGCTGGCCGCTGCGCATTTCGGCAATCAGAGCGTCAGTCACTTCCGCGGCCTTCATCCAGGGTCGCTGCTCGAACGGCACGGTATCGCTCGGTACCTCGATGAAGGTCTCCAATTCCGAACGACGCCGGCGAGCGAAGAAATTCGGTTCCTCCCAGCTTTCCGCGGGCACTTCGTGATACCTGCCGCTTTTTGGATCGTAGAGCCCGGTGCAGTTGCCATTCCAGAAGTAGGTCACGTGACCGTACTTTTGAGTTTCAGCGATGGCCAACTGCGTCACGCCGCTTTCGGCCAAATACTGCCCCAGGGTGCGGTCAATCGCCGGCGGGGCGACCAGGAACTTGGACGGCACATGCAAGTCGCCGTCGTATTCCATGAGTCCAGCGTAGAGCACATCCGGGCGGCGCTCCCGTTCAAAATGCGGAAAGTCGTCTTGCTCGAATGCCTGGCTTATCTCGATGGCGCGGTCCCCACGGAAGTGAAACAGCACGACGCTGTCGCCGTCAGTGATGGGGCCGACAGGGCGGCCCGCCTCTTCCACCACAAAAGCAGGCAGGAACTGATCGATCACCGCTGGGTCTTCGGCGCGGAATGCTTCGACCGCGGCGCGCGCGGAAGGGAATTTACGAGCGTCACCGAGCACGTGGGCGCGCCAGCCGCGTTCAACGATGCTCCAGTCCGCTTCGTAGCGGTCCATGGTCACCAACATGCGCCCGCCGCCGGATGCGATCTTATAGCGACACCCGTCTCTGACGTCGAAGCTGCCCAGGAGTTCCTCGAGCTGCGCCAGGTACAGCAGTGCACTGGTCTCCTCCACGTCCCGCCCGTCCAGCAATACGTGCACGTACACGCTGCGCACCTGGGACGCATGGGCGCGTCGCAGCAGAGCGAATAGGTGCTCGATGTGACTGTGCACATTGCCGTCGCTCAAAAGCCCCACGAAATGCAGCGCGCCGCCGGCTCGGCTTCGAGCCACGATTTCCTGCCAGGGTGCGCTCTCGAAGACTGAGCCGCTCTCAATGGCGGCATCAACGAGCTTCGCTCCTTGGTCGAAAACACGGCCCGCGCCGAGCGCGTTGTGTCCGACTTCGCTGTTGCCCATGTCGTCGTCGCTTGGCATGCCAACAGCCGTGCCGTGTGCCAGAAGTGCTAGGTGGGGCGACGACTCGAAGAGGCCGTCGAGCACAGGTGTGCGCGCCAGATGCACGGCGTCGCCTTCGTCCCCCGCACCAATGCCAACGCCGTCCATCACGACCGTGACCAATGGGCCCGGGCGCGGTTCAAAGTGACCCTTTTTCAGTGTGAAGCTCACGATGAGGCGCATACTAAAGCCCTTGCGCCGGGAACGGGAGAAGCCCTTGCGAAACGCGAACAAATCACCTCTAGTGCGGCGAAGTACTCATCTAGACGAAGCGGCCTGGCGGTGGTGACCTGGATTGCTACTGGTCTGGCCGGCCGCTAGACGGATCCGAAATGGCCTACCCCCTCGCGGTGGAATTGCGCGACCTGCCTCTACTTTTGCTGTGATGCCCGTACTCGCTTCCAGCGCGGCGCACGCCCCTCCTGCCGCCGGCGTGACCTGGCTCTTCTTTGGGCTGCTTACGCTGATGGTGCTGGCGCTAGCCTTTGAAGAAAAGATCCACGCGAAGAAGAGCGTCATCACCGGGGTGAGCGCGATCGTCTGCCTCTTGCTCGGGGCGGCCGCGGGGATCCTGCCCTTTGGAAGCGTACGCAACGTCTTCGGAGAAGAGCTCGCTCTGCCGGTTTACATCCCGGCCATCGACTGGGAAGTGATCGCGATCATTTTCGGTGCCAGTCTATTCGTAGACGTCACCAGCAAGAGTGGCCTGTTCTCCTTCGTCGCCATCAAGCTCACGAAACAGAGCGGCGGCGACCCCCGCAAGCTGTTGTTCTACTACGGCGCAATGACCGTGGTCTTTTCCGCAGTGCTCAACAACGTCACGGCCATGTTGATCGTCGGATCGCTCTCGGCCGTAAGCCTCGACAAGCTCGATCGCTCCGACCGCCTTCTGGGCTTCCTGATGATCGAAGGACTCCTCACCAACGTGGGTGGGCTGTTGACGCTGATCTCCAGCGTGCCGAACATCATTATCGGCAACGCCGCCGGCATCGGATTCGTGCAATTCTTCCTGGTGAGCGCGCCCTTCGTTCTCGTGGCTACCGTCGGCACCCTGCTGCTCGGAGCACGCATCTTTGACGTACAAGCGCTGAAGACCTCCGAAGAAAAGCTGGCCGCCCAGAAGCAGGTCGCCGGTTTTGATGAACGTGACGGCATCACGAGCCAGGGATTCTTCTATTTTGCCGCCGGCATGTTCGTGCTGTTCATCATCGGCCTCGCTACTGCATCCGTTGTGCCGTACGTGAAGGACCTGGGCATGGCGTACGTGGCGCTCGCTTTTGCGACGGTGATGACGCTCCGCTACAAGAGCACCGTCGACCGCTTCTACAAGGCACTCGACTGGGACCTACTGCTCTTCTTCGCGTCGCTGTTCATCGTGATCAACGTCATGGAGCACGCGCGGGTGCTTCATGTGATCGGTCAGGGGCTAGAGGGCTTGATTGCCTTGGGACCGAAATCCGGCGCTGGACTGCTGTTGGCCGCCAGCGCGGCGGCCAGTTCGGTCACCGACAACATCCCCCTGGCAGCGGTGCTGGCAAAGATCCTCGTCGGCATGCCGGAGGAAGTCGCCACGGACGGCATGTGGTGGGCGGTCGTCTTCGGCGCCAACTTGGGCGGCAACATCACGCCCATCGGATCGGCTTCCACAGTGGTCGCCGTCACCGTGATGCACAAACACAATCTGGGAGTGAGCTTCGCGCGCTTCGTCCGCATGGCGATCCCTTTCGCATTGCTGCAAATCGCACTAGCGGTGGTCTACGTCGTGGTGTTCTTGGGCTGATGGGGCGAGCCCAACGTCGGCTCCGCTCTATTCAGTCTATGTCGACCCAAACCGGCGCGTGGTCGGAAGCCGTGAGCCCCGCTTGTTTCTTGCGGAAGTCTCGGTCGATCACCGCGTCGGTCATGCGTGCTTCTAGCGCCGGGGTTCCGTAGATCAGATCGATGCGCAGGCCCTGCTTCTTGTGAAAGGCGCCGCCGCGGTAATCCCACCACGAGAAGGCTTGCGTCTCGGGATGCTTCGCTCGATACAGGTCCGACAGACCCGCTGCCGTCAACGCCTCTAGACGCGCTCGTTCATCAGCAGTGTGGAAGATGTGCCCTTGTAGTCGGTCTTCGTCCCAACTGTCGATGGCAGCGGGCACCACATTGAAATCACCACCAATCAGCCCGGGCCGTTCGGCGCTTTGGATCTCGCCCATGTGCTCCACGAGACGGTCAAGCCAGGAAAGCTTCTTGGCATAGTCCGCGTGGCTCACGCTCTTGCCATTCGGCACATACACGGTCGAAAAGCGGATCCCGCTCACATCGACACTGATCAATCGTGCTCCGTCCGCTTCTCGCCCAGGCAAACCGCGCTGCACCACCGTGGCTGGCTCTTTCGACACCACCGCCACGCCGTTCCAGCTCTTCTGACCCAACACTTGGGCGACGTACCCACGAGCCTGGAGTTCGAGGAAGGGAAACTGCTCTTCGGTGAGCTTCAGCTCCTGCAGCCCCACCACGTCGGGTTTGCGCGCATCGAGCCATGCGAAAAAGAAGTCCAAACGCGCCCGGAGGCCGTTTACGTTCCAGGTTGCAAGACGCATCGCCATTAGCCTTTCATCCCGCTAGCGCGCCGATCTCAAGGCCAAACTGCTTTAGGATCCGCCGCGCCACGACAGCCTTATGCACCTCGTCTGGACCGTCGTAGATGCGCGCGGCACGTTCGTGACGGAAGAACGAGGCCAAGGGAGTATCGTCGGTCATGCCGAGAGCGCCGTGCGCTTGAATCGCCCGGTCGACCACGCGCTGCAACACACCGGCCACGTGGAACTTGATGCAACTGACCTCGATGCGTGCCCCATAGGTGCCGGCCGTGTCGATTTTCCACGCCGCGTGTTGCACCAACAGCCGCGCCGCGTCGATCTCGGCGCGGCTCTCTGCAATCCACTGTTGCACGATCTGACGCGTGCCCAAGGCCTTGCCTGGCGCAATCTCGCGCTGCACGGCTTGCTTGCACAGCAGTTCGAAGGAACGCTCACAGATCCCAATCCAGCGCATGCAGTGATGGATCCGACCGGGGCCGAGCCGCTCCTGCGCGATGGAAAAGCCCGCACCCTCGTCGCCCAGTCGGTTTTCGAGGGGCACGCGGCAGTTTTCGTAGGCAATCTCTGAGTGGCTCGCCCAGCCCGACCCGGTTTCGCCCATGACCGAGATGCGCCGCACTTGACGGAATCCAGGGGTGCTCGTCGGCACGATGATCATGCTAGCTCGCGCGTAGGGCGAGGCGTCAGCGTTCGTCACGGCCATGACGATGGCGAATTCTGAACCGTCGGCGGCGGTGGTGAACCACTTGCGCCCGTTGATGACGTAGTCATCGCCGTCTGGAACTGCCGTGGTTGCGAGCCAGGCGGGATTGGAGCCAGCCTTATCCGGCTCGGTCATGGAAAAGCAGCTGCGGATCTCCCCCGCAGCCAGCGGCTTCAGGTACTTTTGCTTTTGAGCGTCGCTGCCGAATTTGTGCAGGACTTCCATATTCCCCGCGTCCGGGGCCTGGCAACCAAAGAGATAGTGCCCAAGGGGACTGCGCCCCAGCACTTCACTCATGAGGCCATGTTCGCGAAAGGTGAGCCCAAGCCCTCCGTACTCTTTCGGCACTTGCGGTGCCCAGAGCCCGGCGGCTTTGATCTTGGCGCGTGCGGCGTTCAGTTCGTCGGCACAGTCCGAAAACGGCCGGCCCGCCATCTCGGTCTCCAGCGGGTAGACGACGTTCTGCATTTCAGCGCTGGCGCGCTCGAGCAGGGCGCTCATTTTCTCGTTCAGTTCGAAGGACAGCATGACCCACGGGTCTTACCCCTCTCCGCCCGCCGGATCCACGACTGCAGTGCTGCCGCTGTCGCTTCCCCTGCCGCCGCCGCCGTCTCCGCCCCTGCCCCTGCCGCCGACGCCGCCGCTGCCACTGCCCCTTCGGCCTTCGAACCTAGCGCCGCGTCCACGTCGCGTGCGGGAGGTGCCCGACGTCGTTGAAGCGCATCAGCGATATGCGACCCGCAGAAAAGGTGATCTCGCTCACGCTCGCGTTATTGAGCGACCAACCGAGCTCGAGACGTCGCGCTACGTCCGTGCCGAGCACGTGTCCCACGATCGCGCCGATGGTGCCGCCGGAGCTGAACAACGCCAGGCTACGTCCGGATCCTTCCCCTTGGATCAGCTCGCTAAAGGCTTCGTGCACGCGCCTTTCGAACGTGACGTGACTATCCACTCCGCTGGGCGTGCGACCCGCCGCCCAGAGTCTCAGGGCGTGCTGCAAGAGCTTGTCGAAGGCGCGCCCGCGCGCGCGCGGGTCTGCGGACTGCTGCGCGTCTGCAAAAAGCTGTGAAAACTCAGGCAGGTCATGCATCTCCGGCGCGAAGCCGGCCAGCACCTCCTCGGCGGGGTACTCGTCGAAAGCCGCAATGCTCTCCACCGTGCTCTGTTTGTTTCCGAGAACACCCAGGACCTCGCTAGCGGTATCCCGCTGACGCTCGCGTGGCCCGCTAAGCACGCGGTCCAGCCGCAGCTTCCGCGCGTGCCAGGCCTGACCCAGTGCGCGTGCCTGACTTCGGCCATGCTCACTCAGCCGATCGTAGTTGTCCGACAAGAAGGACGCCTGCGCATGACGCACCAAGTAGAGGGTGCTCACAAATCTGACGCCGCCTTCACTTCGCGCCTTCCGCAAGCCTCTGGCGCCGCAGCGCCTCGAGACGGATCCGAAGACCATTCAAACGAATGAAGCCGCCAGCGTCAGCCTGATTGTAGACCTCGTCCTTTTCGAACGTGACGAAGTCCTCGCGGTACAACGTATTATCGCTCTTGCGTCCCAGCACCGTGACAGAGCCCTTATAAAGCTTGAGGCGGACCACACCGCTCACGAGGCTCTGGATCCCGTCCATCATCTGCTGCAGCATCTCCCGCTCCGGCGAGAACCACAGCCCGCGGTACACAAGGGTGGAGTATTCGGGGATGAGCGAGTCGCGGATCCGGATCTGCTCACGGTCCAAAGTGATGGACTCCATGGCGCGGTGCGCCTTGGCGAGCACGGTGCCACCTGGCGTCTCGTAGACCCCGCGGCTCTTCATGCCGACGAAGCGACTCTCGACGATATCGACCCGCCCCACTCCGTGCTTGCCGGCGAGGTCGTTGAGACGGCTGAGGAGCGCGACGGGCGCAAAGCTCTGGCCGTTGATGCTCACGGGGTTGCCCGCTTCGAACCCGAGCTCGAGCACTTCGCCCTCGGAAGGAGCGTCCTCGGGGTTCTTGGTCAGAATGAACATATCCGAGGGCGGCTCCGCCCACGGGTCCTCCAGAATGCCACCCTCGAAAGACAAATGCAGCAGGTTGCGATCCATGCTGTAGGGCTTTTCGGCACTGGCGGTGACCGGAATGTCGCGAGCTTTGGCGTAGTCGATCAGATCCGCGCGCCCCTTGAAGTCCCACTCGCGCCAAGGCGCGATGACCTGCACCCCTGGGTCGAAGTGCATGGCGCCGAGCTCAAAGCGGACTTGGTCGTTGCCCTTGCCCGTCGCGCCATGAGCGATGGCGTCCGCGCCGACTTCACGCACCGTGTCCATCATGCCTTCGATAATGCAGGGGCGAGCCAGGGAAGTGCCGAGTAGATACTCGCCCTCGTACAGCGCGTTGGCGCGGATGGCGGGATAGACGAAATCCCGAACGAAGCGTTCGCGCAGGTCCTTGACCACGTAGCTCGCAGCGCCCGTGGCCTTGGCCTTTTCTTCAAGCCCCGTCAGCTCCTCGGCTTGGCCAACGTCCGCGCACCAGGCAACGACCTCGCAGTCGTACTTCTCTTTGATCCAAGTCAGGATCACGCTGGTGTCTAGTCCCCCAGAGTACGCAAGTACGACCTTCTTGATGGCTTTCACGGGATACTCCTTATCAAAACGGCAGGGCAGACTCGGCTAAGTCGCCGAGCCAGCGATTCGGATCCTCCAGTGCCTCCCGGAGCCGCTTCGCCATGCGGGCCGCCTGATAGCCGTCCAACCCGCGGTGGTCAAACGCTACGCCGAGAGTCCCTGCTTCTCGCGGCTCCACCCCGTCCTCCGGGCCGCCGGCGCCCGGCACACCGCCCCCAAACCCCTGGCGTACCCCAAATATCCCCTGACATGCGCAGGGTTCGCGATGCGCCAAAGCACGCGCCAAACCCGTTCGTGAAGAGACCCTTATCGAGAAAGGGAAAAGCCCCGTTTGGAAGCGGCGGTGAGTGCCGACTCCAATTCGGCCTCGCCCACGACTCCAATAAAACGCGCTGATTCAGCCCCAGAACGATCCAGTACGATCACCGTCGGAACGCGGTCGATGCGCCCAAACGGCGTTTGTCGGTCCTTCCATTCGTCGGCCATCGCCACGGGATACGACAAGTTCAAGGCGGAGCCAAAGCTCTGGGCCATGACGACGTACTTTGGCGGCTCCAGCACTACCGCGGCCGCGTTGGTTCGCGGCACATGACGTCGCACAACGCCGTCCAAGCGCCGCGCCATGAGCTGCGACGCAAGATCGTAGGTCGTGAGAAACAACACGGCCGTGGCTCGACCGCGGGTTGTGGCGCTGGACAGCTCACTGCCATCCACGGCCGTGTACACAAACGCCACGCCACCGGATGCGAAAGGGCTCTGGGGCTTCGGTCGCGGTGCTCTCTCGCTGCCGCACGCCGCAAGCGCTGCGACCGAAAGCCCCAAGCAAAGCGCGCGCAACGAAATCATTTGCGGCGTATCAGGCTCCGAGGGGCTCCAGAGGACCAAAAAGGTCAGCAAAAAGCCGCAGTGCTTCGGGAAGGACTTTGCCGCTGCGTTCGTGGCTGAGCACTGCCATGGCAAGATCGTCAATCAGGCTCTTTAGTGGCACGGCGTCGAGCTGCACGCCCTGAACACTGTCTCCTCCCCGCGGGGCAGCGGTGTCCTGCAGGATCGGATCGTGGCGCACCCACGAAAAGCCCCGTTCGGTCCGGAAACCGCACGCCAACACCTGCACGAAATCAAGATAGAGCGGCCAGATCACGGCGGCAACGTGCTCACCATCGGAGCCCCGGCCGACCAGGCCGCGCGGTGGCACCCGCGGCGCGGCCCGGACGTCGTCTGGACCCACGGCATCCAAGATGCGCCGACGACGCTCGTGGGAGGTCTCCACAGCAAGCAGGGGCGCGTACACCGCGATACGCGGCACGCCGAGGCGCGGCGCATCTTGCTCCAACGCCCCGAGCCATTCGTCCCGAGCAGAATCGTCGAGGGCCTTGTAGGCCATGGACGCCGCCAGGGCGGCTTCCGCGTCCGTAGCCAGTGCGCCCAGCCACTCGCGCCACGCAAGCACGACGCGCGCATCCGACCGAGATGCTCCGTCCGCCGGCAGCGGCGTGCGCTCAGCGGACTGTTCCGCGTCTGGTTTGGGCGGCACAGCGGCCATGTCACACCATCGGTTGCTTTTGCCCGGCTGGGGAACACCAGAGCCGCGCAGCGAAGCGCCCACCTTTGGCCCTTTGTGCCGACGCTGTCAACCGGATGTGTCAGGTTCCACAATAGCGCCGATTTCCAATGTGAGGTCGCGCAAGACCTCGTCGAGTTCAGCAAGACGACTTGCGTGGGCTGAAATGATCAAGTCGCCTCCGGCCTTCGAAAAAAGAACGCCCAAGCCCTCGCTTGCTTCAAATATTCCTTTGACATACACCACATCCCGCGCGCGCACGGTGACCCGTCGCGAGCATAGACCCTCACTCATAAGTGGCTCCTCTGTCACCACCGCTGCATAGCGCTCCCGGCGGACAGGTGCGACTGCATTGTCGGGTTTGTCGGTTTGCTGTGGTTACCGATGTCGCAGAGATGCTTCGCCGCAGCGTGTATCTTCACGCCGGCTTCGCGTAAGCCTTTCCCTTGCCGCGGAACTAGTGTGAAAATGCCCTAGATGGACATCGCCGCGGCACAAAAGGACGAGGATTTGCTCACACGATTGCCGCCCCTTGAGCACGGCGACGACGATGACGTAGAGGGGCCTCAGGATAGCTATGGCTCGGAGCTCGCCGAACTCTCAACCCTAGACGGCGACGACGCCGACAACGATAGCGCCGACGACCTGGACATCGGCGTAGACCTTTCGGAGTTAGAAGATCACTCCGGGTCGGAAACGACCGCCGAACTGGGTTTGGACGTCGGTGACTTGCTGATGAGTATCGAAGAAGGCCAGCCGGACGATGACCGCGTTGGATTGCCGGAACTCGATATCTCCGAGGGCGTGCAGGAAGTGCAGCTTGAGGGGATCGCAGCCGGCTCCGATGAAGGCCTCGGGGAACCTCTCGAGGACTTGGTGGACGAAGAATTGCCTGGGCTTGATGCGGACGCTGAGGGCGATTTCGAAGAGGGCAATTTCGGGCAACTGCAGGTTGTTGACGACGCCCGACCGCTGCCCCTTGCGCCGGCCTGGCATGTCGAACGCATGGAGAGCGGCGAACAGTCTCAGGTCGCCGCGGTCGGAATGGGTGTTGCCGCCCTCGGCGCCGAACTCGCATTCCACCGACTCGGCTCTCCGGTGCGCTCGGTCGCGCTGCCCGCGCGCGCGACCACGCTCACAGCGGTGGACGACGCGGTCCTAGTCGCGACGGTTACCGGCACGCTCTTTCGGGCGCGCCCCGATGGCCACCTTGAGACGGTCTCTGCCTTCGAGCGAGATGCACCGCGCGCGCTTTCAAGCATGCCCTACGTGTTGCATGCGGGAGCAAATGCTCAAGGGATCGCGCTGCTCCTCGACACAGGCGAACTTGCGGTGAGCACCGACGCCGGCGGCAGTTTCTCGCAACTATCGGCTCCGCATCCCCTACGAGCGCTCTCCCCCTGCGGCTCCGTGGCCTGCGATAGCAGCGAGTTGCTTTTCATCGCGACCGGAGCGCGTGTGCCTTTGCCGCCCGAAGTGCAACAAGCGCGCGCCCCAGAGCACGTCCTTGTAGCCCGAAATGCCGAGGCACTATTGGTCGCAATCCCCGAAATCGGCGTCATGCACTCGAAAGACGGCGGCCACTCCTTTCGGCGCATTGTCGGCACCCAGGGCGCGTGTGCACTGTGCCTCGACGAAACGACGCTGTGGGTTGGGGTCTTCGGCACGGCGTTCCAAGACGCCGCGCTGCTCTTGGTCGACCTGTCGACAGGCGCGGCCAATACAGCATGCAGCATTGCCGGCAGCACGGGGCAATCCATCACGGGTATCGCGCAAGCGCAGCACGACGGCAGTCTCTGGATCGCCTCGACCGCCGGGCTCTTCATGGCAAAGCCACAACAAAGCTGAGGGGCTCGGAGTTGACGGAAACCGACGACCACCTCTTGCGACTCGTTGAGCAGGGCATTGTACGACACGAGCCCGGCGAGCAAGACATTGCCACCGCCGTCGGCGACTGGCTACGGGACGCCCAGCTCCATTTTTCCAAGCAGCTGGCGCGCCCAGCAGAGCCGACGCCAGCCGCGACTTCAACCAGTCGCTCACTCTTGGCCGCCGTCTTGGCGGCGCGCGTACGCCGGCGCGCCCTGGGCCAAAGCTCCGACCTGCGGGCGCTCACGGCAGCGGCACGCGGGGCATCTTTGCTCGAAAAGCGCACCGCGCTGCGGAGGCTAACGGAACTGGCGCAAGACGACGAAGATATTCTGGACGACCTCGACTTGTCCTACTCGTCCCAAGAGCCGGAACTGGAGCGAGACTTGCTCCAACTCCAGGCCAAGCGCAGCGGTGCCGCTGGTCGCTCCGCGCGCAACGAACTCGCGGAGGTTGCCGCCGAGCTCAACGTCTTGTCGAAGGCAGTCGCACGAGTCGTGGACGGCACCGATGCCGGCGACGCTTTCAGCAGGTTGAAAACAGCGGAGCGTGCTCGCGTCGCGTTGCACCTTCGCGATGCCGACAACTCCACGTCCGCATTTTTGTTGGACCGCCTGGGGGAACTCCTGGATCAGGCCGACGGCGCCGAAGCCGTAGAGCGCATCGCCGCGCTGCGGCCCTCGGCAGACCCGCGCACACTTCCCATGCTCGCGTCTGCACTGCTGGACGACCCACGAAGTGATGTGCGCACCGAAGCGATCCGGGCCCTGGCTCGCATCGACGACCGGCGAGTGGTGGGACTACTCACTGCTGCCGACACGCGCGCGTCGGACCTCGCCGAGCGCCTGGCGATCGCGGAGGGTCTGGCGCTCTGGGGCGACTTTCGGGGTTCGGATTGCATCCGTGAGGCCATGGGCGACGCCCGTGAGTCCACGCGGCTCGCTGCGCTGGACTCCATCTGGGACCCCGCGGTCGCAGAGCTCGCCTTCGCTCAGATGCAGCAGCCCGAAGTCGAGTTTCGCAGATCCGCGCTCCGCGCCATCGGCCGCGCTGGCGACGAACGCGCGTTGCTCTGGCTGGACAGCTTGGACGCGGATCCAGCACTTTCCACCGAGGTTGAAGCCGCACGCGACTCCACCCTGGCTCGCCTGGAAATGCGCGGCGATGCACCGGAGGATTTGGCCAAGCGAACCATGCGCCCAAAGACGCCCCGGGCTCTGGCCCGCGCACCAGGCGCGGAGCCAACCAAGCGTCACCGCTTCGGAGCGTTCCTACTGGTGATCAAGTCCTGGATCTTGCGAGCCTTCGGCATGCGTGAGGCCAGCAGCGTCGCCTTGGATCGCGCCCAAGACGCAGATCCGAGCTGGCCAACTCCGGGACTGTTGCAGGGCAATTTATGGCTCACCGCGGGCAACCTTTCGCGCGCTGTCGCAGGCTATCGCCGAGCACTTTCGTCCTTCTCTGACGCCCTTGCGCGCAACGCCAGCGCCATGACGCGCATCGCCCGAACCTACTTGGAGCGCACGGACGAGCTGCTGGCGGAGGGACGCACGGAAGCCGCGCGCGCCCTGATTGATGAACTCATGCTCAGCAATCTTTCCGGCGTGGCGTCCCACGTCCGCCACGCCGCACGCAGGCGCCGACGCAAACTCATCCGCGCGCTACCACCAGCCAAGGCCGGCGAATGAAGGAACCGCGTGTATTGAGTGTCGTCGTGGAAATCGAATCCGAACAGGGGGGTGCTAGTGTCGTGGTTCGTGATCCCTTCGGACGCGGACGCAAAGTGTTCGTGGCCGGGACTAGCTCAGGTTCGGACGTGAGCCATGCCCTCGAACGCTTGGGCCTCTCCGGAGGCGTCGCCCTGGGCTCGGCAGCGCCCCACTCCATCCGTCCGTCGATCCGACCCAGCGCGGGCCCTGCGTCGGAAACGGTGCCTCCCAGCTCCCTGCACCTGGAGAGCGTTGCGGAGCTGGGTCTCGCAGAAGAGCTCGAAAAACTCGCCGCCGCTATCCTACGCGGGG
>CBDUPW010000137.1:0-17595 GCA_965369205.1 uncultured Polyangiaceae bacterium | reverse complement strand
GGCGGCGTCGGAGGCGGGACGGGCGGCGTCGGAGGCGGGACGGGCGGCGTCGGAGGCGGGACGGGCGGCGTCGGAGGCGGGACGGGCGGCGTCGGAGGCGGGACGGGCGGCGTCGGAGGCGGGACGGGCGGCGTCGGAGCTGCCGGCGGGTCCGGCGGCGCGGCGTCTTGTGGCGATAAGCACCTCGACGATGGCGAAGATTGCGATGATGGCAACACCAGCAACACCGACGCCTGCCTCAACACGTGCAAATTCGCGAGCTGCGGAGATGGCTTCATCCAGAACGGCGTCGACGAGTGTGATGATGGCAACCTCAACAACACCGATGCCTGCCTCGACACGTGCATAGTGGCGAGCTGCGGAGACGGCTTCGTCCAGACCGGCAGCGAACAATGCGATGATGGCAACGCCAGCAACACGGACGACTGCCTCAGCTCGTGTCTGGCAGCGGCTTGCGGAGACAACCACGTCCACGCGGGCGTTGAGGAATGCGACGACGGCAACGCGACCTCCGGAGACGGTTGCGAGTCGGACTGCACACTGCCATAGGACATCAGACGGGCCGGCGCCCCAAAGCCGCTTGTGCTCGTCGCGGAGCAACCTCAGAACGAGTAGCCCACTTGGGCGATGAAACGCAGCGGGAAGTCGAGCAGCGTGTCGCGATCGCCGCTGCGTGTCGAACGCCGTGCAAACATGATTCCGCCGCCGAAACCCAAGACGACGCCGCTGGACTTTCCTGGGCCAGAGAAGACCATCTGGCCGCCCAAGTCGACGCCGAATTGCAGCGTGCGTTCCTGTTCGCCGGTGTCGTCGTAGCGGACGAAGTCGCCGATCAGCGTCGGACCGATATAGAACCCGGCGGCCTTCTCGTGACTGGTATAGTAGCGCATGCCGACTTCAGCCCCGTAGGCCTCGAAGTCGTGCCAACACAGAATGCAGTCGGAGTTTTCAGAGCGACCACTCCGCTTGGTGTCGGAGCGCCAGTAGTGGGGCGCGAAGACGATGGCGAGGTGTGCGACCGGCAAGTACTCGACGTCCACGCTGTAACGCTGCAGCAGGAATAGTGAGACCGGGTTGGCCTTGACCACCCACTGAGGAAACGTAGGAGCGGGCGGCGGTTCCGGCGCGGGGGGGGTACGGCGGCGCGCCGGGCGGAGGATAACCGTACGGTGCGTAGCCCGGTGGATGGCCGTACGGTGCGTAGCCGTACGGTGCGTAGCCTGGCGGATACGCGGGCGCGGGCGCGGGCGCGGGCGCGGCCATGGGTGTGGGCGTGGGCGTGGGTGTGGGCGCGGGCGCGGACGCGGTTGGCGCAGGAGGGGGTTGCGCGGGCGGCGCGGGTCCGGCTGCTTGTGCGAACGTCAGAACCAGGGATAGCAGCATCCCTCGGACTAAGCAGGTGACGTGCCACGAGCTGCGGCGACGAACCCGGGGCTTTTTGCGGTGTGACCCCACAGGCCTGTGCGGCGCGGTCACACAGATATCGCACACCCGCGACGGGCAGTGCCGTTTTGCTACACAGGCGGGTGCCGCTCGCGCGGAGGGATGCCGCTCGCGTAGAGGGATGCCGCTCGCGCGGAGGGATGCCAACCGACCCGTTCGCGATGGTGGGTCGTGGGGCGGGCGCGTCTAGCTCGCTAGGATTTCCAGCAACGGCGGCACGCTGACCAGCAATTCGTGGGCGGCCATGCGTTCCGCGAAGAGGATCAGTGCGCCATCTTCACCGGCGCGCGCGGTGGCTGGGGCGTTGCCGTGGCTCATCACCTCAGATGCGAACAAGAAGTCCCCTGGGCCGAGTTCGTCCAGGCGCTGGCCTTCGGCGTCGACGAGCTCCACCGATCCGACTCCGACGATGTGCATGCCCGGAAGCTCGTGCCCCACTTCGACGAAGACGTCACCGGGGAGAAGACGACGCACACTGCAGCGCTTCGTAACCTCGGCTCGCAAGCTGTCGTCTAGGCGGTCACCAAGCGGACCCATGGCTGCGCCCGCTAGGGCTTGGAAACGGTCGGCGACGGCACGCAGTTCGTCGGCCACCCATGGGCAGTCGCCTGTGGCTTCTTCGAGCGCCTCGGCATCCCAAACCGCGACGCGAGTGTCACTCTCCACAGCCACGACTCGCAACGCGACTCCGCTTTGCATGGAGCCCGCCGTGAACACGACTTCGCCCTTGCCCGCATGCGCCGCGGCGGCGTCCGCAATTGCCGGCATGATGGCGACCCAGCCGTCCAACACCAGAGCGACGGCGAACTGATTGACCTCTTCGTCAATGTCGAGGACTTCGACGCGCGCGCGCGCCGCGAACGCTTGCTGCGCTTCCGGAGGCAGATCCTCCAACCCAGCGACTTGTTCGAGGGGAACGCCCTCGACATTCGCCACTGTGTCCGCCTCTGCGTCGGCAACTGGGGGCGCTGAAGCCGGCGCAGCCGGGGGCTCCGATGCGGGAGCGGCCGGGGCGACCACTGGAGGAAAGGATGCCGGTGGCGGCGCAGACGGCGGCGGAGGCACGTCGGACGGAGGCACCGGCGCCTCGGACGCCTCGGACGCCTCGAAGGAGGGAAGCGGCGGCGGCGCGGCAGCCGACTGCCCGTCTGGCGGCGGCAGGAGATCCGAAGGAAACCGCGAGATCTCCGTGGGCGCGTCCACGTGATCGTCAGGAGGCAGGGGCGGATCCGCGATCAGATCCGAAACGCTGACCTGCGCCACGCTCCCGGGATCGGGTTCGAGCTCTGAGGACATCACCGGCTCGGCATCGCTGTATGCGGCGGACGAAACCACTTGTGCGGATTCGATCGGCATCGCCGAGAGCGGCTCGCTCATGATGCTGGTGATGGAATCCGCTGGGTGCCGCGGCGGCGGAGGCGAAGGCGGATCCCAAGGTGCAGCTACCGGAGCTTGCGAGAAAGGGTTGTTCTCGGGCAACACCGCTTGCTCAAAGGGATTGCCGGGTTCCGACGCCACTTCGGTGAGCTCGTCGAACTCAACGTCGATCGTGGCTCGTCCGACGGGTCCGTGACCACCGAGGAGCTCGTCAACGCTGTCCGCTGGCGACTGCGCGTCCTGGGTTCCCGCGGCCGCCTGGGCGAGCATGGCTTCGGTGAGGTCCGCGGCGACCCCGTTGAGTTCAGTCGCGCGCTGCGAGCGACCACTCGCGATAGCGGCGTCTACGGCGCGCCGCAGCCACACGATGGCATCGGCAACAGACCCACGCTTCCACTGCACCTGCGCCGTTTGCAGGGCCCAAGCGACGTCGTCGTCATCTGTGTCGAGAGGCGCGGGAATGCCGTTTGCCATCATTCAACCGAGATCATCATAGCGCGAGGTCACCTTGCCTGGCCCAAATCGAGCTTCGGTCGTTGCTGGCTTACGAGGGAGGGGGCAGCAGTATTTCGCGGTCTTTCGCGCCATTGGGCGGTCCGACCATACCTTGCTTCTCCATCATCTCGACCATTTTGGCAGCGCGGTTGTAACCGATGGTCATTTTTCGCTGCAACCACGAAGTCGAACAGCGCTGAGTCTGGGCAACAATGGCCACTGCCTCGTCAAAACGGGCATCCACCGGTTCGTCGCTGTCGCCGTTTCCGGCGTCACCCTCGGGTTCGGCCAAGATGGCCTCGTGATACTGAGGTTTGCCCTGGCGGCGGAGGTGGTCCGTCAAGGCGGTGACCTCTTCCTCGCTCACGAAGGGGCACTGGACCCGATGCGTATCGGTCGTACCGTTGAGTTTGACGAGCATGTCGCCCTTGCCGAGCAGAAGCTCGGCGCCTTGGTCATCCAGGATGGTGCGGCTGTCCACCTTCTGGGCGACCCGGAAGGCAATCCGCGAGGGAAAGTTCGCTTTGATCATCCCCGTGATGACGTCCACGCTCGGGCGCTGAGTGGCTAGGACGACGTGCATGCCCGCGGCACGCGCTTTCTGCGCCAAGCGCGCGACCGAGGCTTCCACGTCCTTGCCTTGCTGCATCATCAGGTCGGCAAACTCGTCCACGACGATCACAATTGACGGCAACTTGCCGGGTAGGAGCCTGCCGTCGTCGCCATCCTTGGCGCAGGGAACGCTTACCAGCGCGCCATCGGGCGATAGAGCTTCCACGTCCTTCGGCAACGGGGCAGGGATCTCGCCGGCGTGCACGCGCTTGACCCAGGCGTTGTACGTCATGATGTTCTTGGTGCCGGCGTTGGCGAAGAGCTGGTAGCGGCGTTCCATTTCATCGACAGCCCAGCGCAGAGCGGTGGCCGCCTGCTTCATGTCGGTTACAACCGGCAAGAGCATGTGCGGGATCCCATCGAAGGGCGCCAATTCGACGACCTTGGGATCGATCATGAGTAGGCGCAGTTCGTCCGGCGCGCGGCAGAAAAGCAGACTCGAGAGCATCACGTTCAGGCCGACGCTCTTGCCCGCGCCCGTTGCACCCGCGACGATCACATGAGGCATGCTGGCCAGATCTGCGTAGAACGGCGCACCCACGATGTCGCGCCCCAGCACCACAGGCAGCGGAGCCTTCTCGGAGAGCTTTGCGAAGCGCTTGTCCTCCACCAGCTCCCGCAAATTCACAGGAACACGCTCGTCGTTGGGCAGCTCGAAGCCGATCCGACTTTTGCCGGGGATCGGCGCGATGATCCGCACCGTACGACTGAGCCCCAGGGCCAAATCATCGCTCAAATTGGCGACCTTGCTCACCTTGGTGCCCGCCTCCGGAACAACCTCGAAGGTCGTCACGGTCGGCCCCGGATGGATCTCCTCAACGCGACCGTGCACACCGTAGTCGGCGAGGGTCTTCTCCAGCAGCGTGGCCTGCATCAGTAGCGCGTCGCGGTCCACGTTATCTAGAGACTCTGCCGCGGGTTCGAGTAGCTCAGCAGAAGGCAAAGCGAATTCGGCGCGGGATTTCCGGCGCGGGGCTTCACGCTCCACCGCGCGGGCGGGCAGTGTGTCTACAATCGTCGGGCCGAGGTCTTTGACCTGTTTGCCCTTGGGCTTTTTGACTGTGCTCAGCGGCGGTGGTGCAGCTGACTGCTCGACCAAGAGCTCACTCAGTTCCGCGGATGGCGTGCGTTCGGCGGCTGGCTCTGTTTCCGGATCGGCTGCCAGCGCTGTCGCCTCGGGCACGGCCGGGGCGGATGGCGTGTCCGTGGCGCTGAACAGCGCCATGTCCAAGCCGTCACGATCCGGCGCGTCACCGCAGAGCGCATTGGACACCGCCAACGGCGGCGTCCCGGTCATGTCCAGAGGGATCCAATCGCCGTCGTCCTCCGCAAGCTGCGCAATAATGGCTTCGTCGCTCGGCCGCGTCTCGATGTGCGGCGCATTCGCGAGCGCTTCTGCGGAGCGCTGCTCCTTGCGCAGCTCTCGGGCCTCCAACCATGCGTGGCCGGCCCGACCCGAGGCCGTGCGCGCGCGGCCGAATAGCGTATTGGCCATCACCCAAGCGCGTTGGCATGCCCCAATGAAGGAAAAGCTGGCGCGTCCGATCAGGATGAGGCCGACAACGGTGCCACCGACCAA
This sequence comes from uncultured Polyangiaceae bacterium, assembly GCA_965369205.1. Taxonomy (GTDB): domain Bacteria; phylum Myxococcota_A; class Polyangia; order Polyangiales; family Polyangiaceae; genus JACKEA01. The sequence goes on along the minus strand of CBDUPW010000137.1, from coordinate 12,089 downwards.
GAACGAGCCCACCGTGGAGAACATGCCCCGCATGAGTTCGCCGAAGAGCAGCCCAACGTTGCCGCCAGCGGGCAGGCCGCCGAAGGAGTGCGCGGACGAGAAAGCGATATGGACCAGTGAGGCGAGGATGATGCCCGACACCAGATCCCCCGCCAGGCGGTAGCCGAAGGTGCCCACCGGTCGGCCGCGAAACAGGGGAGCCCCAACCAGACACAATTCAAGGGGTGCCAACCAGGCAACCCAGCCGAAGCCCTGGGCCAGGAAGCCGGCTGCCCATGACCCCACCGGGCCAACCCAATCACTGCCTTGAACGGAAGGATCGTGGATATCGCGCCGCAAACTCGCCAGAGCCAGGCAGAAGAACGCGGAGAGGGCGAACAACAGCAATGCAGCGGCTTCCCGCCCGCGCTTGCTGGAAATCGCCGTATCTCGTGCGGAAACCTCGGTCTCCGGACCGCCGGCCGTCCGAGGTGTGAAGGGACGCGTGCCCATGTCCTACTTTTGACTACATCAATCTCCAGACACATCCAAGAAAAGCGTCGATCTGCTCGGGATTGTCCGGCCTGTTGGCCGGTACTGCAAAACTGCCCTGTCCTTCCCTTGAGCCTGAGCGAGTCTGGGGATTAGACTGCCCCCCTCTACCGAGGGAATCGCGGACGCACGGCATGAAAAACACGCTGGAGTCGAAGGGAATGGCGGGGTCCGCACGGCGCGTGCTTGGCGCTGTAGCAATGGGCGTACTGCTTTCCAGCACGACCGTACTCACCGGATGTCGCACATCCACTGACGACATCGAACGATGGACCAACACGGCACAAGGTCCGCGCAAGTTGGTCGCCGTCATCACCCACGACAAGTATCCACACGAGCTACGTGTCGAAGCCTCCATGGCGCTGGTGCGCATGAAAGCCCGCGGCGGCCGCGCCGTCGGTCTGCTTGGACAGGACGATCAGCCTGGATTGCTGTCCGCACTCGAAACGCTCGCGCCCGCGGAACGGGAAAAGATCGTTACGGACATGGTGCCCAAGCTTGAGGAGGCAATGAAGGCAGAGCCTCCCAAAGCCCAAGCCGGCCAACCTGCGCCACCAGACCCGTCCTTCCCCTTCAAGGATGCCGCATACGCGATCTTGACCCACGCAGATGGTTCTTTGGTGCAGTCCGAAGAGTTGCGCACGCGCATTCGCGCAGCGCTGACCTCTTGGAGCATGACGAACTTCGCGGAGCGCTTGGACGACTCCTCCCAACTCTACGGCATGGAGCAGGTGCTCAGAGATCTGGGGCCTCAAGGTGTGGCGGCACTGCCGGAACAAATCGAGCCGAACGCCAAGAAGATCGACAAGATGTCCGACCTGATCGCGGAGCTTGGCGATGACGCCGCAAAGCTGGCGGCCAGCAAGCGTCTGGTGCAAGTCGCGGCAGAAATCGACTCAGAAAAGTGGGTGAAACAGAAGTCCCCGTTGGTCGACGCTGCAAACAAAGCCTCGAAGCTCAGCCCGACGGCAGACCAGTTCAAGGCCCAGCTCGATCAATACCAAGAGGAAGAACTACTCCGCATCTTCGCCTCCATGAAGAAGGTGGGCGGAGCTCCCGTCGTCGAGTTCCTTCTCAACTATGGCAAGAACAAGGACAAGCCCGAGAAGCGCAGAGCATCCGCCTTGGCCTCCCTCGAGGGCAACCTCGACAAGAACAACGAATCGCAGATCAAAGCGGTGCTGGACCTCGCCAGTGCCAAGGACACGCCCGACACGTTGCGGGATGTTGCGCTGGGACGAGTCGGCGAGTTGCCTCGCAAACAGGTGGCTACTCAGCTATTCGGTCTGTTCAACAGCGACAATTGGAAGATCCGCTGGGTCGCTGCAGAGCTCGTGCTAAAAATGGGCGATACGAGCCACGTGGAAGAGTTCATGCGCAAGATTGCGGGCGCCCGCGGCATGGCCATCACGGAACCCCTACGCTACGGTGCGATCATTGGTGAGCTGAAGGGCAAGCAGAAGCCCGCGGACATCATCGACACCTTCACTCGACCGGGCTGGTCCACCGAAGCTCGCATGAGCGCCCTGGGCTACTACTACGAGCACGGCAAGAAGGAGGAGCTGTCGAAGGTCACGCCTTACGAGAACGACCGCTCCCGCGCTCCGCGCTGCTTGGAAGATGCTTCCGATTGCGAGTGGAAGTGCGCGGTTGGAGAAGGAAAGAGTCAAGAACTCAAGGATGTGACCACCTTGGGCGAATTCGTGAGTTATTGCGTCAAGCCGGCGATGGAAAAGCGCTCGGCCGAAAAACCCAAGAAGAAGTGACCGACATTTCTACTGAGCTGAGCGGATGACTGACCCAAATAGGAAAGTTCCTCGTAACTTCCAATGTCGCGAGTCGCTGTGGATGAAGTTCGAGCAAATGGCGCGCGAACTTGAATGTTCTGTCGACTACCTGATCAACGACGCCATGAAGCAGTACGCGCGTCAGCGCGGGTACAGCAGCACGGCACATCCAGCCGCTAGTGGCGGACCACCCCCGATCCCCCCGGCCACCCACGGGGCGCCACCGCCTCCGCCGCCTCCTCCGCCACCGCAGCAACACGGCGGGGGACATCAGGGACGGAATATGACGCCGCCTCCACCCCGTGGCGGTGCTTCTGCGGCGCCTCCGCCTCCGCCTCCACCGCCGCCGCCGCCGCCTCCGCAACAAGGCCATCGAGGTTCGTTCCCCTCTTCGCACGGCGCTCCCCCTCCGCCGCCGCCTCCCCAGCAGCATTCGGCGGCGCCCAGTGCGGGCCGACGACCCCCGCCGCCACCGGCACCTCGTAGCGTCCCCCCGCCAGCACCCCACGGCGGAGGCACGATGCAGATGCCGCCACGCGGCGGGCCGCCACCGCCCATGCCGCGGTCAGCCCCGCCTCCTCCGCCTCCTCCGCCCCAGCAGCAGCAATACGGCTCGGCGACGCTCAATATCTACTACGCGGGGGAACGCTTCCCCATCACGAAAGACCGATTCATCATCGGTCGCGGCAAACAGTCGAGCGATCTGACCATCAAGGATCCGAACGTTTCGCGCCAACACGCGATGATCGAGTTCCTGAACGGCCAGTACTACATCGTCGACATGGGCTCGACGAACGGCGTGGAGTACTCCGGGCAGCGCGTGCAGCGCAAAGTCGTCAATGAAGGCGATCTCTTCCGGGTCTGCGACCACGAGCTGCGCTTCTCATACCACTGAGTTTCCGCGCTAACCCCGCCGCCAACTTTGCGCGAGCTGGGTTCGGCGGGTACGCTGCGATCTGTGCGCAGCACTAGCGTGATTCTCGGCCTCGTGCTCGCCTCTACGGCGCAGGCGGACACCCTCCCCTGGGTGGACGCGCACGATGTGCCGTTGCCTGGCGGTGTGACGAGTGTGCAAATCACGCGGCGGGACGAGCCAATGTGGCTGCGTCCCCATCCAGGAGCGCCCCGACGGGGTTCCGCCGCCGATGGGGCCCACCTGCCGCTGTACGGAGCCGCACGCGGCCCGGGCTGTCGCGGCCGCTGGCTGAACGTGGGGCCGTTGGCCTGGGTCTGCGAAGACGTGGTCCGACTCAGCTTGAAGCCCGCCCTGCCGCCGCGTGCGCGCCCGCGGCGCACCGCGGATGGCCTGCCATTTCGCTACTACTTCGCTGGTCGTGAAGGCTCTCTGGGCTACACCAGTCTGAGAAACGCCGAGCAAGTTGCGCCCGATGCCGAACTGCAGCCCGGATTTGCTGTGGCATTGGTGCAGGTGGCGGAGCGGGTTCCCCGGGACGCTTTCGGTCTCACCACCCACGACCTGTGGGTCCCGATGCGCGATCTCGTGCCCGCGCGGCCCCTCGCTTTTCACGGCGAAGAACTCCATGGCGAGCTGAATGTGGCGTGGGTTTTCGAAAAGAGCGCTGACGTCTACGCGGAACCAGGCAAGCGCCGGCTTTCCAAGGAAGCGCACGCCGAGTTCGCCGCACTCAAGGTGTTCGAGACCGTCGAACGCGGCAAGAGGCGCTGGTTTCGCGTCGGACCCGATCGCTGGGTAAACGACCGTCAAGTGCGCTTTCCGACGCAGCTACCGATGCCTGGTGAGGTCGGCAAGAACGAGCGCTGGATCGACGTCGACATCGATAACCAAGTGCTGGTTGCTTACGAAGGCGAACGACCTGTATTCGCAACCCTGGTGTCGACGGGCAAAGGCAAGGGCAAGAGCACCTTCGCCACGCCGAAAGGCAACCACCGGATCTGGGTGAAGCTCGTCTCCGGCGACATGGACAACCTCGAGGACGAGGAAGCCAGCCGCTACTACGCCATCCAGGACGTGCCCTGGGTCATGTACTTCAAAAAGGGCTACGGTCTGCACGGCACGTTTTGGCACCGCTCCTTCGGTGAAGTCCGAAGCCACGGCTGCGTGAACCTCACGCCCTTGGACGCCGAGCGCCTCTTCGGCTGGACCAGCCCCCGGGTGCCGGCGGGATGGACTGCCGCCCTGCCCACGCGATACGAGCCCGGCACGCTGATCCGAGTCCGCTAACCAGGGGCTTTCGCCTGGGCGCCCAGCACGGGCGCCGCTTTTACATCTCGGGGTCGACCCGCCGCGCGGTTGCCCTATTATCGCCCCATGAGTGTGGAAATTGGACGCGACACGGTGCTGGCTTTGTGCGCCATCGCTTGGGCCGACGGCAAGATCGATCCCGAAGAGGCGGTGGGCATCCGCGATGCCGCGGGGCAGCTCGGGCTCGGCGCCGACGACCTGGCGGCCGTGGACGCGGCATTGGCACAACCCTTCGACTTGTCTCAGGTCGAGACCCTGCGCATGAACCGGCTGACACGCTTGTTCACCTATGCGTGTGGCGCTTGGATCGCCGGTCTGGACGGCGGCGTGGGTCCGGCGGAAGAAAAGGCGCTGCAGACCTTGGGCGATCGCGTCGGGCTGAGCGACGTGGCCAGGACCCGCGCGCAGACCGTCGTGAGCAGCGCGCAGGGCGGTGGTGACCTAACCAAGAGCAAGATCGATCTGCAGAAACTCCGCTCTCGACTCTCCGCCGGGTTGAGCCAAATCGGAAACGACTGAAACCGAAGCACGTATGGTCAGCATCGTTCACGCCGCGCGCGACATCGCGCGGCTCCGAGACATTTCCCGGGTACTCGTCGCGCACGGCTTCGGCGAAGTCGTCGCACGCCTCGGGCTGTTCCGAGGGCGCAAAGGAAAGGACGATCCGCCCGACTCTACGCGCGTACCCAGTGTCAGCGCGGAAGACGAAGAACGCGGGGCACGCGCACGCGCCGAATCCAGTTTGGCAGTGCGGGCACGACGCGTACTGGAGGATCTGGGCCCTTCGTTTGTGAAGCTCGGCCAGATCGCGTCCACACGCTCGGATGTCCTTCCCGCGGACGTGGTGCTGGAGCTCAAGAAGCTGCAGGACTCCGTCCCTCCCGTCGCCTTCGACAAGATCCGCGAGCAAGTCGAGCGCTCTTTGGGGCAAGGACTCGACGAGGTCTTCGAGTATTTCGAGGAAAAACCCTTGGCCGCGGCCAGTATCGCGCAGGTGCATCGGGCAAAGCTCAAAACCGAGGACGGGCTCAAAGATGTGGTGGTCAAAGTGCAGCGACCGGGCATCGCGCAGACCATCGCTAGCGATGTGGACCTGCTGCATACCCTGGCCGTGCTGATCGAACGCGCCATTCCAGAGAGCAGGATCTACTCGCCCGTCGCTCTGGTGCAGCAATTCGACCGGGCGATCACGGCAGAACTCGACTTTACGGCGGAAGCGGAAAACGCCGCACGATTCAGCCAGCACTTCGAAGGCTACCGCAACGTTTGCTTCCCCCACCCCTACAAATCCGCATCGAGCAAGCACGTGCTGACCCTTGAGTTTCTCGATGGCAAGAAAGTGTACGACGCCGTAAAAGCTGGTCACGAAGGCAAGAAGCTCACGCGCATCGCCCTCGACGTGATCGTCAAGCAGATCTTCGAAGACGGCTTCTTCCACGCCGATCCGCATCCCGGCAACGTGCTTGTACTCGGTTCAACGGAGCAACCTGTGCTCGGGATGATCGACCTGGGCATGGTGGGCCGGCTCAGCCCGCGCATGCGCGACCTGACCGTGGACGTGATGGTCTGTGCAGTGCGCAAGGACTACGAAGGGATTGCCGACGCGATGTACGCCATCGGCACGCCTACCAAGAAGATCGACGTCAACGCCTACCGGGCTGAAGTCGCCATGCTGAGCGAAAAGTACCTGGGCAAACAGCTCAAGGACATCGAACTGTCCGCGATGATTCGCGACTTGGTCCAAGGTGCCACCAAGTTCGGGCTGGAGATCCCGCCGGACTTCATGCTGGTCGGCAAAGCGCTGATGACCGTCGAGGGCGTTGGCAAAGAGCTGGATCCAACCCTGGACGTGTTTGAAGAAGCCAAGCCGCTCTTCATGGACATGCTCAAGAAACGGTATTCGCCCGAGCGTCTCGGCAACGAATTGCTGCGACGCCTCGAACGGCTGTCTGGCGCCACCTACAACATGCCCCAGCAGCTGCAAGAGGTGCTGGACGATCTGCGGCTGGGCCGGCTGACGGTGGTGACTTCGGACCCGGGTGTTCCCCGCGCCGGCGACCAGCTCGGGAGACGACTGTTCTCAGCTCTGGTCGGCAGTTCGTTGGTATTGAGCGGTGCTGGACTGCTCGCAGCCGACAAAGACATCGCCGGCTACCTGTTGATCGGCCTCGCGGTGTTGGCGCTCGGCAACCACATGATCTTGGACGGCGTGCGCGCTCTGCGCTCCAAGCGCTGAAGACAAAAGACAAACCGCCCCAACGCGATTCACGCGAAAGGGCGGCTATGTGAAGAAAGAGCGGAGCCAGGGTCGGCAAAGCCGATCAGGGCACCTTGCCCTGGAGGATGAACGCGATAAGGAACGCGAACAGCACCAGGGACTCGATGAGCGCCAGACCGAGAATCATCGGGGTCTGAATGCGCGCTGCCGCGCCGGGGTTCCGGCTGATGCCTTCGAGGGCGGCGGCTGCGGCTCGACCTTGGCCGAGACTACCACCAAGGGCCCCGAGGCCGATGGCGATACCGGCCGCCAATGCAGCCATGGTCTTGGCGTCAAACTCGTTCGAAGCGCTGGAAGCGGCATCCTGGGCGAACGCGCTAGTCGCGAAAAACGTGAATAGTGACGCGCTGACAAGGGCCAGCTTGTTCTTGGTCATCTCCAAAATCTCCTTGTTCTACCCGGGCGGGCTACTAGTCCGAAATTGCGTGGGAGGCTATTGAAATCCACCGCATGGCGCGGCAGGGAAAATCCGGGGTCAGTGTTCCTCGTGCTCCGTGGCCATTCCAATGTAGATGGCCGTGAGAAGCGAAAAGACGAGGGTCTGAATCACGATCACCAAACAGCCGAGCAACATGACCGGCAGTGGCACGACAACCGCGATGAGGCCCATGAAGGTGCCGAGCACAATGTGGTCGACGCTCATGTTCATCATCAGGCGAACGGCCAACGTAACCGGACGCACACACAGCGAAATGATCTCGATCGGGAAGATCAGCGGCGCGAGCCACCACTTCGGCCCAGCGAGATGCTTGATGTAGGCCATGCCGTTTTCCTGCAGGCCGTACAGATTGAACAGCACGAATACGACGACCGCGCAGCCGAATGTGATGTTCAGATTGCTCGTTGCCACCGGCGCGCCGGGGATCAGCGCGAGGATGTTCGAAACGAATATGAAGAGCGCCGAACCGGCCACCACGTGAAAGTACTTCTTGGCCCGCACCGGCCCCATGATGCTCTTGCACAGATCATAGAAGTATCCGAGGAAGGTCTCCATGAACGTGCGCAGGGTGAGTTTGTCCTCAGGCACCACCGCTTCATCCGGATTTGCGAGGCGAGCGCGGACCGCACCAGCGATGAGAAACACCAGCACAAAGACCAATAGCGACGCGATGAGCGGCTCCCAGCTGTGCCAGGTCGGGTCCTTTTGACCGATGAACGATTTGCCCAGATGATGGGCGTTGTGCTCCAGGTTCGAGCGGAACCCGCCCAGGAGAATGCTCAGCCAGTTGGAATGCTCAGGCATCGGCTTAGCCCTTTTGCTCCACGGGGGTTGCTGGAACGACCCCGCCAATGACGATGCCTACCGGAAGCGCGCCCCACCCGATTGCGAACGGGGCCAACAGGATCCAGTCACTGCGAACGATCACGTAGAGCGCTCCGGCTATCAGCACCAATTTTACCAGGACAACGGCCCCCCACGGCAAGCGCGCGCCGCCACTCAAGAAGGCGGTCACGACGCGCGTTACAGTCCACAAGTTGGCGGCGCCCAGTCCGGCACCGATCGCAACGGATGCAGCGGCCTGCAGGCCGTGCAGCGCACCAGCAGCGCTGGAAAAAACGCCGCCCACGATCAGCACTGCAAAGAATGCGCGCCGTGCGGAACTGTCAGGGGTCGTTTCGATTTGGTTTCGAGGAGTCATCGAGGTAGCGCTTTCGCGCCTCGCGGTCTTGGCGTTCGGCTTTGTCAGCTTCTGCGTTGGCCCGATTGAGGGCTTGCATGATGGAGCGGGCACCTGCCGCAACTCCGAATCCGGTTCCGATGAGAACGAGCCAGGGCCCGGTTCCGAGCCACTGGTCTGCCTTGTTGCCAACCCAGAGACCGAGGACGATGCTCAGGACCAGCTCGAGACCGACCGTTCCGTAGGTACCGACGCCTTTCCAGTGATGCTGCACAACTGCCCTCGCGTGAGGGCTACCCGCCCGTGGGCGGGATGGCACAAATTGCCCCCGCGGGGATGCGAGAGCGGCGCTCAATTAGCACGCCCAAAGCCTGGGGGTCAACGTCCCAGACGCGCCTGAAGCGACGACGAGTGCTATAGACAAAGCATGCGAAAAACAGGGGTGTTCGTCGCCATCGCTGTCGTCCTCGGAGCCGGCTCCAGCTTCGCCCAACCAGATGCCGCGGAGCCGGGCAATGAGCCCGTGGCAGCGCCACCGGTAGCAAACCCACCTCCCCCCGCCGCCGCCGGTGAAAAGCCTCCAGGCCCGTACTACAGCGAGCCCCCCTCTGGGCCGGGCGCTCCGCCCCCAGCTGCCCCGGGACAACCGGGTGCCCCGGGACAGTACGTATATGAACCCCCACCACCCTACGCAGTCTACGAACCACCGCCTCCACCCAAACCCCGGCACATCGCCCCAAAGTACGCCTTGTGGCTAGGCGCGCGGGCGGGCTGGTTCATTCCGTTTGGCAACCTCTGGACCGAGGGTGACCAGAACGGATTTCGCGTCGACGACGTCAAGTGGTCACAATTCGCCGCGGCCGGACCGATGTTCGAACTCGACGCTGGAGCGCGGGTCGGCAGGTACTACACCGTGTTCCTGCTCTGGGAGCGCGCCAATCTCGGTGCCGGCTCTGAGGAAATCACTGCCTTCGGCAAACAAGAGGGCGGCGACACAGATTACTACGCACTGGGTCTACGCTTCTCGTCCAATCCGAATAAGGTCGGCTTCCTTACGGAAATCAACCTGGGCTATCGTCGCTTTCGCGCGAAGTGGGACAGCGGGGCCGAGCTTAGAATGACGGAGGCGCCACTGGAGTTCCGCCTGGGACTTGGCGCCGACATTCGACTCACTCGATTCTTCTCGCTATCCCCCCTCGTCACCCTAGGCGCTGGCTCATTCGGAAGCGCCGAGTGGCTCAATCCGAACGGATCTACATCGGACGCTTTCAAACGGGGTGACTACGCCGCCGGGCACGGCTGGATCACTTTTCAGCTCGGAGCCCACTTCGACATCGCGGGCAGCGATTGAACCGCGAGTCAGCGCCCGCCGGCGATGCGCTCGGCTTCGTCGTACTGCGCGGCAATCACACGCAATAGCACGGGGACGATGCCCCGCACGGCTTGTGCTCTGTGGCTGATGGCGTTCTTTTCGCTCTCGCTCAGCTCGGCCATAGACCGACCGTCGTGGTCCTGGACCAAGAACAACGGATCATAGCCAAACCCACCACTCCCCCGCGGATCTCTAGAAATAGTGCCGTCGACCCGACCCTCGACGATCTGAACGTCGTCGAGCGCCCAAGGAGACGCCAGGGCGAGCACGCAGCGAAATCGAGCGGCACGTTTGTCGCCTTCGGCGTCCTCGAGCGCGCGTAACAACTCGGCATTGTTCTCAGCATCCGTCGCGCGGTCGTGGGCGAAGCGAGCGGAGCGCACTCCGGGGCGTCCACCGAGGGCGTCGACCTCAAGACCACTGTCGTCTGCGATACAAATCAACCCCGTCGCCCGGCAAGCCGCGCTGGCTTTGGTGATCGCGTTGCCCTCCAATGTCTCGGCATCTTCCACCACGTTCAGGGGCGCTCCAAGGATGTCGCGCACCGTGAGCAGCTCAATGGGCAGCTCCGAAAGCAGTGCGCGCAACTCCGCCAGTTTGCCTTCGTTCCCGCTGGAAAGCGCGACTGTGACGGGTGACCCCATGCTGTTTTCTCTACCTCTGGATCCGCCGAAAAGCCACCGCGCTAGCCACTCACGCCCGATAGCGCTTCGACGCCGGGAGTTTCGGCCGCCGTCGTATCGACGGATTCCGGCAAATGCATCCAGAAGGTCGTACCGCCTCCTTCGGTTCCCTCACAAGCGATCGTCCCGCCGTGCGCCTCGATGATCTGGCGCGTGATAGCGAGCCCAAGTCCCGTGCCTTGGTGCTTGGTCGTAAAGAACGGCTCGAAAATCCGCTCACGTGCGGCAGCGTCAATCCCGGGCCCGTCATCCACCACCCGCAGATCGACTCCTCCCCCCGCGGCTTCGGTCACCCGGACTTGAATCGTGCCACCTGCTGCAAGAACCTCCCGAGCGTTGCGCAGCAAGTTGTATAGCGCCTGTTTGATTTGCGCTTCGTCCGCCAGAACCGCGGGCAGATCCTCTGCAATCGACGTTTCCACGTGGACTCCGTGTCGCTCGAGATCTCTCCGCATGAACTCGCATGCTTCCGCGACGATCACACCGACATCCTCCCGCTCGGGTCGCAGCGGTTTCTGACGCGCCATGGACAAATACTGTCCAGACAGCGCCGTCAGTCGTTCCACCTCGTTCTTAATCGCCCGAACGAGCACGCCAGACTCCGAGTCCCCGGTTCCTGCTACTTCTTCCTCCAGCAGTTCCACGTTCAAGCCAATGGACGAAAGTGGATTGCGGATTTCGTGCGTCACGTGCGCCGCCATTTTGCCAATGGTTGCGAGTCGCTCTGCGGCCAATAGCTGCTCGTTGGCCCTGGCAATCGCCGCGACCATATCCTCAAAGGTCTGCGCGAGTTCGCCGATCTCGTCATTGGACAGCGCCACCGGCCTTGGCGTCAGGTCTCCCCGCGAGACCGCCATGGCGCGTTGTGTCACGGCTGCAAGCGGTGACAGCACTCGGCGCGTATACAGCGCCGTCATGATCCCCAGTAGCAACGCGAGCGCAGCCATTCCTACTAGAAGTTGAATGGCGAGGCGTTCCCGGGCGCGCGCGGCGTCGAGCAGCAAATCCAAATTGCCCTGCACGCGCTGCTCCAACTGACTGAGTCGCTTTCGGGCCAGCGCGCCGCGCGTCACCAACTTGTCCCGGGAAGCCTCAGCGTCGGTCGTTTCCCCCTTGGCGAGTGCACCAAATAGCTTGGCGAGCAGCTCGCGGTCCTCGCGCATCGAGTTCTCAATGCCCGTCGTTTCCGTGGTCAATTCCCGGCCAACCCGCACCAGGCTTTCGTCCCCCGACGACATGAACGCGCGATCTAACGCGGCACGCACTTCGCCGAACATCCGCGGCCGGCCGATGCGCATCGCAGTGTCGAACCAGACGCGCTTGTCGGCAGGATTACGCGCCGTAGTGATGTGGTTGAGCTGCGTGTTCCAAGTGTCCTGACTGGCAACCACGTCACGCAGCGCAAGGGAGAGCGGCAGGTACCCCGAGCGGACCAAATCCGCCTCAGCGGCTGCACGCCGGAGTGCAAATACGCCCCAACCCGCCACCACCGAGAACAGGACCGCGACCAAGGTGAAGGCGAGCAACACCCGGGTCGCGACGGTTCTCCTTCGGGCGGTTTCCGAGCTACTCATGGGTCTGTCGCTTGCGTCCGG
>CBDUPW010000136.1:0-17927 GCA_965369205.1 uncultured Polyangiaceae bacterium | reverse complement strand
TCCCCAGGTAACTTTGGACGATGCGCTTTTCTGCCCTACTTCTCGCTGGGGTGTTCGCCACCCTCGCGTGCTCCAGCAAGTCAACGACCCAGAAGACTCCTAGCTCGGGGGGCGCCGCAGGGGCCGCCGCAGCTGGGGGCGGTTCGGCCACGGGCGGAAGTGCCGCGACGGGTGGCGGCAGCGGCGGAGCTCCGAGTGGAGGTGGTAGCAGCGCAACCGGTGGCGGTGGCACTGCGGGATCGAGTGGTTCTGGTGGTAGCGCAGGGACTCCGACCGGTGGCGCCGGGGGAAGCTCCGGTTCGGGCGGCAGCGCCGGTTCAGGCGGCAGTGCCGGTGCGCCGGTGGAAGTTTGCGATGACGGCGTGGACAATGACAAGAACGGCGATACGGATTGCGCCGACGCAGCCTGCACAACTCATGAGTGCCTCGCGCCCGTGCCAGCGAATTGGAAAGGCCCGGTGCACTTGTTCGTGGGGCCAGGGCCAACACCTCCCTCGTGTGCGGGCACCATCGCGATCGAAGGCGCCGAGGGCACGCCCAGCGCGGCGCCCGTGACCTGTTCCCCTTGTAGCTGCGGTTCGCCCACTGGCGCCGGCACATGCGCGCCCATCGAGCCGGTGGCGTTCTATCAATCCGCTAGCTGTGGTAGTGCGTCTACCTTTAGTGGTCCCATGACAGTGGAAAGCTGCGAGGCGCCTCCCAAGGTCGGGTTCCCGACGCTGGTCAATCCGAAATCGGCGCTGTTTATCGGTGTGAAAGCCAGCGGGTTTTCCTGCACTGCGAGCGGCGGCGGACTGGATCAAGTGCCAACGCCGAGCTTCGAGAACGAAGCGCGCGCCTGCAACATGCCGGCAGGAGCGGGCTGCAGCGGCGGCGACATCTGCGTTGCAAAGTCCAAGACGCCGTTCGCCCCCGGAAGCTGCATCTACAAAGATGGCGACGACACCTGCCCGGTCAGCGGCATGACGAAGACAGTCGTGTACACGTCATTCGTGGACGCCCGTGATTGTACGCCTTGTGGCTGCAACGCGCCGGGCGGCTGCAGCGGTACCATGGAAATGTACGACGCCGTGTCGTGTGGCGGCACGATGACCAGCAAGCCGCTGCCCGCGAACGGTGGATGCATCGGGCAGACGGCCGCCATTGCCAGCTACAAACTCGTCAACCTCACGCCGTCCGGGTGTGGCAAAGTCGGAGGCCAACCCCACGGGACGATCACCCCGACCGGCCCGCGCACTGTCTGTTGTTGGCCGTGAGCCTGCAGAAGGATTCGGCAGCCGCTCAGCGGGCGCGGAGCACGCGCGCTACGGCGGTAGTGAGCCCTTCTGGCGAAAACGGCTTGTCGAGCAGTGGTGAAGCGGGCAAGCGCCCTGAGGGGCCGCTCGATACTCGATCAGGGTAGCCCGACATGAAGAGAACCGGCAGATCGGATCGCACCGTCTTGCACTCCTGGACCAATTGCGGACCGCTCATGCCCGGCATCACTACGTCCGTGAGCAGGAGATCGACACGTCTGGGGTCACGGCGAAAGAGCTCAAGCGCCGTCTCAGCGTTCTCTGCCGCGAGCACCGTGTAGCCGGCGTGCCGGAGGATCCGCTCAACAATTCTGCGGAGTAGGGACTCGTCCTCGACCAAGAGCACGACTCCACCGCCGCGCTCGACGGTCTCGACCTCCTCGTCCGGCTTTTCCTCACCCGGTTGCGCGGTAGGGAGCAGGACGCTCACCCGCGTGCCCGCGCCTCGCTCGCGGTCGATGTCCACGTCGCCCTGCGTCGCTTGCACGAGCCCGTAAACCGTGGACAGGCCGAGGCCCGAGCCAGCCCCCGGAGGCTTAGTCGTGAAGAACGGCTCGAAGACGCGGCCCCGCGTGGCCGCGTCCATGCCCTGCCCCTCGTCGGCCACTTCGAGCTCCACGTAGTCGCCGGGCGCAACGCGGCGAGACGCGGCGCCGGTGTCGTCCAAATGGAGGGGCCGCGTCGAGACCCGCAGCCGGCCACCCTCCGGCATGGCATCCCGCGCATTGACCACGAGATTGACGAGGATCTGCTCGAGCCCCCCACGGTCGATGGCGACGTGAGCACCTCGCGCATCGAGGGAGTTCTCCATGCGGATGTGCTCTCCGATGAGGCGCGCGAGCATTTGCCCGAGGCTCGAAACCACGTCGTCCGGGCTCACGGTGCCTGCGCTGCGCGGTTCTCGCCTGCTGAAGGTGAGGAGCTGGCGCGTGAGAGTCGCCGCTCTCTTCGCCACAGCGACGATCTCCTCGAGTTGCTCGCGCGAATTCGCGTCGAGGGGCCGAAGCAGGACCATCGACGCGTTGCCGAGGATCGCGGTCAGAAGGTTGTTGAAGTCGTGTGCAACCCCGCCAGCAAGCAGGCCCACCGCTTCCATCTTTTGGGATTGCCCGAGGCGCTCCTCCATTTCCACTTCGGCGCTCACGTCTTCGCAGAGGCCGATGATGCGGTTATTGCCAACCCGTGCTGCCCCCAGGTTCACCCAGAACGGCTCAGCGCCTTTGCGCTTGAGTTGGAAGCGCTGTTGCAGGCTGCCCGTCGCAAGGAGCACGCCGAAGTATTCGAGGGTTTCCTGCAGCCGTTCCTCGGGGACCATGTCCTTGATGCTCATGCGCAGCAGTTCCTCCTCCGAGTAACCCGTCATCCGAACCGCGGTCGGGTTCACCTCCAAGTAACGCCCCGTCTCGTCGGTGACGAACACCCCATGGGGCGCGCGCGTAATGTAATTCCTGTACCTTTCTTCACTCTCGCGCAGTGCGTCCTCGGCTACGCGGCGACCGGTCGTGTCGTGGGCGAGCACCATGACGCTATCCACCGTGCCATCGGCCCGTCGCATCGGAAGATAGCGCACCTGCATGTACCGGCGCCCGGTCTCGACGAAGTCGAACCATGCTTCGTAGGCGATCTCCTCGCCGCCGAGGGCGCGTACCAGCATTGGTTCGACGACCGTCGTGAATATCTCGTCACCAAGCAGAGCGCGCACGCTCATGCCCACCATTTGCTCTGCGGACCGTGCATGGGCCTGCTCGTAGGCGCGATTCACGTAGCGGTAGACGTAGTCGCGGTCGACGATTGAGATGTGATCCGGGGTCGCTTCGAGCACACGCTGCGCGAGCCGGTGATCGGGGTCTTCGTTGCGCGCCGGATCCACAACAAGTAAGCCTACGCGCATGTCGAGTGGGGGTCGAGAGTCACCGCTACAACAACTCGGATGCGACCCGGCAGTACGTATTCGACCAGAAATGCCGGCCCCAATGTGCCCAGGCGTTGTTCATGCGGAAGGCGGGTCAGCGTCGGGCGTCGACAATCGGGGACCGGCGAACACCGCCGTGGCGACAGCTCGCTCACGACCGCGTCGCCGATCTTAGGGTCGCAGTTGGAGCCCGAGGCGTCGAGCGAGCCCGCAACGTAGGGCGGCTCGCGGAGCGACAACTCCGCATCATAGCTGCAATGCGTCACATCGTTCGTCGCACGCACGGTCGATGCTGTACCATCGGCTCATGAAGAGCTGGCATTTCTTGGGGATGGGACTCGCACTTTTGGCTGCTTGCGGGGAGGACGACCCCGAGGGAGGCGGCGGGGCGGGAACCGGCGGCTCCAGCACGGGCGGCAACGCCACCGGAGGAGCCAACACTGGCGGCTCGAATACTGGCGGCTCCAACACCGGCGGCTCGAACACCGGCGGCTCGAACACCGGAGGTACAGCCGGCGTCGACGCGAGCGCAGGCACGGGTGGCATGGACGCGAGCGCCGGCGGGACCGGAGGCGCGACTACCGGTGGCGCGGGTGGCACGGGGGGTGGCGCTGGCGTCGACGCGGGTTGTGTTCAGATTGGCACGGGCGGCACCACGGTGACTTGGAACAACCCATTCGGCACTCCCAAGAACGATCGCGCGCTGGGTGTGGCGACGGATGCTTCGGAGAATGTCTTCATTTCAGGCAACACGTCCGGGGACCTGGGCAAGCCCTTTACCGGGCTCAATTCGGATGCCTATCTTCGCAAAGTGGATAAGGCTGGTGGCCACAAGTGGACCCACCAGTTCGGTTCGTCCACCAGCGATGCGGCCAATGCGACGGCCGTGGATGTCAAAGGGAAGCTGTTGGTCGGCGGCGTCACCGCTGGGGCTTTTGGCGGCCCCCACAAAGGCAAGTTTGATGGCTTCGTGCGAAAGCTCACGGACGGCGTCAGCGCCCCCACCGTCGAGTGGACCCATCAGTTTGGCAGCATCGAGGACGACTACGTCCTGGATCTGGCCACGGACCAGAGCGAAAGGGTCATCGCAGTGGGGCGGACTTTGGGTTCCCTGCTATCCGTGGACGGCGGCACTTCGGACGCCGGCGCCCTCGGCGGAAGTGATGTGCTGGTGCGCGTGATCGACAAGGCGGGCACGGAAGTCTGGACCAAGCAATACGGAACCAGCAAGAACGACCAGGCCTACACGGTCGCCACTGACGTCCTCGGAGGCATCTACATTGCAGGCTACACCCAGGGTGATTTCTTTGGCCCGAACCAAGGCGGCTGGGACGCGTATCTGGCCAAACTGGACAATTTCGGCAACGTGCTGTGGGGCAAGCAGGTTGGCGGCGGCGGCACCGATTACTTCACCGACATCGCAGTCCATTACGTCAAGGGCGAGACCTACGCCGTGGGTGCGTCGTCCAAGCAGCTGGGCTGTCAGCCGCTGGTCGGCGGGGCGAACTACGTGGTCAAGTTCGATGCTTCGGGTACGATTCTGTGGGCGACGCAGCTTGCCGGGACCAGCCAAGTGAAGACCGTCGTGCTGGCCAGCGGAGGAGTGTACGCAGGCGGCCGGGACGCCACGACCGCTTCCTTCGTGACCAAGCTCGATCCTGCGACCGGCAACGTGCTCTGGACTCAGCAGGTACAGAGCACAGTGGACCTAGATGATGTAGAGAGCTTGGCGGTGGACCTGAAGGGAAACGTGTTGGCGGCGGGATTCCACGACAAACTGAACGACAACCACGCTTTTGTGGCCAAGCTGTTGCCCTGATGCTGTCGCAAAGAGCCTAGCGACACATCAAGATGCTTGCCTAGCTTGGCCAGTTGGCGGCGGCCAAGCGCTAGGTCGCTAGTCCCACCCAGTCATACGTTGGAGTCTGCAGTCGAGAGCTGCCGCCGCAACTCGGAGCGTAGATCGAGTGTCTCCCACGACCGCGATACCAACACCAGGTCGGCGTAACCGCCTTTGGCCGGTGAGCAAAGCGGTGCCAGTAGATCAAAGAACTCCTCAGGCTTTACGAGCGCCTCGGGCGCAAACACGCCGCGACGTTGCTCCCGGTCAGGGCGGACTGCCGCGAGTCCGACAGCTAGTGGAACCCCGGTCGCGCCCCCCATGCCGACCGCGGGCGCGGAAAGCACCGTGGCGCCGACGCTCGCCTGCTTGCCGTTCTTTATGCCCAGAGCCACGGCAAATAGTGGAGGCAAACGGGCAACGCGCTCGCTCAGCAATTCACGAACGTAGTCTTCCGGGGTCTTGGCTGGCTTGCCCACCCCTTCGAGTCGCTCAACCATGCTGGCCGCGCGCTCGATGGAGAGCAGACCGCGATCGACCAACTTCGCGAGAACACGCATCCCGAGCAGATTCGAGCGTGACATGGTCATCAGGATCAGAGCGCGCTTCAGTGACGGAAAAGTGCGCGGGAGAGTGATCGCTTCGGGGTGCCCCATGGTGTACGCGGTCCGCTGCCCGAGGCCGGGATAGTCGAGGCTGACACGCCGAATGGGCGCTTCGTCTACGAACCGCCCAGCGTCGAACACTCGGATCTTGCCGCTGAGCTGATGCACGCCGTGAACCGTGGCTGCTGATGGCCTGTCGCCACGGGTTTCTGGCATCGCAGCGTCTAGGTCGAAACCCGGATAGATTTCGTCCACGCTGTCTAGTTCCGCAATAGCCGACGCCGCCAGCAAGTTGGAAATACCTGGACTTGCTCCAAAGCCGATCACCGCGGTGATGCCCGCGTCGCGCGCGTCGGCATCGAGTGCAAGCATGGCTTCGGTGGACTCCCAGTCGTCGTTGATGTCGAAATAGTGGCAGCGGTTGCGTATGGCAGCTTCGAGCACGGGCGTGCCCAGGCGGTAGAACGGACCCACAGTGTTCAGAACGGCGTCCACTTGTGAAAACAGACCGTCCAGCGCCCGAGCATCCGTAACGTCCACAGCGACGCTGCGAGCCTTCCTTCCGAGCGAGTCCGCAAGTCGTCTTGCGGACATCGGATCGCGATCTGCGACCACAATCTCGTCGATGAAGTCAAACCCGGCCGCCGTCTTAGCGGCGTAGCGGCCCATGCCCCCGGCACCCAGTGCGACTACCTTCATGTCCAGCGCGCGTATCCCGGCGGAAAGAGTCCGTCAAAGCTCAGCTGCGATCACCGGCATTTCGAGGGAGTGCATGGCAGTCACCGACTCTCGTACCAGCAGCGTTCGGCCCCGTCCGCCCGCTCGCGCGGGAGGTTCTCGTGGGCCCCCGCCCAAACATCCATGTCTTCTGGCTCATGCTAGCCTCCGCGCATGGTGGAGGGGTTGCTCAAGCGCGTCGACGAAGTTTTGGTTCGGGTGAATCCGGGCGTCGATCGCAGGTGCTCAAGGCGCGAACAGAACTCCTTCGGCGCGACGACGGCGAGCGCTTCGTTCACGCGCTGGTCGCCAGGAAACATGGTTGCCGACACGGAGTCACGTAGCGGGGTCTACATCTTGGTCGCAGTGAAAGAGCAATTCAGCGCTCCGGTGCAGACTCCGGAGGTCCAGGTAGTCGACGTTGCCGAAGCAGTGCACGTCGCAGTAGCTCCGAAGAAGGAGCAGGCGAGGGTCACTTGTGATCCATTCATGGTCCCGTTGCAGTGCGTCCCTGTGTCGCAATCGACCTTGAATTGGCAGCCACTCGCGTCGGGCGCGACATGGCAGGTCCCGAGTCCGCACGAGCCACTTCCTTTCCAGTGGCCCTCAGTCAGGCTGCACGTGCCCCCGCTGCCCGCTGCGCCGGCACTGCCTGCTGCACCGCCGGATCCGCTCCCGCCGCCAGTGCCCCCCGAGCCGCCCGCGCCGCCAGCACCCGCGGTGCCTCCGCACTTCGCACCGGGTGGGCCTCCAAGCTGCGCGGGGTCCACGCAGCCAAAGTCGAGAGCGGTGTCCAGCACGCCGCAGTAGCCGCTCGGTTTGCAGCACCCGGGCAGCGTCAGCGCCCCGGTTTCGTACGACGGACAGCTTGGGTCGGGTTGCCCGGGCTGGTTCTTCTCGACGCAGACCCCGGAAGTCAGCGGGCCCGACGCGCCACAACGGGCGCCCGAACAGCACGCGCTTGCTCCCAGAATGGGCGGAGGCGGGCAGTTTGTGCCCCCACAAACGACCGGGGGGGCGCTACAACTCGATGTCCCGCTGGGTGGTAGGCCCTGCAATTCGGCCTCGCACTTCGTGATGTTCTTTCCTTGAGTTGCGCAGTTCTGCAGACAGGCGCTCGCCGCCGCCGCTGAGCAGCCGCACTGCCCCGCGGTCGCGTGCAGCCACCCCTTCGCGTTCTTGCAGCATTGCCGCTCACACGACGTGCATCCGCCGAAGTCGTTGCCAGTAGCGGTCTGGTAGCAGTCCCACACGCCGTCGCCGGAGTTCGCACAGCTGCATGATTCTGGCGAGGTGCTCGCCCAAACGCCGAACTTGGGGTTGACCGGTTGTTGCGTATGGCAGCAAGTCTTCCACGCCGCTTCGTTGCAAAGGCAGGGGTCCGTAGCGCCGGGCGCTGGGGCGCCGCAGGCAGGAGATACGATCGACGCGGGCATGGTGGAGTAGGTCGAGAAATGTGGAGTGCTGCCCAGAACACCAGAGCCGCCTTCGTCCGGTCCGGACGGCGCTAGTTCGACCCACTTGCCATCGATGGCGCTCACAATAGCGACCGGCCCTCCGGCGGCTAGCGGGACGTCGTTGGCGATGCGGATGCCCACCGGCACATGGAATGTCGTGCCGTGCGGGGTCAAATCGTACGCCGGCCCAATGCGCCTGGGGGTGCGCTTGCCGCCGGCGCGATGGTGAGCGTGGTTGGTTCAGAAAGCGCGCCCGCAGGAACGAACAGCAGCAGCCGGCCATCTTTGCTGGCCAGCTCCCCGCCCGCGGGCCCGAAGGTGGCGCTAACGGCGTCGCCCGAGATCGCTGCACCAACTGGCTTGGAGTCTTCGCTACATGCTAGAGCCCCGGCGAATAGCAATACCCCGAGCCCCGCAATCAACCACTGGAATCGTGTCATCGCGTTTCACCCAATCCGATTTCCACCGGCGCGGAAGCGCCTAGTGCCCGAGCAAGCTCGAAAGCAATTGTGTTCGTGAAGCCACTTTCGCTTTGCGCATGATGGCGGCAACGTGCACCTCGACTGTGCGCTCGGCACAGCCGAGCTCAACAGCGGTTGCTCGATTGGTCTTGCCCAAGGCGAGGTGGCTCAGCACTTCGCGTTGGCGCGAGGTTAGGCCCCAGCGTCGACTGCCGTCCATCGCGTGGCGCTCCGCCGAGGAGGCCGGACGCAGGACGACCAGGGCGTGGCTTCCCGCTTGCCCCACCGGCTCTACGGCGAATTGGCGCGCCGACCCCGCCTGCCATTCTCGATGGGCGACCGCTGACATCTCCGGGGCGCGACGCAGCAGCTGCTCCGCCAGTTGGTTCTTGAACAGCACGCTGCCAGCGGCGCTGACCACGAAACTGGGTGCCGCGATAGATTCGAGCGCCGCGAGCAGCAGGTCGTTCGCTAGGTCTCGCGCGCCCGGCTCGCTCATATGAATCCAGTATCTCGCAGTGGGCATCGGCGGGAAGGTCTGCAAATGCAGACTCGCCCAAGACGGTGCGTGCACTGTCGGGAACTGCGTCCATAGATGCTTTCCTTAGGCGCGGACCCGGCTCACTACCCGGGTTGCGTGAAAAAGCGTCTACCGCACCCTCGTGGCCCACATCGAGAGTAGCGGCCCCGCGTGCACCCGCGAACCGACCCCCAAAAACGGTTCAGCCGCTGTCGATCATCGCTAGCCGGCGCGCTTCGACGTCGGCGCGGGCGTCGTCGCCGGCCTCTCTGGCTAGATCGGGTACCAGTAACTGCACGTCTCGGGCTTCGGCGACGAGCTTGTCGAGTTGGTCGCGCAGTGCGATCGGGTTTGCGCCGGGGGGAGCGCAGAGTTTGCCTGTCACGACGCGATGCTCGACGTCTTGATGCCTGTCGCTATTGACTCGCCCAGCTTCCCAGCAGGAGCGGCACAGCACTTGGAACTGCTCGGTGTGGACGTACAGGACGGTGTCGTCGGGCAGCTCATCGGACAGGTCGGCGATCCGTTCGGCCTGGCCCTGCGTGCCGCCGAATCGCCAGATGCGATAACCGGGACGGACCAGCGTAGCGAGGTGGGGGAATACCGCTACGCTCCGCTCGCCGTACTCATGGTACGTGATGGGCGCGCCGTCGAAGAGCACGACGTCGCCAAAGTCGACGCCCAGCTCCTGGTAGAGCGCTGAGCGCACGATGCCGTGGCACGGGCTGAGCCGCTCCACCCAAACGGTTTCCTCCAGCCCCGGATCGTCAGGTTCTGATGCGGGGTCGCGCTCTGAAAGTGGACGCTCGGCTAAGCGCACCTTGACCTGGTGGTAGCTGCCTTCTGGCAGCCCGAAGCGACCCATCTCGATCTTGTTGTCCATCGACTTCCAGATCTTCAGGGCGGTCTCGCCGTCTGCGGCGCCCGTGGCGCAGATACCGAGGTTCCAGCACACGGATTCGTCATCCGCCCCGCCCGAATCGTAGGCCCGCTGGTTCGCGTCGCGCCCTTCTTTGAAACGCCCGCGTGTCTTGTAGAAAAGACCCAACCCGTAGAGATCTTGCCAGCGCGCGCCCTTCGATTCGACTAACCAGCGTTCTGAGCGCTCGGCAATGTCATCCCAGGAACGACCCAGCACCCGAGCTGCGATGCCCATCCCGCAGTGCAAGGCGATCTCATCGTCTCGGCAACTTGCAGCCCCAGCCTCGACGAGACCCTTGAGCGCGTTTGCGATCTGCATCAGGACAGGATCGTCCGGCGGCGCCGCGTTCAGGTAGCGCATGTCGTGAAGGCTCTCGAACGCGCGCCCGAGTTTGCTCATGACCTGGACGTCGGCGGGATGGGCGTCCGCCAAGGCTCTGGCTGCGGTGAGACCAGCTTCCATCTCGAACGCGCCGCGCCTCGTCAGATCGGCCAAGGCCTGCGCAGCCGCAACCTGGCGAGTGGCCTTCAACAAAGGCTGGGCCAAGCGCCACGCCTCCCCGTGCTCGTCCTGCGCAGCCTGCTCCAGCACCCTGTCCGTGATCTTCGCGATACGGTCGGGAGCCATTTTGAGCGAGAACAAGGACATTGACACGCTTACAGGCAGCGGAAGTCGGAGCGCCCCCGCGAGCCCCGCAAAGTACGGGCACCATGCGCTCAGAATAGCAGACGACCGTTGCCAACGCTCCGCCAAGCTACGGCACGGCGGGCACGACGACGCTCGTCAGCTGGGCTGAATTGCCGCCGGCTGGGTAGCTGTACGAGGAATAGGAATCGAGTCCCCACACGATGACTCCGAACGGCCCTGTGCTCGAAGCCGCTTGGCGGCCGTTGCCGCAGCTCCCGACGGGAGCGTTCGCGCGGATCAGATCGACGTCGGTGACCTCGTACAGGCCGTCACTGCCTACGGCCTTCCAACCGCTGACGACGCCGAGGCAGTCCACCGAGACGTCGTGGAACTTGCCCTCTGCCTTGGCGCGCGTGAGCACGAGGTTGGTCGTTGGGTAAGCGGGATCGCTGAAGAACACGTAGCGCTGCAGGAACTGCGCGGGTGGCAACAAGACCACGAAGTCTTCGTCGCCGAGGTTGGGACCAAAACCCGGTGCGATCGCACCGGGGCGCGAGCCGCCGGGGATGTTCGCGGTGTCCATCAACTGCGCGACAGCGAAGGGGTGCGTCGATCCTTGGCTCTTGACGCGAAACGGCCCAGTCGCCACGAAGTCGACGACCTGACCCAGTCCTAGCGACGTCGGCGCGCCGGAAACTGCGGGGTCGTACGTGAGGGTCGTGCCATTGACCACGCCGACGACGCGATAGTTGATGGCCTCTGCCGCGAGATCGGCGCGGCGTGTGGCGTAGGGCGCCGCGACGTACTCGCTCGACAGCGCGGATACCGGCAAGATCTGATGGTGACTCGCGTCGCCACCCGGCGCCGGTGTGGATTGCAGCCGCAAGAAGCGATTGCCGGCGAAGACGCCAACCGCTTTGTCCGAGTCGATGATGGTGCCGGATGGATCCAGAGACGTCGAAGGCAACTCCCACTGCAAGTACTCGCTCGCTCCAACACTGAACTTCGCCACAGCGCCCTTGGGCGCAGCAGTCAGTCCGCCGCCCGCGGGTAGGTCCACGCTCGGCAGAACGGACACACTCGTCCCATCATCGCGGCCGAGGATCTGAAGCCACAGGGGCCCAGGCGTCGTATGAGTTCCCGGCGGCGGCGCGATGACGACATGATTCGTTCCCCAAACGCTGACGGGGTAGAGCAACTGTGCACCTGGAACATGGCTCAGCGCGCCGCCGTAGGGCACGATGTCATAAGCACTCACCGGCACCGTCGAGGTGAGCTGGAACGCCTTGGACTTGCCCGTGCCTTCCAGGTACGTAGCAGCGTCG
This sequence comes from uncultured Polyangiaceae bacterium, assembly GCA_965369205.1. GTDB lineage: Bacteria > Myxococcota_A > Polyangia > Polyangiales > Polyangiaceae > JACKEA01. The sequence goes on along the minus strand of CBDUPW010000136.1, from coordinate 6,246 downwards.
ATCGCCGGCTTGACCGGGCAGCTCGAGTCGAAGTTCTTCTGCACGAAGATCGAGTTGGGGTCGCTCGACAGGAACAGCACGGCGACTTGATCCGGCGGCAAGCCCGTGGCCGGTACCGCAGGCCACGCACTTTCGGGCTGCCCCTTCACGGGCACGCGACCGAAAAGCGTGACGTCCAAGTTAGCGCCACCAAGACTCACTCCGAGCTTGGCGGGCTCTGGCCAGGTGTTGGCGACGAACACGGCGTAACACGGCGGAGCGCTGAAGCCCGTGTACGTCGCCGGGGTCGGCACTCGAAACTCGCAGCCGAAGTTCGCGCGGCTCTGGCTCGCCGCCTGGCACGCCGCGATGCACGCGCCGTCGACGCAGCCCTTGTCCGACGCGCAGGTTTCGATGGTCGCGCCGGCCGCATCGGTGACGCGTCGCAAGTCTGAACTGCAGCCGTACTTGCCGGCGTCCGCGGCGCCGGCGTCGATGGTGATGCCACCGCTGCCCGAGTTGCCTGCGCTTGCGTCCGATCCGCCGCTGCCACGCGCGCCCGAACCTCCCAGCCCCGACGGCCCCGCCGTACCGGCTTCGTCGGAGCCACAAGCCACGCAAAGTAGTCCAACGAACAACGGCAGTACGAAGTAGCGCATCGCGCGAGTGTACTCTCATGCGGAACGCGGGTCAGCGACGTCAGCGTCGGGCCTCGACAATCGGGGTAGCGTTTGGATTTTCTTGGGGGATGTGCCGTCCTTGCGCGTCATCGGCACCTGCACCGGGTGCTTGGGTGGCGTGGATGAAGTCGTACTCGCGGGATGTGGCGGCTGCGGGGGGATTTGGGTCGACAACGCCAGCGTATGCTTGCCTTCAAAAGCTGGGAGCGCGCTCACACTTCGGCAGGGATCTCGCCGGCATAGAGCCGAGGCAGCAGCCACGGTTTGCGCGCTAGCAGCTGGGCAATGGGCGGACGCACGTCGCTTCCTTTTCGCGCCTGAGCTGGGGACTCGGGCCACACGAAGGGCAACTCGACGTAGCTGCCGGGTGTCTCAGCGCGATCCAGTAGTTCCAGCAGAGATTGCAGTACCGAGCGCTGTCCGTCTACATCTCCAGGCCGGCCTAGAGGGCGCGACATGGGATACGCGATCCCCGCGAGCCGAGGCACTCCGACTGCGCGCGTGAAGTCGGGAATCATCGATAGCGATACGGAAGGAATGCCTGGCGAGAAACCAGCAAGTGGCGTGCCGCGCTTGGATCCGCGGGGTTTCATGAGCCGCGTTGATCTACATCAAGGTCGGAACGCGCATGCGTTGCATACCCGACGCGCTGTGGCGCACTCGGTTCGAGGAACGCGGTGTCGCCGTGCACGCTTGCGCTTGTCGCGTTGCGTGACGGGCGGTCGTGTTGAGCATACGCAGCGGCCGGCAAGGCTATGGTTGGCGTCGGGAAGTCGACGCAGCCTTGGCAAGAGTCGATGCGGAAGTGCCAGAAATCTTGTGCATGACTCGGCACGTAGCTTTGCACGAGCGCGCTGAACCACCGTATGGATTGCTAGAAGCTGACGCCGAATCCAAGCATGCCGCCGCTCTTGGTTGGCATGGCCGCAACGTTGAATTGCGGCGGGATGGGGTGCGGGGGCGCGCGCAATCGTACGTGGCGTTTGGTTCGTGACGCGCGAGGTCGGAGCCGCTCGGGATCTTCTGGCTCGATCTTGTATTCTGGTTTCATCGCCGTCCCGAGCATGGTGAAGCCGATGGGCGTGGCGATCAGACCGCCCAGTATCAGCGGCGCTAGCAGACTGTTACCCAGTTTGCCGTCGGTGGAATCGGTGGCACAACCGCGCGAGCAGCTGGTCAAAATCAAGAAGGCAGAAGTGTTGTCAGGATGAGACAGCTGCCGACGCAAACGGACCTCAGCAATTGCACTCGCCCAGGTCGCTTCCGCCGGGCTACACCGGCGTGCGCTCGCCCGGGCGCGCTGCGCGGGTCGCTACTGCCGGGCCACGACAACGTGCGCTTGCCCTGGCGCGCCGCTCGCCCTGCCAGGCCCGGTGCGGCTCATTTGCTCGGACACGGCACGGCCTTGGGCAACGGTGGGGGATTGCCCATGATGAAGCAAATGCAAGCGTCGCCGGCTCCGTTCTGAGAAATCGTTCCGCCACGGCACTGCGCGTACGCGGGATCCGTCATCGCTGGGGGACACGCGACCGGATTGGTTGGCGGAGCCGTGCCTGGTGGGCGCTGCTCGCCGGGCTTCAGCGCAGCAAAGGGCAGCTCGACGTAGCAGCCCGTGCCGTGCCACGCGCGGTGGATCACACGGCCTGCGGCGTCCTTGGGATTCAAGAGGTTCGGATAGTCCGCAAGCCTCGGGGGATCCGTCGTGGCGCTGGCCGCGTCGCTTGTGGCGGGCGCTGCGTCTGCGCTTTCAGTTGTTGCGACCAGGGGCTGGTGCTTGGGCGCCGGGGCGTCGGAAGTCACGGAGGGTCTCGGCTCTGCGCTGTTGTGCTTCGCGCCGGTCGGTGTGCAGGCGGCGAAAGCGGATACTGTGACCACGAACTGGTAGGAGCGACGCCGCATGCCGCGAGCGTAACATCTGCGGTCAGCGCGGCCTTGCGGTTTTTGCGCTGCCGTCGCAAGCTCCAAACGGGAATGAGCAAGGTGGCCATGGTCAGGGTGGCGCGGGTCTCCGACGTGATGACCGAGGGCGTGGTGTTCGTTCAAGCTGAAACCGATGCGCGCGGTGCGTCTGAGGTGTTGGCGCGACACCGCATCAACGGCGCGCCGGTGCTTGGTAAACACGGCCGCGTAGTGGGGGTGGTGTCCAAGACGGATCTGCTTGACTCGCGGCACCAGCCTCCAGATAGGGACATGCTGGTAGAAGATGCCATGACCCGCGTTGTATTCGCGGTTCGCGCGGAAGATCCGGTGATGCTCGCCGTGCGACTGATGATCGACGAAGAGATCCACCGGGCACTCGTCGTGAACGACGACGGCACCCTCGCGGGTATCGTCGCCCCCATGGACGTTCTGCGCGGACTCGCGAATGGTTTGAATATCGGGGACGCCCCGGACGCGGAGCCCGTGAGCTTCGTCGACCTGAGGAAGTTGCGCATCGTGCGCGGCAGCTGAAGCGCTGAACCTGCGCCGCCGAATGCGCGGCGCGGCTTTGGAGGTCATACGTGCGTCCTCTGCGGTCGCAGTTGGGTGCAAGATCGGGCCGAGTCCGCGACATTGTGGCTGGCATGTCGCTTGCTGCTCCCTTCGCATGCTCACCCCTGAGTCTTGTACCCGCGCGCGAAAACCGGCTGTGCATGCAACACTTCCGCTGCTCTTCGCGCTGTGCGTCGGTTGCTCGGACAGCGATAGTGGAGCGGCTGCGGGAACCGGAGCCGTTCCAAGCGCCGGCGGTCAGGGCGCGTCGAGTAGCGGTGGCACGAGTAGCGGTGGCACGAGTAGCGGTGGCACGAGCGGCGTCGGTACCGGCGCCTCCGCAGGTTCCGGCGGTGCGGGTGGTGCACAGGCCCAGTGTGACTTCAACGATTTCAGCGCCGTCGACAACTTCGCGGGTTACGACAAGTACAAGGCTGCGACCCAAGCTCAGCTCGACGCCTCGGGCACTGGCTACTACAAGGGCGTGCACAATCCGGACTTCACGGACAGTGTGGCTCAGCCCGACAACGGCCCTGGGCCGGGAACCCAGGGGCAGTTCCGCATCGGATGTGTCTACTCGCACTTTGGCTACGAAGACCCGATCGTAAAGCCCAAGCGACCGTGTGAAGCGCATCTGCACATGTTCTGGGGCAATACCAGCGCCAGCGCGTATTCCGTGTTCAACAATCCGTCGCTGCCGTCCGACCCGAATGACATCATGGAGCACGGCGGCAGCACGTGTCAGGGCGGACCGCTCAACCGTTCGGCGTATTGGATCCCGGCGCTCTACGACGGCCCGCTTGGTGCGCGCAATCTGGTCATCCCAGAGAACATCACGCTCTACTACAAGTCCTACCGCCCCTGGGAGGTGCAGCCACTGCCTGCTGGGATCGAACTTTTGATCGGCAACGTCAACCCTGGCGGCAGCGTGAACAACAACTTCGTGGAGTCGGACTCACTGCATTGGGGGTGTTACGAGCCATCCGCAGGTCAGACCGTCACCCGCTCACCGACTATCCCGGGCACGGCTGCCACACCAGCGTGTCCGTCGGGGCAGGACATCCAGGCGACCATCCAATTTCCCCAGTGCCTGGCTACCGACGACGGAACGCCCACCGGCAAACCGGTGCTGTCCAGCGCAGATTTCGTCAGTCACACCAAGATGGTGCCCAACAACGATCCGTGCCCGTCAACGCACCCATACCGAGTGCCGCAGATCTCGTATCTGGTGAAGTGGAAGAACCCCGGCGCCAGCACGTCGACCTGGCGCCTCTCCTGCGACGAAGGTTTTGAATCCGCGTCGCCGCCCACTCCGGGAGGATGTTTGCATGGTGACTGGCTCGGCGGCTGGAATCCGTCCGCAATCCAAGCCTGGATCGACGGATGCTTCGATCCGGACACGAACCCCGCAGGCGGTCTGTTCACGAACAAGGGCGTCAACAACTTTGGCGGGCCGCGCAATTGCTCTATCGGCCAGCTCGGAATGAACAAACACTACCTGGACACGAAACAGGCGCTGAGCTTGGTGCGCGTTTCGAAGCTCAACAACTACACTGGACCGCAGCTTATCCCCGACCCATGTCCGAACTGTAGCCCGCTGCACCACCCCTAGCGCAACCCCCAGACCAGGAGAGCAGCCTTGCCCCGCTACATCGCCCTCTTGCGTGCCATCAACGTCGGTGGCCACACCGTGAAGATGGATCATCTGCGCAAGCTCTTTGAGGCGTTGTCGCTCTCCAAAGTGGAGACGTTCATTGCCAGTGGCAACGTGATCTTCGAGTCCCGCGCTTCAGCAGAGAAGCTGGAGTCCCGGATCGCTGCGCACTTGCAGAGCGAGCTCGGCTACGAGGTGGCCACGTTCTTGCGTACACCTGCAGAGCTGGCAGCCGTTGCCGAGCGTGACGCATTTTCTGGAAAGTCCGGCATCGGAAAGCCAGCTGCGGACATGGTGGCGTTTTTGCACCAGCTGCCCAAGCCTGCAGCCAAACAGAAGCTCATGGCGCTGCGCAACGCTCAAGACGACTTCTCCATCTCCGGCCGGGAGGTGCACTGGTGGTGTCGCACCAAGATCAGCGACTCCAAGTTCTCCAACGCTGCACTCGAAAAAGCGCTGGGAGTGCCGGCCACGATGCGCAACATCACCACGCTGCGAAAACTGGCGGGTAAGTACCCTGGGTGATTTCGTGATCCAGGCTTCACGTGGCGACAAGCGCTGGGCTGCGCTGACGCCGCGCTACTTCGAGGTGTGCGATTCGCGCTCTGTGCCAGCCTCGGCGTGCTTTCGCTGTTGGCGTGGCCAATCACCTGGGTGGGCATCGTGGCGACTTGTTTGGCCCCGCCGCCCCGGGAGTCGCGCGCCGCGCAGGTTCGTGGCTGAAGGCGCCCGCGGCGCGTTCGGCGTTCGGCCTTGCGTTCCAACTGTGGCGCCCTAGATAGTGCTGAAGCGTGATGGAAGTACCCCCAACCAGTGCCGCTGCGGTGGCGCGGCCCGGTGTCGACGGCAAGTTGGGCAACGTCAAGGGAGCGGCCGTGCGTGAGTTTTTGGTTTGGTACCAGCAACGCTTCGGCGCGGATGGCATCACCAAGTTGCTCAAGCACGTACCACCCGCGGTACAACATCGCTTCGACGCGGCGCGACCGGATCTGGGTATCTTGGCTTCGGCCTGGTACCCGGCGGAGATCATCCATGCCTATTGCGACGCTTTGGCACGAGTGCACCAGGGTTTCGAGCTTGACGCGATCTTGAAAGAAGGCGTGGCGTTCACCATGAAGCGCAACCTGGAGAGCCTGTACAAGCGCTTCTTCATCAAGGTGCTGCTGTCTCCCGAGCGCTACGTGAAGTTTGGGCAGAGCCTGTGGGGAATGCACTTCGACAATGGTGCCCTCGACGTGCGTTGGGACGGGCCCAACACCTTGCACTGGAGCGTGGACGGTTGGCAGAGCCACCACCGGATCTTGTGCCAGATGGTCACGCTCTCGGAGCCGTCCGTGTTTGGCGCCATGGGCTGCAAGCACGTGAGCTCCGTGGAAAAAGGCTGCGTTGCACGAGGCGACCCGCGCTGCGTGCACGTCATTCGCTGGTCTAATTCCGCGTAAAGGGTGAAACTACGGGCCT
>CBDUPW010000135.1:0-17946 GCA_965369205.1 uncultured Polyangiaceae bacterium | reverse complement strand
TTTGGCACGGCTGCGGAGAGCGCTCGCTCTGCTGACCCAGAGTGACGCCCGCGACGCGACGGTGAAGCACGAGACGCAATGAACCGCGCCGCCGACGCACAGCGACGCGCCCACCCGACGCAGTGTCGCGCGTGACCGAGAGCGACGCGCGCGAACCGACGCCGGACCGCAGGCGACGTGACCGAGCGCGATGCGACCCCGCGACGCGACGCGACGCAGTGAAGCACGAGACGCGACACAGTGACGCGCCACCCGACGCAGTGTCGCGCGTGACCGAACCCCGCCGCGTCGGCCCCGCGAAGGCGGCACCGTGCGCTACTCAGGCTTGAGGTGCTTGCGCAAGGCGGTGAGTTGGCGGCGCGTGATGCCTGGGACGGCGAGGATGGCTTCGTCGTTGGCGGCACGGACGCCTTCGAGGGAGCCGAGGTGGGTCAGTAGCGCCGTGCGGCTCTTTTCGCCGATGCCGGGGATGCGGTCGAGTTCGGACTCGAAGCGGCGGCGCTTGCCGGTTTTCTTACGGCCGCGGTTGGCGAAGCGGTGGGCTTCGTCGCGGACTCGGGTGAGCAGGAAAAGCTCGGCGCTGTTGGAACGCAGCGAGATCGGATTCTTCTGACCGGGCAGGTACACCCGATCCACTAGCTTTTCTCCCAGGGGTGTCTCGCGTTCTTTGGCTAAACCGACAATCGCGAGGTCGTGTAGTCCGAGGTCATGCGCTGCAGTGAGCGCAACCGACAATTGCCCGCGCCCCCCGTCCACGACAAACAGATCGGGAAGCTCCCATTCGGCAATGTCAGTCGCTTGTTCGGCCTGGGCACCATCTCGTGCAGCGACGCCGCCGTCCGCGCCGTCCGCGCCGCCGTCCACGCCGCCGTCCACGCCGTCCGAATCGTCCGCGCCGTCCACGCCGTCCGAATCGTCCGCGCCGTCCGAATCGTCCGCACCGTCCGCGCCGTCCGCGCCGTGTCTACTAACCTCGGCCTCCGCCGCCGCTCTGCCGCGTCGGAAGCGGCGCGAGAGCACCTCGTACATGGCGGCGTAGTCGTCGCCTTCGGTCAGGCCGCGGACTGTATAGCTACGATAGCGCTTCTTATCTGGGGCGCCGTCGGTGAGCGCGACGACCGCACCGACGGTGTCTTCGCCTCCGAGATGTGAGATGTCGCAGCATTCGATGCGTCGGGGCAGTACGGGCAGGCGCAGTTTCGCTTGCAAGCGCGCGAGGCGTTCTTCGATGTCGTCGGCGGAGCGCCGCTTCTCTTCGAAGGCGTGGCGGGCGTTGTCTTGAGCCAGATCGAGCAGTTTGCGTTTGGTGCCGCGTTCCGGGGACACAAGCTCCACGCGACGTGCGGGGCCACCGAGAGATTGGCGGCACTCCGTGAGCCATTCAGAAACGCCACCGCTGCCCTCGGGCAGTACGGGCAACACCACTTCGTCGGGGATAAACGCGGCACTGAGGTTCTCGCTGCCGTAATGTTCGCGCAAGAACGTGGCGACGAGCTCGTCGTCAGGCAGCTCCACACGCTTGTGGGAAATGCTCGCCGCGTCCACCACGCGTCCCGCGCGGACGGACAGAAGCGACAGTTCGACCAGGTCCCCCTCGCGGTACAGTCCCAAGACGTCTTGGTCCCGGTCGGAAACCACGACCACGCGTTGCGCTTCGCGAGCGGTTTGCACGGCGTGCAGCTGGTCCCGATACAGGGCGGCGAGCTCGTATTCGAGCGCCGCACTTGCATCGGCCATCCGGGATTCGAGTTCTTTCGAAAGCTCGTCGTGCCGAGCCTCGAGAAAAAGCGCCACGGCCCGCACTTGCTGCGCGTAGATACTATCGTCGATCTCGTAGACGCATGGCGCGGGGCAACGCTTGATTTGATATTGCAGACAGGGACGACTGCGGGAGGCGAGTTCTCGATCCGAACAGGTTCGTAGCTGGAAGTGCTTTTCAACGAGATGCAGAGTGCGGCGGGCCGCCGTGGCAGAATGATACGGCCCGAAGTACTGAGCGCCGTCCTTGTCTGGCTTGCGCACCAAGTCGAGGCGTGGGTACGCGTGCTGCAAAGACATGCGCAACGTGAGGAACTCCTTGTCGTCACGCAGCTTCACGTTGTAGCGCGGCTTGTTCGTCTTGATCAGGCTGCTTTCGAGGATCGCCGCCTCTTTCTCGCTTGCGGTGACGACGGTCTCGAAGTCCGTCACTTGGCGCCGGAGCCACGGCAGAAAGCCGCGGTCGTCGCTGCTGCCCGCCTGAAAGTAACTACGGACGCGAGCGCGCAGACTGGTCGCCTTGCCGATGTAGAGCGCCTCGCCCGCAGAATCCCGGAAGATGTAGCAACCCGGGCGCGCGGGCAGCGCGGGCAGCTTTTTTTCGACCTCCTCCGGAAGTGACATGGCGATGGCGGCAGTATGCTTCAAAACGTGCCGTGCGGCGGCGGCTCGATTTCGGGTGGCGCCGTGTTATGGCAGGAACGACCCATGCAGCGATCGCTCCTTCGACGACTTGTCCAGAGCCGCGGCGCCCTGAGCGTCGCGATCGCCGTGGCTGCAGGCGTGGGCATCGGCCTCACACTGGTGCCGCGCGCCCCGGCGCCGGGCTCCCAGACCGAGCCGCCGCCGGAGGTCCAGCTTCTGGGACAGTCCCTTGCCCTCTCCGACGATGCGACGGAGCAAGCGCTGCAGCGGGTGCGGCGCTATGTCGCCGGCGAGTTCGCCCTCGAGATGCCCGACGGCAAGAAGCGTCCACTTCGCTTCAGTCGCCTGGGAGCACAGATCGACAAGGTGCGCCTGTCCCAGCTGGTGCGTGACGCCCGGGATCCGACGAGCCCACTGCGGCGCGCGCACCGAAAACGTGCCACCCCCGGCCCGATCGAGCTGCCGGTTCCCGTGGTGATCGACACAGAAGCTGTATTGCCCGAGTTGCTGCGCCTCAAGGACACCTCGGATCGGGTGCCCGTGGACGCGCGGCTGGACCTGGAGAAACGCAAGCTCGTACCGGAGATCCTGGGTCAGCTCTTGGATGTGGACGCCACGCTGCTGCAGATAGACGCCGCGCTCGAACGCGGCGACCGCAGCGCACGCTTGGTCTTCGAGCCACAGAAGCCGAAGCGGGTGGCGGCAGAACTCGGAAACGTCGCGTTCGACGAGGTGCTGGGGGCCTTCGAGACCCGCTACAACCGTGCCGACCGCCATGCGGCGCGCACCTACAATTTGCGCCAGGCGGCGTCGAAGTTCGACGGCTACGTGCTCTTGCCCGGTGAGGTTTTCAACTTCAACGAAGTGGTGGGGCCGAGGGACGAGGCGAACGGCTACAAGGTGGCGCTGGTCATTGCCGAAGGCGAACTGGTTGATGGGATTGGCGGAGGCACCTGTCAGGTGTCCGGCACCCTGCACGGAGCGGCGTTTTTCGCGGGGCTGGAAATCACCGAGCGCTACCCGCACACGCGACCGAGCTCGTACATAAAGATGGGGCTCGACGCGACGGTGGTCTATCCGACCATCAACTTTCGGGTGAAGAACAGCTTCGACTTCCCTGTGGTGCTGCACCAAACCGTGAAGAACGGCATCGTACGAGCGGAAATCCTGGGGCCCAAACGCACGAAGACGGTGACTCTGATCCGCCGGGTCACCCAGGCCATCGCGTACGAAGAGGTCGAGCGACAGGACAAGGACCTGCCCCATGGCATGCGATTGCTTTCACAGCGAGGCGTTCCGGGGTTCAAATTGCATCGCTATCGGATCGTGCGCGAAGGTGCCCACGCAGTGCGTGAACGCTGGAACGACGTCTACCCACCCACGACACAGATCGTGCGCGTCGGGACCGGCGACATGCCCCGGGACTCGGTGCGCGCGAAAGACGACCCGCATCCCGAATACGTGGCGGACGAGCTACTGGTCATGACCCAGGGGCTGGACGTCGATAGCCCTGGGGGCAGCGACGGTGGTGCGGAGTTCGTCGAGTGGCGCGAGCCCGGCAAGTACGGTCGCTACGGTTGGACGGAAGAGCTTGGGATGCCGCTCTGGCGCGGGGAAGAGGCGAAGCCCGCCCCAGACAAGAGCGAGGACAAGCCCAAGAAGAAGAAGGGCTAGGCCGAGACTCGACGACGTGGTGCGCTCGGAGACGCACGGACGAGGACGAGACCAGGAAGAAAAGAGGCCAATGCGCTCGGGGCCTATGGCAATGCGAGGCAGCATTCGCTAGCCTCCGGCGCATGAACAGGCAGCTGGTGTTGGGGGCGGTGTGTGGGGTGTTTCTTTTCGGCTGTGGCAGCAGCGTTGCCAGCATTCCGGAGGTGGCCCCCGTGGTGGCTCCGGAGCCACAGGAAAATCCGTTTCTCGATGGGGACGACGAAGGCGCTGAAGCCGCCGACACGCCTGCCGAAGGCGCGGATCCCGCAGAAGGCGACAAGCCTGCCGAAGGCGCGGATCCCGCAGAAGGCGACAAGCCTGCCGAAGGCGCGGACAAGCCCCCTGGGGAAAAACCGCCCGCTGCTGGAAAAGCGCCCGCAGGCAAAGCACCGGCAGGCAAACCTGCCGCGCCAAAGGCCCCTGCTTCAAAGGCGCCGGCTGGCAAAGCCCCGGCACCGGCTGCGGCACCGAAGTCCGGCAAATCCACTGCCAAAGATCCCGGCTACTGAAGGGGCCAAGGATCGCTGCAACGCCCTAGTTGTGGCACGCTCTGCGCGACGTGTGGCAGATCGACGATAAGCTTTGGTTGGGGGATTACCAGTCCGGCTGCGAAGCGCTGGCCGGAGCGCGCAGGGCAGATGCGCCGTTCTTCGGGGTCGTCTCGCTCTGCCCCATGCCCCTGTTCCCCACGGACCGAATCAGCGGCCCGACCGAGGACGACACGGAGTGGCTGAGGCTGCCGATCCTCGACGGCGGCAACGGCGAGTCAGAGTTCGAACACGCTCTTGGCGTCGCGGTGCCGTTCATTCGTCGCCGGCGTGCCCAAGGCAATGTGCTGGTTCACTGCGCCGCGGGGATGAGTCGCAGCGTGAGCGTCATTGCGGCAATTCTCTGCGAACAACACGGAATTGCTCCAGAAAAAGCCTACAACTGGGTCGCAGACGCCAAATCCGAGGCGATTGGGCCGTTCGTAGACCGGGATCTTCTGATTTGCCCGGCAAAAGAGTTCAGATCCGCGCTTTTGCGCCTCTTTCCACTGCGGGACGGCCGGCCGGGCGACACTTGACAGCGGCCGCCCCACGGGGGGAAAAACCCGCTACCCGGACCTAGCGGGCACGTGCCCAAAACGGTCCGGGAGTGAGAGGGGTATTCGGCCAGATGGCCGGGCGCCAGGTAGCTATGAGCACACTTGATACGACCGCCGACGTAACGGAAGCGGAAAAACCTGAGAAGGCAGACAAGGCAGCGGACTGGAACAACCCGCGGGTTGCGTCGATCCTCGCTGCCGCCGCGAAGTGCTTCGCGCGCAAAGGGTTCAGCGCCACGACCCTGGCCGAGATCGGCAAGGAGCTCGGTCTCCGCAAGAGCATCGTGCACTACTATTTCGCGAGCAAGGCCGCGTTGATCCACGAAGTGCAGAGCTACAGCCAGCACAAGTACCTCGCGCGGGTGCAGGACGCCATCAAGACGACTTCGGACGCCGAGCCTCGGCAGCGCCTGGTCCATGCGCTGCAGTCTCTCTGGGAGGTCCTTGAGGGCAACCGCACCGCAATGCATCTCAACATCGAAGTCTGGAGCGCATCCCGTCGCGATCCCGAGCTGCAACGCCGGGCGGCGCTGCTCCAGAAGGACGCTCGGCGGTTGATCAGTGAGGGCGTAGCGGATGTGCTCAAGATCGACGCCACCCAGTTCCCACAGATGCGTGCCCTTTCAACTCTGGTATTGGCGGTGCTCAACGGCCTCGCGGTTGCAGAGTTCTTGGAAGGCGAGGAATCCGGCGCCAAGGAAGCCTTCGACACGTTCCTGTACTTGCTCCGGCTCGGGCAGAAGCAGATGGAAGGCGTCGCGGCAGCGGAGTAGGTGGCCGCGCGAATCTGACCATGAGCTCGGAAATCCTACCTGGCGCTGAAGCCTGGTCTGCTCCCGGCGACGGGGACCGTGCGCAAACAACCATCGTCGTCTCCCACGGTTTCTCAGGTAATCCCACGTCGACCCGCCCGCTGGGCGAAGCATTGGCCGCCCGAGGCTTCCGAGTGGAAGTGGTGCGCCTCCCGGGGCACGGCACGAATGTGCTCGACATGCAGCGGACCCAATATGCGGATTGGCGCCTCGAGGTTGCGCGGGCGGTGTCGCGCGGAACCAGTGGAACGACCCGCGTCATCGTCGTCGGGCTGAGCATGGGGGGCACCATCGCCCTCGACCTGGCGTGCGCCCCGGATACCGAGATTGCCGGTGTGGTGGCGATCAACTCGACGGTCCTGGACCGCGAAGGCCTGCTGGCGAAGTTTGCCCCGCAGCTGGAAAAAATCCTCCCCATCGTGCCCGCGGGGGCAGCGGGGTTGGTGAAGAACGACATCGCCAAAGGCGGCGAGGAAAACGCCTACGCCTGGTTCGCAGCCGCGGCGGGCAACAGCTTTTTGGCAGAGCTGCCGCGGATCCGCCGGGAGCTCTTGTCCATGAAAACGCCGCTACTTGTGGCGTATTCGCCTCAGGACCACAGCGTGCCGCCGGAAAACTCCCTGGCTTTGGCCCGGCTGGTCGCAGGCCCTGTCGAGAGCCTCGTGCTGACGCGCTCCTATCACGTGGCGACGCTCGACTGGGACTTCGACCTGTTGGTGGATCGGATCACCCGTTTCGCGGATCGGTTCGGCAAGCCCGGCGCCGCGGATGCGGCAATTTGAAATCTCTGCACAGGGAAAGTAGGTTGCGGGCACCGATCGTGTCCTCCCTCGCTCCCACGCAGACGATCCGGTGGCTGGCCCTAGCCGCTGCCATAGCCACGGTGGTGGTCGCAGAGCCAAGCGCGGCGAAGCGGGCGGTCCGTGAGCCTGAGCTCGGCCCCCTCAACGGTAGTACCTGGCAGTTGGCCGAAGTGGCCCGGGGAACACCGCACCGACTTGCGTCGGAACGACAGCTGCCGCTGTTGCGCCGCTTCATAGAACCGCAAGTCGAGCGACCGGGGGAGTGGCGGGGGTTCTGGCAGGGGCGCTACGGGCCGAGCAACTGGCTAGGCGGGCGCCTCAGCTGGAGCACCACCGCGTGCGAACCGCACGGCGAAGCCGACACAGAAGCAATTCGTTTCCTAGGTGCGCAGCACTCAGTCGAGAGCAGCGCGCTGCTGCCCGCGCTGTCGCTAACAGCGGCTCCGCTGACCCTGACTGGGCTCTCGCTGCCGTCCTTCGCTGCGCCAAGCGCGCTCTTCGCCCCCGCAGACGAGCAAGCCGTGGTCGCGCCCGCTGGGCGTTGCAAGCCCAGGGAAAAACCATACGTCGCGACCTTGGCACGCTATGGCGGAGAGCACGACACGATCACGTTGCTGGAGTGTGACGGATCGGTCGCGGTGGACGCCTTAGATCGCCTGAGCGTGATCGCTCGTCCGCCCGGCGTGCCACGTCCGGAGCTGCCATTGCCCCTCGAGCCCGCAGCAGACGGCGTCGGCGGGGAGTGGCTGCCTGAAGTGCGCTTGCTCGACCCGCGGTTGGTCTGGGCCGTGGCTCGGCTCTCCGCCACCTTCCCCCGGCGGGTCATGTACGTCATCAGCGGCTACCGCCGCACTTCCCACGATGGACTGCACCACAAGGGACGCGCGCTGGACTTGTTCATCACGGGCGTCGCCAACGAAGACCTGTTTCGGGCCTGTCGCCGCATGAAAGACGTTGGTTGCGGCTACTATCCCCACAACCGCTTCGTGCACCTCGACGTGCGTGCACCGTTCACGGGGCACGCCCTGTGGATCGACGCTTCGCAGCCCGGTGAAAAGACCCGCTACGTGGACAGCTGGCCCGGCGTCGTCCAGTCCGGCGCCCTCAATTTCGGCAACGACGAAAACTGATGGGCTTCGAACACATCCTTGGGCAGCAGCCCGCGGTGGAAACGCTGAGCCGTGCGCTCGAAAACGGCAAGCTGCACCATGCCTACCGCTTCGAAGGTCCCGACGGCGTGGGCAAGGAGATGGTGGCCTTCGCGTTGGCCCAAGCCTTGGTCTGTGAGGCGCCCACTCCCCTCGCCTGCGGCAAATGCAACGCGTGCACGCGCGCAACGACCATCAGCGAAGATGAACCGCACGTGCCGCGCCACCCCGACGTGGTCTTGGTGGAACGCGGGCTGTACCCAGCCAGTGTGCTCGGCAGCTCCGTCAGCGAAGCCACCGGCATTAGCGTGGAGCAAATCCGACGCGTCGTCTTGTCCCGAGCGGGCTACGCCCCACACGAAGGGCGCGCCCTGGTTTTCATCGTACGCGGCGCGCACGAGTTGACCATCCAAGCCGCCAACAGCCTGCTCAAGACCCTGGAAGAGCCCGGCGACCGAACGACATTCATCTTGCTGACCAGCCGCCCCAATCGCTTACTGGACACCATCCTGTCCCGCACTCTCGCGGTGCGATTCGGTCCGCTGCCGGACGCGGTGATTGCTGGACTGCTCGAGACGTGGGGCATGGATCCGAAGCTGGCCCCCCTCGCAAACGGGAGCGCTTCCGAGGCGCAGAAACTTGCCGACCCGGAGGCGCAGCAACAGCGCGCGGATTTCTCCGAAGCAGTCACGCGGGCTCTCGAAGCACCGGACGCCACGGCGCTGCTTGATCTTGCCAAGTCCCGACCGGAAGACCGGCACGCGCTGCGGGAGCTGCTTGGGCACGTCGCCCAGGACATCGCAGCCCGAGGCAAGGCTGCCGCCATTGCCGATGACGACAAAGCTTTCATGTGGGCGTCGCGCTATGCCATCGTGCTCGCGAGTCTGCGCGAAGTTGAACGCAACGTGCAGCCGGCCCTCGCCCTGGAAGCGATGCTATTGCGCATGCGCGCGGTTTGAGCTTGCGACGAAGCTAGCCCGCTACAGTTAGGGAGCCACCGCCCCAGTACTCGACTTCGGCAGCGTCGAGGCTGCGCCCCGCGTACGCCTTGCAGAACCCGCCGTGGGTCAGCACCCACAAGACTTCCCCGGACAGGCCGCGGAGCTCGCTGAGTAGCGCCTCGTCAAAGGGCGGGGATGGAGAGTCTCCCACAACCAACAGCCGCACCGGCAAGCGCCGCACCCGTTCAAAGCGAGCACCGTCCAGCTCCAAAGCAGAAGGCACTTCGAGTCCGACGCTCAACTCGACCTCCCGGGTCAAACACAGGCGCAACCCGGCGCCCGGTTGCAGCACGACCACGTCCTGACCGCTGAAGAGCAATGCCGCAACGGCGTCGTTCCCCTCCAACGCGAGCCACGCATGCTTGAGCCACAGGGATTGTTTGTCGATGTCGATGACGTCGCCCAATTCCAAAGCAAAACCGCGCTCCGAAAGCACTGTATTGCGCGGCGGGGGAGCGGGCAGCACGCGCTGAGCCGAGCGGCGGCGCCCACGCAACACCGCGCCCGTGCCGACTCCCATGGTGAGCAGCGCGCCACCGATGATCAGGCCCAAGACCAAACTCACTCCCCGCCTCCAAGCGCCAGATGGAGCGCCCGAGCCCGCGCGCCCGCGCCATCCGGATCTGTTCCGAGCGCGCCGATCACCGCGCCGCAAGCTCCCAAAGCACCGACGGAGCCAGCGCGTTCGAGGTCGATCCCGCCAATCGCGACGACGGGGACGCCGGCTGCACGCGCCCGCACGCTGACGCGACCCAGCGCTTCGAGCCCCACAACAGGATCCGGCGCTTGCTTTGAGGTTGTGGGAAACACGGGCCCATAAGCCGCGTAGTCGGGTCTTTGTTCGAGCGCTGCAGTGAGTTGTGCGTCGTCGTGCGTAGACACACCAATGCGTAGCCGGGGCGCGATGCGCCGCACCTGCTCCACACTGAGGTCTTCCTGTCCAACGTGGACGCCATCGGCGCCACATAACAGTGCCAGGTCAGCGCGGTCGTTCAGAAAGAACAACACGTCCTGGTCCCGAGCGCACTGCGCGGCGGCACGCGCGACCTCCAGCGTGACTCGGGCACACCACGATTTGGCGCGCAGCTGCATCGCCGCCGGGCGCGCCCGGGCCACGGCACACGCAAATGCCAGCACGAGCTCGCTTTCGCCCCCCAAAGCATCCGCATCCACGATGGCATAGAGACCACGCACGGCCGGGAGAGTAGCGCGGTTTTCAGATCATCGGCCCATATTGGACCGCCCGTTCCCCTGTGGTAGTGCCAACGATGATGGGTTTACGGCACGCCATTTCAGTCCTGGGGCTCTGCTGCAGCGTTGCAGGCAGCGCCGCAGCCGCGGACGAAGCGAAGAAGCCGAACCCAGCTCCCCTCGCGTTTGAGGTCAGTGAGCGGGGGCCCCGCCTGCCCTGGCGCATGAGCATCGAAAACACCAGCGACGCGCCCGTACGACTGGTGGCGGATCCGCGGTTGCTTTCCTTTGAGATTGAAGTGCCAGGCAAGCGCAAGACCGAGCGTTGCCATTTGCCCTCAGGCCTGGTCCCCAGCCGCCCCGACGCACGCACCTACGTGGTGCTGGGGCCTGGAGAAGGCGTCGTGCACCACTTCGATCCACGACTGTACTGTTTCGCAGCGGGTGGCCAGTGGCGACTGGTGCCCGGCGCTGTGATCCGCCCGCGCTTCGGCTGGCCCGAGAAGACTAAAACAGTCTGGAAGCATGGCAAGAAGGTGCCCGTCGACGTCGAGCAAAAGCCGCCCTTCGTGGCCCAGACCTTCGACAAAGACTCCGACGAAATCGACGAAGATAGCGGCAGCGGAACGAAAGAGCTCGCTTCACCCACCTTCGCTCTGCGCTCCGAATACGCCCGCTGGGCAAAGACGCGCCTGGAGCAAGATCGCAGTCGCCTGGACAAGGCACCGATCCAAATGCGCCTCACCCAGGGCTCCGACGCGCGCGCTGAAATCAATGCATCCATCAGTCTGGCGCTGAAGAACCGAAGCAAGCGCACTCAGCGCATCTACTTTCGACGTGAGTTGGTCAGCTTCGAGGTCATGGGTCCCAACGGGCTTGTCACCTGCGACGCACAACCTGATTTGCGTTCCCCGGATCCCCAGGCGTTCCTGACACTGCGGGCCGGGCGCTCGATGACGATTACCAGCCGCCTGGTCGAGCTGTGTCCCCGGGGCGCGTTTGCACGTCCTGGGCTTTATCTGGTGCATGCACGGTTGGACGCCGCCGTGGACGGCAATGAGTTCGGGATCGATGCCTACACAGGCCGTGTGGTCAGCGAACTGCCAGCCACCGTACGCATTCGCACCGGAGATCAGCCCTTCTTGAAAAGGCGTCCCATGCGCCGCATGCGCAACCCGGCCGGACGACGCGGCCCGCGCTAGCGCCTTCGTGTCTACGCTCCGCATACTGTACCGCGACGACGCGCTTTGCGCCGTGCTCAAGCCCTCGGGGCTCGCTGTGCATCGCGGCTGGGCGCGTGAGCGCGACACCGCCGCGCATCGCTTGGGGCAGCAACTGGGCGCGCAGGTGTTCGCGGTACACCGTCTGGATCGCGGCACGAGTGGCGTGCTGCTGTTCGCTCTGAACGCGGACGCCGCACGCATCGTTCAAGAGTCGCGCGATGCAGGACGGACCCAACGCAGCTACTTGGCGCTGGTACGCGGCCCCGCCAAGGCATGCGACAGCATCGACCACGCCATTCCCCGGCGTGCCGGCGGACCACGCGTGCCAGCGCAAACGGACTACCGCAGCCTGGGGAACTTCGAGCGCTATTCCCTGGTGCTGGCGCAGCCGCATACCGGACGGTTGCATCAGGTGCGTCGTCACCTCAAACACGTGAGCCTGCCCATCATCGGCGATACCAAATACGGCAAGAGCGAACACAACCGTCTGCTCTCCGACCGCGTCGGACTATCGCGACTGGCATTGCATGCGCTCAGCCTCGCCTTGCCGCACCCGGTGACGGGAAAACCGCTGGAGCTTTTTTCGCCGCTGCCCGACGACCTGGCGCAGCCGCTGATCGCGATGGGCTTCGGTGCTCAGCTTGCGGAACTTGGCGCGCTTGACGCGCCCAACGTGCCCGACGGACCGACGGAAGCGCGCGGCACTCGAAGCGCTTCGTGACCCATGATGGGGTTGAGCCAAAGGCGCCCACCCATCAGCGGGTGGCTCGATAGATGTCGAAGTCCGCGTCACCCGCGGCGGCGTCCGACGCGAAGTACAAGTTGCATGCTCCGGGCTCGAATGCGGGCGTACGCAGCGAGACTGCCGTCGAACCGGCCGCGCTCTCCAAATCTGTGCGCAGGGTCGTCAGCTCCATCGCGGGGCCCAGGGGCTGACCAGTGCTGGGATTAATATACGCAACAAACAAGCTCCGCCGCGCCGCGTTGAGCGGCGTATTGCAATCTGGAGGCGCCCGGCGCGGCGCGCTGAATACCAAGACGCTGCCATCGGCGGTGATGCTGGCCTCCAAATCCTCGTCGCTCACCGCACAGCCCGAAGTATGCGTCAGAGCAACCAGGTCCGCGGACCCACCGGTCAGCGCCCAGGTGTGCAGCCCACCCTTGCCGGCACGGAAGCTCGACCAATACATCCGGGGCGGAGTGGCAGCGTGCGCGTAGCTGGCGTGGTAGTCCCGCGTGCCAGCGTTGATGGGGGCTGCGAGCTTGGCGGGCGAGCCTTGACTCTTGAACAACGCGCTTTGGTAGATTTCACGTTTCCCAGACCGGTCACTGTCCATCAGCAGCATGGTCTCAGCGCTTGCACTGCCTGAGATGGGGCTCAACGCGCCCGCGGGCACAACAAAGGGCGCGACCTCGTCCGCGCTGGGGTAGTTCACAAAGTTGCCCAGGTTCGTGTTGATGTTTGCCCAGTCGTTGCCCTGAGCGTCCGCCATGGCAAAGTCCCGATGGGTGGGAGACGTCGGGGGTACGCGTTGTGAAAACACCATGCTCAGCTTCGTGCCGACCAAGCCGATGCGGGGAAAGATCTGATCGACGCCACCGGTGGTGTCGCTGACGGATGCCATGTGTTTCGGCGAAGGCTGAAACGTGAGCAGGCTCATATCCGCGCAAGAAACACAGGCGTTCTTGCAGACGTGGAAGTACTGCCCGGTGGCGCAGCCCCCGGACGGCGGCGTCCCCGTGCAACCCGCTGCATCGAAACCTGGCGCGTCCGCCGCGGCATCCGTGCTCGAGTCGACTGGCGCGTCTGCACTGACGTCGGCCGGCGCGTCCGCCGCGGCGTCGGCAGGGCCCGAATCTGCCGCTGCGTCCACGCCTCCGGCTCCGCCGCCAGCGATCCCGCCGCTTCCGGAGCCGCCACCGCTGCCCGCCGCACCAGCGCTTGCGCCGGTTCCCGCGTCGGTTGCGGCACTACCGCCGGTGCCAGGCTTCTTGTCAGCACCGCCCGTGGCGCAGGCAAGGGACGCACAAGAAACTGCACCGCTGATGACACAGCCGAGGCTGCGGAAAGCTCGTGATGATTTCATGGTTCGGGCAGATCTCCAGATCCCAAGGGTTGTTCAAAGGTTGCGGTCACCTGGCGCATCAGGTCAATGAAGTCGACGTACTTCTGGAGGTCGGCGAAGGCCTGAGCGTTTTGGGGATCTTTCTGGGGCATCCCGTTCACATCCAGGGTGAGCATGGGGCGCCCGTCGGATCCAAAGATGGGAGCGCCGTTGACGTCCTTGTCCGTGAGATAGGCAAGGGCCATCAGCTGATTGGCCCACCCAAGCATGCGCGCGCCAATGCCCTTGTCCACGCTGCGTCCATACAGCGTCTCTTGCCCATAACTACGCGCCCGATAAGTCAACCCAGAGGGCGGATAGCTGAAGGCTATGATCTCGTTGGGAGGCCAGTCGGGGGTCTCAGATGGCAGCAGCGCGATGCGCGCCTCATGCGACCAACTGCTCGACCAGTTCGTAGGGAAGAACGCTGCGCCCCACACCAGGGCGTAGAGTTGCTCGTTCCATCCGTTGTTGGGGTCGACCAAAAAGGCACCTGCCGGCCGCGTGCCGAGCCCAGCCACGTCGGACCATGTTGGGTAGCCCATGCTACCCAGCGGCGTTTCCGTGGTACTCGTCGGCGCCGTGGCGTGCGGGGCGTAGGTCTCAAGATCGCCGGTCAAGATGCTGGTGTACAACCGCCGCACTTGCTCCGGGAAGACCGTCGCGAAGCTCACGTTCTTGTAGCGCGAGTCCACGAAGTCTTCTTTGGAACTAGCAATGAAAGTGTCGAACGCTTCGGACAGATAGTAGGTCGCCCAGATCTTGTCGTAGTAGGTGCCGACTTGCGACTGGTAGTCTCCCCACCAGTAGCCTTGGGAGTAGTCATAATCGTTGTGCAAGAATCGCCCCGGCCCCAAGGGCACTTTGAAGTCGTACAGGAACACGTCGGGCAACGGCACGCTGTCGGCGGCGAATAGCTCGGTCGCCACTCCAGCGGGTTGTCCCACACCGCAAGAATCAGCCGGACAATAGTGCCCCGGTTCGGGGCGCGTGACGATGCGAGCGAACATGTCCAGTGCCACCGTGGCGCCCACGGCGTGCGGCCCGTACAAGCCGTCCTGCAAGAACTCGGCGCTCGGCTGCGTGGCATCCCCGTCCAGCACAGCCCCAAAAGCGAAGGTCTTCGCGATCAACTGGATCTTGTCCAAGTAGCGCGCCTGGGTGCGCACCATGGTGTCGTAACTGTTGAACTCCACGCGGTTACGGCGAAACGCGTCCAGCAAGTAGCGGTTCTCGTAGGCGCCCTCCAAGAATCGGATCTGCTCATAGGCGTCTGCACCGGCGTCCGAACTGAAGGCAGGCACGTTGCCAGTGTCCGCATATTCGTCGGACGAAAACAAATAGCCGCGACGCACGCGCCCCGTCCCGTCCACGGCCTTTGCGTTCACCGCCCAGGCGAAACCGGCGTAGTCTGGGTCCGAAGCGAAGTCCTGCATGTCGCGGTAGTCTACGACGTCCATGCTGCGCTCCGCGCAGCGCTTGCCAAGGGGCGCAGCGGAGTCGTCCTGACACGCGCCGAGCAGGCCGAATTGGTTCTGGTACTGGCTATAGTGAATGAAGTCGTAGCCCGCGCTCGGGTCGACTTTCGGGAAGTAGTACACGCCGAAGAGGCCCGGGCTGGTGGTAAACGCGCTGAGGGCATAGGCCTCGGCCTGGCCTGCGCCGCTGCCACTGACACTCACGCCGGGCTGGTTCCAGACGTCGACCACTCCGCCGTAGATGAAGCGCGCGGCTGCGCGATCGTATTTGCCCGGCAGCACCGTGTCTTGGTTCTGGTCGCCGGGATAGTCCATCACGCTGCTGGTGCCGTAGCGACCGATGTTGCCGTCGATCTCTTGCTCGCTGATCGGATCGCGGAAGCGCGGGCCGATGCAACCCGAACCGTCCGTCGTGCCGGCGGCGCAGGGAGCCGTCACGGCTCCGTGATTGGTACGCAGCTGCCAGTACTGGGGCTCGTAGTTCAGGGAATCAAAAGAGGCCGCGAAATTGTGGCGCAGACCCACGGAGTGTCCGATCTCGTGGCTCATGACGCCGCGAGAGAACTCCTGACGGGCCCAGGTTTCGATGCTCTTGCGGTACGCCGCAAGCGCTGCTTTGTCCTTCGGATCTGGACGCGGGAACAACTTTGCGGCGGCCCGCGCCATGCCAATCAGATGGTCAGGTTCCGTGGCTTCGTAACGGCAGGCGTGGCGCTCCACATTCGCGAGACTGCGCGCGCGCTGCTGTGCACGCCGCACGTTGGGATTCATGCGCCCCACCGGAGACGCGCGCTCCATCACGCTTGGGCTGACGGGAGCCGTTGGATCCGCACCCACGGCTTGCGCCAGCTCCGGGCTGACCATGCGAGCTTCGACGGCGGAACCGCGCAGTTTCGACAGCCGTGTCGACAGCGCTGCGTTGCCCGGGCCGAGCCGCCCAAGCTTGGCGAGCGCCGTCTCCCGCGCTTTGCGACGGGCGGCCGGTGGCACGTTCTTCTTTTCCTGGGGCAGACCTGCAGTCAGTTCCGTCAGAACTTTGGGATCGAATGCTGCGCGGCGCTGGTCTAGCTCGGCCTTGCTCATGGGCGCGCCCGCTTCGGCGAGGGCCCCCGGCTTGTTTTGGGACACCCAGAAACTGACGTCCTGCCCAGTGATGAAGCTCTCGGGATCGATGTCCCCATTGATCAGGCCTAGGATGTCCACCAGGCTGCTCGCCGCACGGTCCAGCACCGCTCCCCATTGACTCACGCTGCCCGCGATCTTTTCGCCGGTGAGTGGATCCTCCGCGTCCATCATGATGCCCCAAGGGCTCATCAGTTGTGGATCTTGGATGATGTTCACCATGTTGTAACGCAGATCGCCGATCCGCGGCGAGGTGCCCTCGGGACCGCATGCGGCAAGGTCGTCGCCCTTGTCTGCGCTGACCGGGTTGTGGCACACCACGAATACCTGGGGGACTTCCGCTGTGGAGCCGTTGCCGACGGGCGGCGAGTAATCATCCGCCCATGTGCTCGGCCAGCCCATTTCGGCTTCGCAATCTGCCCCACCCGAGCGGCGACACTCGACGACGCGCGCGGCGATAATGCCCACGCGCATGGAGTTGCTCCAGGCGTCAAAGGCTTGCTTCGTTCCTTCGAAGAGCTCCTCCGGGAACTCACGATTCGTATGCCAGACGATGGTCCGCACCGGGCGCCCTCGGTAAGGAATGGTGCACTGTCCGCGCAGCGTATCGCAGCGTGAGCCGAAGCCAACGGGCTCGCACTCGTCCACTGTGCCGTTCTGGTTGTCGTCTCGATTCGGGTCAGCACCAATCGGCGTCGTTTCCTCGGTATTGCAGCGGTCTTCGGTGTGACTGGCTAGAAACAAGTTCCAACGGGTCGCAAAGCGACGCCACTTGTCGTCGACGACGCCGTAGCTGCGGTCGTATCCAAATCGGTCCACCGTAAAGACACCGAATTGGTCCATCTTGGTGCCGTCGTATTCCAGTGGCTCATAGTCCGTGTCCGTCACCTTCAAGAACGCTTGCCGGATGGTGATCTCACTCGGATTGCAGTTTTCCGTCGGGAAGCGGCCGTATAGCCAGCACGCGGGAAAGTCCCCCCACTCGTCCTGCACCACACCAGGCGAAGCCCAGACCTTGTGGGTGACATCGAAGTAGCTTCGCTTCTTGTCAAATACAGGCGCATGGGGATGCGCCGGATCGTTTACGTAGTAGGCGATGGGGTCCCACTTCACCCCGTAGTAGATGCCCAGCTGCGAGAGCGTATCGAGTTCGTAGGCGTCGGTGATCAGGTTGCGCGACCAGTCGATGCGAAAGTATTCGCGTTCGAACCAACGCCGGTCTTCGTCGTTTTCGACGATGACGTTGAGCTCTTCGCCGGTGGACGGGTTGTAGTCCTTCTTGATGTCGAAGTGACTTTCCACCTTGTAGGCCGCGACGATCTGCCCGTCCGGGGTGCGCCGCAGGCCTTTGCCGTCCGTATTGTCGATGCGCTCGTAGGTGAGGCGTGCCAGGAGCAGCTCCTCGGTGATTTCCCAACGCACGCGGCTAACCGGCTGGGCATCCGAGTTCGTGAACAGACCGTCCGCGCCGGCACCTGCGGCAACATCGACCACCGTGGAGCGCATGTAGAACTCGGGGTCGTCGCTAGGATCCGCAAGGGAGCCCACAAAGAACGACTTGGCCAGCGCGTCGGCCTGCACTTTGTTGATCGGCTCGCGCTCTTCGGCGCAGCTCGACGTACACACTACCAAGGTGATTGCTGCAAAAAGCAGTCGCCAGCCACTTGCGTTCATATTCGCCGCCCTTCTCGCGCGCGGGCCCTAGCGTCTAGGGGCCGCAACGTCGACCGGGCTCTTTAACGAATCGCTCGGACCCCCGCAAGGCACCCGACCCGCTTCCCCACACGAATCGATTCTCCCGAAGCGCAGCCATCCCACCGCCACCCCCGACTCTACCTCCCACGCTCGCGCTCGCGCTCG
>CBDUPW010000134.1:0-18161 GCA_965369205.1 uncultured Polyangiaceae bacterium | reverse complement strand
CTTCAAGCGGGCCAACCTCCACGTGACCTACGTGCCCTGACTCCGACGAGCGCTGTCCACCGTCCCGGGCACGGAGCGGGTGCGCGTCCGTAGAAGCGAAATGGATAGCCCATGCGGGCAGCTTAGCGACGTGGCGCCAGCTGCCAATACGGAAGGCCGCAGCGGTGCGTTTCGGTAGCTGAAGCCGCTCTCAACCCAGAGCCAAAGATGCCACGCCAGTCGCACGGATTGCGTTACAGTCCCACCCCATGGAGTGGAGCGAATTGGTGGGGAGCCGTTGGCAGGGGAAGTGCGAACTGTGGGAAGACCCACTGGGCGACGTCGCCCAAACGTCGGAGTGCAGCGTCGCGGTGGATGACAGCGCGTTGACCTACACCTGGAGTTACAAAGGCAAGCCGCACCAAGGCCGGCTGGAAATCACCGCCGACGGCGCCGAGTTCGTTGACAGCTGGCACCAAGAAAAGCCCATCAAAGGCGAGCGGCTGCCCAGCGGTGCCATCGCGACGGTGCGTTACACCTACATGGAAGAGTGGGGCTGGCGCATCAACCTGTGCCACCGCACTCCCAGCGACGAGTTGGTGCTGCAGATGACGAACATCGCACCCTGGGGCGAAGAAGCCCGCGCCGTGCGCATGGTGTGCCAACGCACGCCGGCGGGCGCCTGAGGTGACCTTGCCGCTTCGACTCGTCGGGAATAGAGCTTAGCAATGGGAACCCTCGTGACGCACGCCGCGCGCGAAGGCTGCTGCCTTTCGGTGCGCATGTTGATTTGAGAAGTGGGTCCTCGATCCCGTTCATTGCGCGATGAGCGGTGACGTACTGTCCAACCTCGTAGAGCTTCTGCACATAGTGCGATGCCAGTATGTTGGCGACGGTCGTGCGGGCGCCCAGCCCGAACGCCAAGGCGGCGGATCCGAATAGCGACGCGGCAACGACCAGCAGTCCCGACGTCAGAAAGTCGGTCCGAAGACCAAGTTGATCAATGGCAACTACAACTGCCGCGAGGACGATGGCGATGCGCAACAGGCGCCCGAGCCCGGCCCCATGGGCGAGGCCCGCTGAATGCGCAGTGCGCTCCAGCCCGGCGCCAGC
Organism: uncultured Polyangiaceae bacterium; assembly: GCA_965369205.1. Lineage (GTDB taxonomy): Bacteria > Myxococcota_A > Polyangia > Polyangiales > Polyangiaceae > JACKEA01. The sequence continues at coordinate 17,069 of CBDUPW010000134.1, read as the reverse complement.
CAGTCGGCCCGCAACGACGCCAACGGCCGCTATCACCGCCGCGACGACCAGCCGAGGAAGGAACAGTGCCACTTGCCCGACAAAGGCGCCGACCGCTGTCAGCCCCAGCGTGCTCGCCGCTTCCATCAATGCGATCGAAAACCCGAGCCAGAACACGAGCCGTCCGATCAGGTCGTCGATCCGCTGCTCGCGCACCAGGTGTTCGAGAGCGCGCTTGGCGCGACCCGTGGGCGTCAACTTCACCGACCAGCGCACGAGATAGCGCGCGAACAGCCCGGTTAGTTTGGCGAGCAAGAAGCCCACCACGACGATGAGAAGGGCAATGCCCAATGCGGGGAGTCGCTCGCCCAGCGCCTCGACAAATCGACTCCAGGCCGGGCTCACCCAATCAAACAAACGCTTCGTGTTCATGCGTTTGCCATAACACCGGGCCCGTCTGCGCTAAACGGGCGCGCAGTCAGAGAGCGGGGAGGATGGCGGTGGCGCTGCTGGAGTCAGCTCTATGCAGGACTGAGCCCGTCGCCATGTCGAGGACAGCTGTGTTTAGCGGGAAGCCGTCTGCGTCTTTCAGGCAGCAACCGCCTGACGACACGGCGAGGCCATCGATCTCGGCGTAGCCGCTGAGCAGCACCGTGCCGGCCGGCAAGAACGACTCGACCGGCGCGCCTTGCGGTTCGATTTCGATCGGAGCGACTGGATTCGACGGGTCGGCGTCGTTCTCGTCCTCAATGAGTACGATGCGATCGCCGAACACCTTGACCTGCCCCGTGCGCGGGAGCGTTCCGGTGCCAATCTGGTTGCCGTCCAGGGAGTACTTCTCATAGTTGTCTGGCACGGTCGTCTTGCCCGAGCCGATGACCACCCACAGCTCGTTGCGCACGAAATGTGGTTCGTTGAATTCAAGGTAGTTGCCGATGTCGGTGACGGCGCCGCTCGCTCGATTGAGCAGCTTGACCGGGAGGCCAGGCGCATCCTTGTAGGCCGCGGCAACGTGCGTCGCGTTGCTCGCAATTGTGCGCAGCGAAGTCTGCGCGTTGGTCAGATCGGTCTTGCCTCGGAGCGTTCCGGCGGTGGGGTCGACGTCAGCAATCACGCTCGCCCCCCCCAGGACGACGGCAAGGGCGTACACGCCGTTTTCGTCGCCGGTGATGCCACCGAACTCGCCGCTCGGCAAAACATCGTCGATGGAAATCGTCGCGCCGATGCTGCCGTCGGCAAGCGAAACTCGATGTAGGGCATTCTTGGCGCTTACCCACATCGTTTCACCGACAACCACGCTGTTGTCGATGTTGCCGGGATTGGCGAGCCCCTCTGGGATTGGCGTTGAGAAGAGCTCTGAGACTCCGCTGAATTGCTCGGCATCGAGTACCTCGAGTCGCGCCGGTCCCCAGGAAGAAACGAGCCGGATCCCGACCCATCTGTCGGGGCCGCCGGGGCCAGGTGTGCCGGCGTCATCCCCCCCACCGCACGCAGTGATGGCAAGCGTAGCCGCGACGACCAGGCTCTGGAGGCGACTGCGGCCTGAGTGAGAATTGCGGAGGCGGTTCGTAGTAGTCTTCATGGTCACTCTTAACACCAATGCCGGTCATCTGGTGCTTCTCCCAGCGATTTTTGATCCAAGCCCTCGACGCCTTCTTCGATCAAGCTCGTAGCTAGCTGCCGTATTGGAGCAGGGTCTTGGTCTTGGCCCACGGGCACCGCGGCGGCGGGTTACGATGCTGCCGGTCATGAGGTGTCACGGAGCGTGTGGTTGGCTAGCCGTGCTGGCGCTTTGCAGCGTCTCATTGCTTTCGTGCAAGAGGCCCAACAAGAAGACCCCCGAACAAGCGGCTCAAGCGTTCCTACGGGCCTATCAAGCAGCTGACGCCGCCGAACTGGAGCGTTTGGTGGACCCCGGACTCGCGCGAATCGATGCGCGCACAGAAGCATGCCGTGCGCAGAAGGTCGCCGCGCTCACGTGCGAGCTCGAGCACTTGGACATATCCTCGCTGGGCGGAAAGAAGGGCGAGGGCGTGCTCGAGCCGTCGTCACCTGATCCCAAACCCGAGTGCGATGAAAAAGCGTTGCGAAAGACAGCAGAAGCCTGTCCTTGCCGCGCACCCACGCCAGCAACGTCCTTCGTCGATACCGCTACGTACAGGCTACTGAAAAAAACCGGGTTGCAACAGAGCGGCTGCCGCGTGAAGAGCACGCGTGCGCTGTCCTTAGCTGAGCTTAAATCGGAACTTCCGGACTGGGGCCACGCCTGCGATGACCTGAAGGTCGATGCCGCGCATGCGCTGGTGGTCATAGAGTGCAGCAGCAAACCCGAGCCGAAACCGATCACGCTCGTGCTTCAAGATTCCGAAACTGGCTGGAAGATCTTCACTCTGGCGTCCTCGACGCGCACGGCTCATTCCCAGTGAACACCAACGTGCCGTCGGAAACGCGCCAGACCAAGAGCGCCTCGTCCGTCGTGTAGACGAAGCGGCTGGTCGCATCGAAGTCATGAATTCCCATGCGCCCTTCTTTGAGGACTTTTTCGACCTTTCCACTGCGGGTTGAGAGCAGCGTCAGGGGCGGCTCAGGCCCTTGCAGCACCAGCTCCCCATCGGGGCTCAGCGCACCGAACATGCTGCTGGATTCATTCAGCGGCAAGTAGCGGAGCTGGTCGCCGACTAGTTCGGCTAGCGGTTTGCCGAGTTCGTTCAAGAACACCAAGCTGCCGTCCTTGGTTCGCATCGCGGTCTGGCGCGCCGTCTGCCCATCATGCGCTACAGCGTTGCCCGTCTTCGTTCGAAGATCCCACAGCACCGCTTGCCCCGCCATGTCTTGGACCACGACGCTCTTGTCGTCCGATGCCCAGGGCCCCCCGCCACGAATCCCTTCGTCCTCGTAGGCACCCGTCGTCGGGGGTTTCGGCGGCAGCAGTGTCGTGAGCTGCGCGGTGGCCAGGTCGACGAGGCAGACAGAATAACTCCCACCGCTGATCACGGCGGAACGCTCGTCGCGACTGAAGGACGGCCAGCCGTGGCTGCCCGGGCACAGCGGGTCGTAGAAGGTGCGTCCTCGGCGCTGATGCAGATCGTAGACGCTCTGCGCTCCCGATAGTCGCGAAAGCACCGCCCAGCGCCCGCTAGGAGACAGCGCGTGTCGCCAGGAACCGACAGACGTGCTCCCTGCGCTAACCACAGCGAAGGTCTGCCCGGTGCCTGCATCTACGAATGAGGCCGCGCCCCCAGACCAAACGCTCATGAGCGTTCGGGAGTCCGCGGCCCAAACCAAGTCTGCGATTCCGCTCGCCCCCGCTTCCAGTTTGTCGAGCGTCCAATCCGGCGCCGCGTTTGGCACCGGCACATTGGGGTGCATGATGATGGGCCCCATCGGTCCCATGGGCAGCGGGGGGCCGCTGACATTTCGAGGCGGCGTTGGCGGCGCGGGGAGTTTTCGCGGGCGCCAACGCGGCTGCGGCAGGGAGTCCACCTTTTCCGGGCCCCGAAGCACCGCGATCGAACGCAAGGTCGGAAGTGCGAACACCTCCACGTGCTCGGTCACTGCATCCAAGTCCATGTCCTCGTTGGCGCCCGCGTCCACACCTGCCGTCTTGTCCGGAGCTGCCAGCGCGAGCCAACGGCCGTCAGGAGACAGCTGCGCCTTTTCCCGCTCTGCGTGAACCGGGACCAGCGCCGCGCGTTCGAGTAGGACTTTTCCCGACCGAGCATTCACCAGCAGCACCGTGCCCAAGGGCGTGCCGTCCTTGGCGGCCAGCAGCAAGACATATTCGCCCTTGCGTGAGAGCTGCAGCCGTTGGACGGGCAGCCCCGCGTCCACACTGCTCAGGATGCTCCAGTCCAAAGTGGAGTAGACGACCAGTTTACGACCATCCACCACCGCCAGAGTCCCGCCGTCCGCGGCGAAACTGCGCAGCCCCGGGGCTTCGCTCAACGCGATGCAAGGTTTTGCCTGCTGGGCGGTGGCCGACGCGACAGGAACGACAATCCCTGTGCGGGTCGCCGACGAGGGAACTCGCGTGCTCCGCTGTGCCCCGGCACACGCCGCGAAAACGACGCCCAGTATCAGCACACCGTAGCCGCGCCCCATGTCGCGAGCGTACCGCACATCGAACTTAGTCGGTACGGCTGCGGGCGAAAAACCGTGCCGCCGCGCGCAGCGGCACGGGCATCATTCCGCGAGTACGCTAGCGGACCGACCTCATGTGTTGCTCGAGCCAAAGCTGGAGGGCGGCAAGCTCGGCCCTAGCCACGATGACCTCGTCGATCAAGAACGCTTCCGCAGCATTGGGGGCGACCACCAATCGATATCCGTTCAAGCGCAGAAAGACGGCGGTCAATGCAAAGGCCACGCGCTTGTTTCCGTCAACGAAAGGGTGGTTCATGGCCAGGCTTTGAAGCAAGGCCGCCGCCTGCTGCGACAGCTGTTCGTAGTAGCCAGATTGGGGTCGATGCAGCGCGCTTTCCAGGGCGCCGAGATCGCGAACTCCGAGCGACCCACCGAACCGCTCCAGCAGAGCCTCGTGCAGCGCCAACGCCTCATGCAGCGTCGGGTAAAGGGTCACGGCCATCGACTACTTCGCCAAGCGAGCGAGTACCTCAGCGTGCTCGTCCATCACTTCCGTCATGGCATCGCGAAATGCCGGGCGAACCCGGACGCGGCGCAGGTGCTCGATTAGGGCGTCCTCGACCAGCTTCGAGATGCTTTGGCCCGTCTCTTTGGCAACGGCGCGGACCTCTCGCAGCACTTCGGCTTCGATCTGAGTCGCGAACTTCTGAGCAGTCACCCAGAGAGTATTCATGACATTTCATGATTCGTCAAGAACCGCCGAATAAACCGCGCGGCTCCAGGGCGACGGCGTGAAAATCCGGCCGGCACGTTGGGATTGACGGGATACGATTTGCGCGGTCCACCGAGGACGCCTGTTCGCCGGCGCTCGGTCAACGGAGGCATAGATGGAAGTCGACTACCGGTTCGAGCAGGTGAGCGGGTTCACTGGGGAGAACCTCTACACGATCGGCGTGCGCTTCGACGCACAGCACTCGACTGATCGCGACGCGCAAGAATCCTGGTGCGTGCGCATGCGCCCCGGCACCTCGTACATTTCGGGAGGCGATGCGGCCTGGTACACGGACATCTGGGCGGCACCATCCGGCGAGGTGTTCATCAGCGACGCGGGTGGGCGCGTCTATCGCAACGCGGGCACCGAAGAGGAAGAACCGCCCTGGCAGCACGACGACCTGGGAGTGCACACGCTCACGGGCATTTGGGGCCTCGACGTCGATCACGTCCTGACCTGGAGCGGCCCCGGCGAGGCGCTCCACCGATGGGACGGGCGCGCCTGGTCTGCGATGCCGCACCCGGGGGGCTGGATCCGCGCGATCCGGGGGACGCGCGCCGACTCCCTCTATGCAGTGGGACACGACGGCCTCATCGCACGCTGGGATGGCCGCGGTTGGACGCGCGTACCGAGTCCAGACACCCGGCTCGCATCGGTCGCCGTCACGGATGCAGGACTCGTCTTCGCCGCAGGGCCCGGCGGTGAGCTGCTCCAGGCCTCGGAGAACGGCCTCTCCAAGCTCCTCGAGCACGAAGCTTCGATCCACTGCATCGCCTGGTGGAACGGCGCGCTCTGGGTCGGCGCCGACGACGGGCTCTGGCGCTTGGCCGACAAGCAGCTTGAAATCGTAAAGGACAACGTCGCGCCCCACGCGATGGATGCTCGAAAACACCTGCTCATGGCCGAGCATCACCGCATCGTCGCCACCGCAGACGGCGCCGCCTTCAAAGGCTACCCGGTCACGGGATTCGCGAAGCATTGCTGTCAGCACAGCCCGATGTGGGCGCCGACCACCATCGTGTCCGTCGATCACGGCGAGTTTGCGTGACGCGACCGCGCGCGCCGCCCCAAATCGGCCCGGGTGCACTCAAAGCCGACGCGAGCCACGTCGTGCCGCGGCTCACCGTGTACCCTTGGTCAGCGCGTGAACTTCGCGAGCTGCGTCTGACCCGAGCCGACAACGGTCAAGGTCGCGGGCCGCCTCCCGCCGGAGGTCATTCGCCACATCGTTCGCCAGGACTTCCGGTATGCTGGCACGATGGTGAGGTTGCTTCGCCGACTCCGAGTTCTGGCCCAAGCGGTCACACTCCCGTTCCTACTCGCAGCGTGCGGTAGCGACGGCTCGAACTCGACGGGGACGGGCGGCGGTGGCAGCGGTGGAACGGGCGGCGGAACGGGCGGCACGGGCGGTGGCCAAGCCCTCTGCGCGCAGCCCGGAGCGTGGACGCACACCGACGTACCCGACACGACGGGCGTGGTCAGTACGGCCCTCGCGCTCGACCCCAACGGTCTGCCACGCGTGGCTTACGTTTCGGTCAACACACTGCGCTACGCCGCGCCGGCGGACGCCAGCTTGTCGGCTTGGGTGGATGAGAAGATTGCGAGCAGCCCCGCCGCAACCAAGGTCTCGGGTCTGCTTCAGTCCACTCGTCCCGTGCTCGACGGCGATACGGTTCACATCGTCTTCGACGAAAACCAAATCACCTCGCCGAACGGACACCCGCTCACGCACGCCTTGCGCGTCGGCGGAGCCTGGGCGCTGGAAGAGCTGGGGCAAGGCTCCGTGTGGTCGGAGGGGCTGGCTCTCGCGCCGAACGGCGAACTGCACCTAGCCTACGGCAACGCTGGGGGACTCATGTACCGAAGCCGGATCGCCGGCGCGTGGTCTGCAGCAGAAGTCGTCGAGTCCTCCAAGGTCACCGGCGGAACAGTGGGCACCGGAGGTTTCGCCGCGCTGTTTCTGAGGGCTGGGGTCAGCGACATCTACTTCACCAATGCCAACGACACGGTGCGCCGCGCTTCGGGTCAACCCGGCACCTGGACCATCGACGAGCTTTTCGGGGACGTGGACTTGGCGTCGTCGAACGAGACCCTGGCAATCGCGGTGGATCCCACCGGCAACGCGCATTTTCTGGTCCCCGGCGGACCTCGCGAGGCACTGTGGCACGTCTCGAACGAGAGTGGGAGTTGGGTGACGACGGAGTTGTACCCGGAACGTGATCCGAAAAACCCCGTGCGATTCTGGGCGCCGTCTATGGTCAGCGACGCACAGGGCGGCCTGCACGCGATCGCCCAGCCCGACGATTGCGCCGGGGTGCTGTACTTGTCGCGAGTTGGGACCGAGTGGAAACGCGAGGTCATCGATCCGGACCCGCGCGCCGGCGGTGCAGCGTCCATCGCCGTCGGCGCCGATGGACGACCGCGCGTTTCCTATCGCGCTGACGGCCAGCTGCGCATCGCCGTTCGCGATTAGTGCGTCGGTCACGAGAGTCTAAGCCCGCAAAGAGCGTTTACGCGAAGCGCTCACGTGCGCAGGACAGGCCTGTCACGGGGTCTTGGGCGACTTTGCGGGCGGCTTCTTGGTGGGGGGGCGAAAGGAACCGCCGCCTCCGCTCTGTCCGCGGCCGATGCTTCCAATGCCGATGCCTTCTCCCACGCCGCCGCCGCCCTTGCCGATCCCGCTGAGCCCGAGCCCCCCGGCGCCGAAGGACTCACCGATCTGGTCGCCCCACAGTCCACCGAACACGCTGCCGACACGGCGCACGGAGTCGCTGAGTGTGACCCTTGCAGTCACGCTGGAGGGTGCGTGTGCCAGCGCACGGGGCCCCATGCTTTTTAGGCAAGCGAGCACTTGGCGCATGCTGCCGTCGATGCGATCGGCGCCTGCATGGAACTCGACCTTCCCGTCGCTGAAGACCTGCGCGCTTAGGGTGAGGGTCGCGATGCGGCGCTCCTTGCCAGTGCCGGATGCTTCAGGCAGGTCCATTCGCACTGGTTCGACGCATGCGCGCACTGCCGAGAGCACGTTCTGCGCCACCGGTGGGGTCGGCGTTTCTTTGCTTTTGGTGGCTGGCGCGTCGCCGCGTGCTTTCTTCAGAACCTCCGTCAGCTTGCGCTCGTCGGGTTCGGCGTCGGAGCCGGACCAGTTCTTGGGATCCCAAGTCATCGTGGCTCGAACCTTGGCGATTTTCGATGCCTGTTCCAGGTCGCCGTCTCGGAACGCCAGGGCTTCGAGCACGTTCAGAGCGCCATGGGTTCCAGCGAGGGGACCCAAAGCGCGTGAGGCTTCCGCGAGCTCCTGGGCCAGGTGAACCTGGTTTCGATACAGCGCGCGGATGGCGAGCACGCTCAGCACCCGGGCGCGACCATCCGCCGATCCGGAAAGCTTCGTCGGATCACGATCCAGCCGCTCGATGCTGTCAGCGGCGAGTCGCGCGATTTCGTCTTCGTCGAAGCGACCGCCACCGAAGGCCGACGTCGAAAGCAGTCCAATCATACCGAACTCTGCGTGCTGCCTTAGGGCGGCCTGGGCGACCTTCACGCCGACCCGCTTGTTGGTCCTCGCGATCGGTTTAGGCTTCGGCGGAGCTGGCGGTTCCGGAGCACGGGGCTCCGGTTTAGCGGCCTCGTCGAAGGCAGTGAACGCGGCAGACAACGTGCGCTCAAAGTCCAAGCTTCGATAGCGCGCCACGAGCGCGGCCAAGGCCAAGGTCTTGCGCGTCACGCTGCTGCCCGGCACGTGCGCCGCCAGTGCCCGCTCGAAACCCGCCGCGGCCTTGGCGTGATCGCCGTCGAGGGCATCGTACGCCGCGGCGTGGAATTCGAGTTCAGCGCGCCACTCGGGAGGCGCGGTGTCAGTCAGCTCCGCGACCACTCGCCGCACCGCTGGCCCGTCGTCCTTGCCCCACAAGCGGTTCAAGAGCTCGTAGCGCATCAGCCGACCCACTTCGCTGCTCGGACCGGCGAGCTCCGCGGCTTGCCGCAGAGTCACGAGCCCGCTGTCGCTCGCGTCGGCCTCGCCGTAGCGAAACCAGTGAGCTGCGCTGGGACTCAGATCTGCGCGACCGGCACGGATGCGCGCCAAGGCGACGCCGACTTCCGGCGCGGCCTTCGCCGAGCCGAGCTGCTTCTCTAGCTGTCGATCCGCGCGGTCGATGGCCTTGTCCAGCGCTTGGCGCGCGCCGTTGCTGGCTTTCCTCGCCGCATCGCTCTTCCGCTGAAGCTGGGCGCGCTCGCGACAATCGCGACAATCGCGCAACGTATAGGACGCCAGCGAAGCGTCCCGTGAGGCTTCGCGGGAGGCCTTGCGCGCTCGGAGCAGCGCCTCGACCTCGCGTTTGGCCCCAAGGGGCAAGCGCTTGACCAGTTCCTCTTCGCTCCAAAGCTTCGGCTGGACGCGGCCCAGGCCAACGTCCGCGAAGCCGTCCTTCACAGTCAGCGTGACGCTTTGCTTCGCGAGCGGTTCCGCTGGCGGCGCACTTTCCACTTCCGGCGTAGCGACGGCGACCTTCGGAGTGGCCGGCTTTGGGGCAGGCGGAGGCGAGCCCGCGCACGCAACCGCGAAACTAGCAACCAGGAAGGGCGAGACCAGGTTTGCCATGCCCGCAGGATAGCCGCAGTTGAGCGCCCGGAGAAACACGCAAACGAAGCCCCGAAAGGAGGCTCTTAGCAATCTCAAACCTCGGGGTCGCCTGCGACGAGTCTGCCTGCACGAAACGCGAGCACTGCGTTCTCGTGTAGGGGGAGCCACGCTTCGTCTGACAGCGGCACGCTGGCGAGCCGCACACATCTTGGTACCGCTTCATCTTCGCAGTGTAGCGTGAACGCGCATGGGCGGCGGCGCGCGGCGGGAATGCGGTTGCCGCCCGGTGCCTTCAGAAGGTGCCGACTGCGGTGAGCAAGGCGCCGCCGGGTGTGGTTGTTGCGCTGAGTGCGACGCTCGGTGAGGGCGGCGACGGCGGCTTGTCGCGCACGTAGACCTCGCGGGGGATGACCCCCGAAATCAGCAGGTACAAGCCCAAGGTCTGCAGGGCGGTGTCCGCGGCGAAGATGGCCACGCAAGTGGCGTTGTCGTCGCATGCTTTGTGCGCCAGTAGCGGGCCGACGCCGGGGATCACGGCCGGTCGGATCTTCTGGGCAAAGCCGGCACAGCGGTCGTCGCCGCGCTCGGCTTTGCAGGTCCAGCCCGACAGTCCGAACAGGAGCGCGGGGGCCCAGGCGACGCCGAAGAGCACTCCGCCCAGCGCCGCTCGACCCGCTCGCGCGCGTTCCTCACGGTGATATCCGGGTGGCGTGACGGACGTATCGGCCTCGATGACCTCGGGCGGCTCGGCTGCGGTCTTTTCGCGAGCACCCGCGTGCGCGCTGGGGCGATCGGGCTTGTCCATCGGTTCGCGTGCCAATGCTTGCGTCGAGAAGCACACCCCGCAGAGCGCAGCGATCAGGAAACGTGCGTGTCCCATCCCCTTACCAACAAGAGCAAACAACGTGCCCAACGCGCAGCCACCGAATGACGCGCGTTTGCGCGTCCGGAGCACCACGCAGCCCCCGAGTGCGTGACTGGGTGGCACACTTTCCAGCAACGCGCGCACCCCAGGCACGTTCCGCGCCCCCCAGGGGAGTCACGCGAGAAGGGCGCAGACGCACCGACCAACCGCAGGCGGGGGAGCGCGCAAGTTCGCGGGATCTCGGGAAAATCCGAAAGTTGAGCAAAAGTTGCACAACTAGTCGGCCGTTACCTGCCGCGTCGCCGCTTGCGGCCCTGCTCGACCCCGTGCCACGCTTGCCGGCACATGGCTCAGTCGTTCGGCGCGATTCGAAAAGGCATTTCCACGACTCAGTTGTCCCCGCAACGAGCCAGGCTTCGGCGCCGGAAGCGGTCTCGAGCTGTACTGACTCTCGTTCTTTTCATTCTTGTTGTCAGCTGCAGCAGCGGCGGCGGTGGTGGCGGCGGTGCTGCAATGGTGGGCCAAGCATGCGAACCAGCGACGGGCTGTGGCCCAGGGCTGTTCTGCTATGACGACCCGAGTTCGAAGCTCCACCGCCTTTGCACACTGACCTGTAGCGCCTCCGCGGGCGTAGACAGTTGCATCACGGCACATCCCAACACCGCGTGCTTGGTCGCCGGGGTTTGCGGCGCTTCCTGTGGAAACGGCCTGGAATGTCCGTCTGGCGCGGCCTGCGACACAGCTTACGACGTTTGTGTGAACGCGACTCGGGTCGATGGCGGGACGAATTCCTGTGAATACGCCTATGATGGGGAGTGTGACGAACAGGGCGCGTGCGCTCCGGGGACCGATACCGCCGACTGTTCGTAGAGCATCACACCACCAGGCCGAGGCAGTCTCGCTGAAGCTCGAATGCCCGGGACGGCAAGCCCGAGCGTCAATCCGCGGAGAACGCTACGGTTGTTGCGGCCCAGGCTCGCCCATCCGGCGTGTATTGGCTCGAATACCTTCGCGCGGATGTGCTTTCGGACAAGAAGTGGAGTGCCATGAGCCGCGGCTTGGACGGCGCTGAGGCGATGCAGATCGCCGCGGGTTTCGACGCGGCTGATGTGCCACGATTGGCCGTCGCTGGCTCGCGACTGATTTGGCTGGACGGCGAGAGTCGGCTGCTTGGCGTTTCGGTAGACGGTGGCGAGGTCACGACGCTGGGGCAGCTTCCGGGGGCGCGAGGCATTCGCGCAGACTCGCGGGGGATCTACATTGCCACCAGCACCAACCTCGACACGCGCCAGCAGATCGTGTGGCTCCCGGCAAACGCCACGGATCTCGGGGGCCTGCGCGTGGTCGCGCCACGCGGTGGAAGCATCGAAGCCATGCTCTTGGAGCCGGACGCCCTGTATTGGGTGGACGGCGCCTACGTAATGAAGCTGGCTCGCTAGGCAAGCTCCCAGCGTTCAGCGTGTCCGCCGCTATCCTGCTTCAACCCCGCGGCCCGTCGTTTGTGCCAGGCGATGGGTGGTGCTTAAAGTTTACGAAACCTCATTATCGTAAATATAGCGACCGCCAGTTGGGGGAGAATCGTCAACTTATATTGACGTTTCTATCATTTATGTTTACGTTTCTCCCGTGCCTCGTCGAGAAACGAGCCGGTTGCTGGACGCAATCCTAGCTACAGAGGGCAGCGTTTCTACTTCTGAGCTGGCAACGAGCGCCGGCGTATCACGCCAAGCCGCGCACCGGCTCCTGCGTTCGCGGGTGGACGCGGGCACGCTCCTTGTTCGAGGTCGGGCACGCGCCACGCGCTACCATGCCACTGCAGCCGCCGAACAGGGCGCTGGCGCCGGTGATACCGAGAAACTCGCACCGCACGTTGACGCGGAGACGCCGCTCTTCGGCGCGTGCTATCGGACCGCGGGTCTTGCCGAAGATGCCGTCTGGAACGCCGTCGAACACGGCGGCGCGTTGGAACGCGCAAGCGATACTGTCATTGACATCTTGCACTACGCGGTCACCGAACTCGTCAACAATGCAATCGACCACGCTTCGGGTACCAGCGTATCGGTCGCGATCTCAGAGATAGGTGACAGCTACCGGCTCGACGTAGAAGATGACGGCGTCGGAGTCTTCGAGCACGTGCGCGCGCACTTCGATTTGCCGAGTCCACTCTTCGCCGTGGAACAACTCCACAAAGGCAAGACGACGACCATGCCAGACCGACACAGCGGCGAAGGGCTATTCTTCGTGTCCAAAGCCGTGGATTGCTTCGAGCTACAGAGTGACGGACTGATTTGGCAAGTCAACGCCGCCTTGGGGGACATGGCGATTCGAAGAACCGTCCCGGGCCGGGGTACCAGCGCCCGCTGCTGGCTCGACCGGGCGACCCAGCGCCGATTGCGCGCGGTGTTCGATCCTTGGACTGACGACCTGCGATTCGACCGTACACGCACCGTCGTGCACCTCTTCGAGCACGGAGTTCAGTTCGTTTCTCGCTCGGAAGCAAAGCGCATGCTGATCGGTTTGGAGCGTTTTCAGGAAGTGATGATCGACTTCGCCGGCGTGCAAGGCATTGGTCAGGGTTTCGCAGACGAAGTCTTCCGTGTCTTTGCACGCCGCCATCCAGAGGTCCGCCTGGTGCCGCGGAACATGAACGACGCCGTTTCCTTCATGGTCGAGCGCGTGGACCACGCAGCGCCCAAAAGCGACTGACGGCGGAGGATGTGCGGCTCCAGGGACAACGACGCCGAAGCAGTCCGGCTGAGGCTCGAATGCCCGTCAGAGGTTTCGCGCTCGCGCAGCGTGATTGGAGAGCGGGTATAGTGGAGCGGCCGTGAGCTTCCACGAAAGACTATCGGCCCTCGACGCATCCTTTCTTGGCATCGAGAGCGACGTCGCGCACATGCACGTCGGTGCGCTGGCGGTGTTCGATGGGGGGCCGCTGCGCCAGGGTGAAGGCATCGACTTCGAGCGGATCCGCGGCTACGTTGACAGCGCGCTTTCGAGCGTGCCGCGCTACCGGCAAGGCTTGTCTTGGGTGCCAGGTTTGGGGCACCCCGTGTGGGTCGATGACGACCACTTCAACATCCACTATCACTTGCGCCACACCGCGCTGCCGCGCGGCGGCGACGAACGCGCCCTCAAGCGGCTTGCAGGACGCATCTTCTCGCAGAAGCTGGATCGCAGTCGGCCGCTCTGGGAGTTTTGGGTCGTCGAGGGTTTGCCCGGCGATCAATTCGCGCTCATCCCGAAATTACACCACTGCATGATTGACGGCGTCGCAGGCGTCGACTTCATGGCGCGGCTGCTGCGCCCGACCGCCGACGCCTCGGAGCCCGAACGGGGGGAGCCTTTCGAAGCGCGTCGCGCACCCAGCGCCGCAAAGCTATTCGCGTCGGAGCTCGGTTATCGCGCAGGGGCTTCGCGCCGCGCCCTCGACCGGACGCGCAATGCGGTCCACGACTTCCGCGGTTGGTTGGGCGAGACGCGGGACAAGATCAGCGACGTTTCCAGCGCGCTCCGTGCGGGCTTGTCACCCGCGTCACCGACGCCGCTCAACCCTCGCCACATTGGGCCGCACCGTCGCTTCGACGTCTGCCGCCTCGAGCTGGATCGAGTCAAGGAGGTCAAACGACGGCTCGGCGGAACGGTCAACGACGTGGTGTTGGCGACTGCAACCGCCGCCCTCTCACGATTCCTTGCGCGCCGCGGCGTGGACGTTTCCAAGTTGGATGACTACCGTGCGCTAGTTCCCGTGAACGTCCGTTCCAAACTGGACGCCAGCGCGGGAGGCAACCGCGTAGCAATGATGCTCGCCAAGCTGCCCATCGACGAGCGCGATTGTCGGCGCCGCTACGAGCGTGTCATCGAAATGACCACGCATCTGAAGACCGAGTCCGGGCAGGCCTCGGGCTCGCAACTGCTGCAACAGATCGGCGACGCGACGACGCCCAACTTGGTGCGAGACGTGTTTCGGGTTGCGGGAATGGTGCGCGCATTCAACGTCGTGATCACCAACGTTCCCGGACCGCCATTTCCGCTTTACCTTCTGGGGGCGAAGCTCGATTCGATATTTCCGCTCGTGCCACTGTTCGAGAACCAGGGCGTGGGGATCGCGCTCTTCAGCTACGACGGCGGCCTCTACTGGGGTCTCGCCGCCGACTGGAGCAGCGTGCCGGATCTACACGAGCTTGCCGACGATCTGCGAGCCGCCTTTGACGACCTGCACGCGCTTGCGCTTGGTGCGAAGGGCTAGAGTCGCTTGCTGCAGCCGTCTTCGTCCCTGCACATGCTCTGACACAGCTGTTCTTCCTTCGCCGTCGCGGCAGTTCGCCCTGCTCGAGCGCCACGCGCGGCGCAAAGGTGCTACCCTCCGTGGTGGTCCAGCATCCGAGGTTTCCATCGGATACGACCAAACGGGCGGGGGCCCGACCAGTTGGGCGACAAGAGTCGGTCCAGGACAACATCCGGCACCAGCGAGGCGGCGCAGCAGAGCGAGGCACTCGTTCGCGCGTTGCTCACGAGCATCCGGCAAAAAGTCTTTTTGAAGGACCGCAACTCCATCTATCTCGCAGTCAACGAGATCTACGCCTCGAGTCTTGGCTGTACGCCGGAAGAAGTTGTGGGCAAGGACGACTTTGCCTTCTTCCCGACGGAGCTGGCCGAGCAGTACCGCGCGGACGACCGCGCCGTCATGGAGTCGGGGCAGGGCAAAGTGATTGACGAACGCTATGTCGTTCAAGACAGGGAGTACTGGATCCGGACGAACAAGTCGCCCGTGAGAGACGACGCTGGCCAGGTCACCGGGGTGCTGGGGCTGTTTGAGGACATGACGGAGGAGACGCTGGCGAAGCAGGCTCTAGAGGTGTCCGAAGCTCGCTATCGCCATCTGTTTGAAGCCACCAAGGACGGCGTGTTGATTCTGGATGGCGACAGCGGGCGAGTCCTCGACGTCAATGCCTCCCTGCTGGAGTTTACGGGCTATACGCGCGACGCGCTTCTGGACCAGTGCGTTTGGGACCTGGGCCTGTTTGGGGACGAGGCTGCGTCCCGGCAATTCTTCGCCGGGCTCTTGGATAGGCCGCATGTGCGCCACGAGGATTTTCTACTCATCGGACGCGGCGGCTGGAAGATCGACGTTGAGTTCGTCAGCAGCGTCTACAGCGTCAACGACCAAGCCGTAGTTCAGTGCACTGTCCGCGATGCGAGTGAACGGCAGCGCCTGGCCACCGAGCGCGAGCGTTTGGCGATGGCGATGGAGCAGAGCGGCGAGGTGGTCATGATCACGGATCTCCAAGGGGATATTGTCTACACAAACCCGGCCTTTGAGAGCGTGACGGGATACTCACGGGAGGAGGTACTCGGGCGCAACCCGCGCTTGCTCAACAGCGGCGAGCAGGATGCGGAGTTCTATCGAGCCATGTGGTCGAAAGTCAGCGCCGGCGAATCTTGGCACGGGCGGCTCGTCAACAAGAAGAAAGACGGCACTCAGTACACGGAGGACGCGACCATCTCGCCCGTGCGCAATTCCGCCGGAGCCATCACCAGCTACGTCGCGGTGAAGCGAGACATTACGCCGCTGCTCGCCTTGGAGGCACAGTTTTTCCAAGCCCAGAAGATGGAAAGCATCGGACGACTGGCCGGCGGTGTAGCGCACGACTTCAACAATCTGCTCACTGTCATCCTGAGCTTCACCGGGCTCGTGCTCGAGGAACTGGAAGCAGGCGACTCTCGTCGGGACGATCTCCAGGCGGTTAAAGAAGCCGGGGAACGCGCGACCCGACTGACGCGTCAGCTACTGGCGTTCGGTCGCAAGCAAGTGCTCCAGCCGGAGGTGTTGGACCTGAATCGGATCCTCGTGGAAATGGACAAGATGCTGGGTCGGATCATTGGCGAGGATATCCGCCTGGAGTGGGTTCGGGCGCCAAGCCTCGGACTGGTCAAGGCCGACCCGGGCCAGCTGGAGCAGGTGGTGATGAATCTTGCCGTCAACGCCCGCGACGCCATGCCTGAGGGAGGCCGGCTCACGATCGAAACCGCCAACGTCGTTCTGGATGAGCAGGACGTGGAGGGTCGCTTGACCGTGCAGCCCGGTGCCTACGTCATGTTGGCCGTGAGTGATACCGGCGTCGGCATGGACAAGGCGACCCGGGCAAGCGTCTTTGAGCCGTTCTTCACCACCAAAAAGAGGGGCAAGGGCACGGGTCTCGGCCTTTCCACGGTCTTCGGCATCGTCAAACAGAGCGGTGGCAACATTTGGCTCTACAGCGAGCCGGGAAAGGGGACCACGTTCAAGATCTACTTGCCGCGTGAGAGCGCTTCCGAAGCCGCTCCGGCTGCAAAAAGCTCGACGACGCCGCCGAGATCATTCGGAAGTGAGACCATCCTCGTAGTGGAAGACGAAGCGTCCTTGCGCAAGGTGGTAGGCCGCATGCTCGAGGCCGCCGGCTACACCGTGTTGGCCGCTTCGACCGGAGCACAGGCGTTGACGCTCGCAGCGAAGCATCCTGGGGAGATCCATTTGCTTCTGACGGATGTGGTGATGCCAAAAATGAGCGGCGCCGCCGTGGCGAAGAAGCTGGCCGCGACAGGTCGGAGCCCCGCTGTGCTGTATATGTCGGGGTACGCCGATGACGCGATTGTGCACCACGGTGTGCTCGCCGCAGGCCTTCACTTTCTCAGCAAGCCGTTTAGCGGCGCGGACCTCACGCGCAAGGTGCGCGAAGTGCTGGCGGCGGGCTCACATTCCGGCAGGCAATCGGATGCGCGTGATTAGCCTAGGCCGCCGCCTGTCATGC
>CBDUPW010000133.1:0-18376 GCA_965369205.1 uncultured Polyangiaceae bacterium | reverse complement strand
TCTCGGTATTTTTCTCCGCGGTGGCACGCGGCTGTCTTCTCGTCGCATGAGTTGTCGAAGAACTACGACCAGCGGTCTATCCCATTTGGGAGATGCTCCCGCTGGTGACGCGCCCCTAATGTGGCCCCATGCGCGTTCTCTCGGTAGTCGTCGTGCTCTGGTTCGGTGTGGTGAGCTGCAGCGGGTCCGAATCGTCGGGCGAAGGGACGCCGACGGGGTTCGCGGCGCAATACGCTCGGTCTTTCTGCAAGGCCCAAGCGCACTGTTGCAGCGTGAAAGCGAGCTGCGAAAACGATCTGCGGGCAGTGCTGCAGGAGCGCCCCCTGGACGCAAAGACTCAGGGATGTCTCGACGCCCTGGCTTCCGCCACGGCATGTCTAGAGGGACACGCCGCCATCGGGCAGTGTCTCTTTGGGGGGTCGAAGCTTGCGGGAGAAGCGTGCACAGACCCCAGCGAGTGTCGGAACCCGGGTGGACACGGGTTCGCCGGCTGCTTCGACGTGTGCATCGAGTTCCCGCCCGCGGGGCCCGGGGAGGCGTGTCTGCCCAAGGACTACCAGGGCTCCGCGCTGGTCCGTCCGTACTGCGGTCCGGGGGCGGAATGCGTGAGCGACGTGTGCGTCCCGGGACCGAAGCTCGGTGCGGCGTGCGACATCGGGGGCTTGCCTTGCAGTGCGGGCCAGTGCTGGGAGGGCACGTGCCAGCAGGCCTCGGCCGGCGGAGCCTGTCAGCTCGCTGGTCCCAACTGCGAGCACGGATCGCAATGCGACGCCGGGGTTTGCCAGCTCATGCCGCTATTCGAAAACTTGGTGAACGGCCCCAACGGCTGTTGACGCAGTCCGTTGTCCCCGCGCATTTCGGGGATCAGGGACGGGGTTCGGAGTTCCCCGCGCGTTAGGCACGCGCAAGGCTTCTCGTCGTTGTCGGGTGGGCGCGCCTGCGCGGCGCGTCTTGCATGGCGCGCGGAACCCGCGTGGCGCACCGCGACTCGTGAATTGTGCCACATGACACAATCCGTCCCTGGTGCTGGAACATCGAGTACACACTTCGGAAAAACCGTGCGAGAAATACAGCGGGTCAGCGTTGGCATAGGACTCGCATAAGTGAACGGACATGAAGACCGCCCTTGCACTCGTTGCGCTGATGCTCGTCGCCTGTGGCGGCAGTTCCAACGAAGACTCGACCGGGTCGGGCGGCAGTGGCGCCTTTTCCGGCAACGCGGGCAGCTCCGGCAGTTCCGGCAGCGGAGTGGGAGGCTGGACATTGGGCGACTCCGGCAGCGGAGTGGGAGGCTCGACGCCAGGCGACTCCGGCACAGCGCCAAACTGTTGTTCGACGGCGGCCGATTGCGCGACTTCTACCTCCGGACCGCCGCAGCAGTGCATCGCCGGCGTGTGCAAAGAACCGCCGACCAGCGGCTCATGCTGGAACGAAAAGGATTGCGCTGCGGGCCAAGGCTGTGTCGGGGCGTGGGTCTGTCCCTGCGGCGTTGACTGTCCGGCCGTCGACAAACTCGGCCAGTGCGCGGCGAAGCCGGACTGCTGCAAGGAGGACTCAGACTGCCCCGCCACCAGTGCGGGCCCGGCGACATGCGTCCTCGGAAACTGCAAAGGGCCGCTTCCCACCGGGGCGTGTTGGAACAACAAGGATTGCACGGCGCCATCCAAATGCTGGGGCGCGTGTGTCTGCCCCTGCGGTGCCGTTTGTTATGCGTGCAATGGGCTGTTCGGTACGTGTTCTGTCTCGCCGCCGCCACCGCCGCCGCCGCCCGGCCCGTGTTGCGGTTCTGACCTGCAGTGTTCGGGGGGAGCCGTGTGTGCGGCTGGCGTCTGCAAGCAGCCCGTGAGCGGCGCATGCTGGACTGACGCGGAGTGCGGGCCGAACGCAATTTGCGAAGGTGAGTACATTTGCCCCTGTGGCGCGCCGTGCGCCTTGACTGGCTCGCCGCCTGACCACCCGGGGAAGTGCGCTCCACAGCCCTGATCGGGCCGTAGCAAGGACACCCGCGTGCCGGATCCGGTCCGCTCTGCCGTGCGGCGTCGGGCTTGACGTCCGTCGCGCCACGCACCACCCTCGCGCGCATGTCGCTCAAAACACGGACCTTGGCGCGTGCTGTTGTCATCACTCTTGCTGCTTCGGCGCTGCCGGCATGTGGCGGTGCCGGTGAAAACCAGCCGCCGGTCGAGCCGGTCGAGCACGGCAATCCGCCGCCGCCACCTGAGGAGCCAGCCGAGCCGCCGCCGCCTCCCGAGGGCGAGACGCCCATACCCACGAACCCGCCAGGGCCCGACGGTGAGCCGGGGATCGGTGACGGCGCTGGGCCGCCTCCCGGGGAGTGACGCTAGCGGCGGGGTGCGTGCGCGGAGATCGAACACGCTCGCTGCATGCTGGTCCGCCACGCGCTGAAGGACGTGCTTCGCGCGCCTATCAAGCGTCCAAGAAAGCCAGGAGCTCTCGCGTGAATTCCGGGCCGGACTCGCGATGGAGGAAGTGTCCGCCGGGCACGGTCACCACTCGATACTCGCCGGTGTAGTAACGCCGCGCAGCTTCGAAGTCCTGCGGAGTGATGTTCGGGTCGTCTGCTCCGGCGAAACTCAGCGTGGGCATGGAGAGCTTTCCGCGGAGCCACGCTGGGATGATCGGCGTGATGGTGCGGTAGTAGCCGATGGCCGCGTTGAGGCAGCCGGGAGCGGCGAAGGCGTTCTTCACGGGCTCGAGTTCTTCCGCGCCAAAGTTCCAGGTCGGGCCCCAGCGTCGGGTCAAGGTTTCGATCAGTTCGAAGTCGTTCTTTGCGGCGCGCGTCACGGCGCCCGGCAGGCGCAAGGTGACGAAGTGGCGAATGGACCACAGCAGACCTAGTGACGGCTTGAGGCTCGCGGGGTGCGGGATGCCGACGGTGACTAGCTTGCGCACTTTTTCGGGACCAAGCGCCGCTGCCGAGTAGGCGGCGGACGCGCCCCAGTCGTGACCCACGACCACGGCGCTGGTTTCGCCAAGCGCTTCGATCAAGGCGAGCACGTCTTGTCCCTGCGTCTTTGCATCCGTGTCGTGCTCGGGGATCTCGCTGGGCGCGTAGCCGCGGAGAAACGGCGTGACGACGCGATACCCGGCGGCGGCGACTGCCGGGCGGATCGCGTCCCAGGTGTGCGGCGTGTCCGGAAAGCCGTGCAGCATCAGCACCAGGGGGCCGCTGCCCTCAGTGAAGAAAGCATGCCGCATGCCGTTGGCCTGTACCGATTCGATTCCCGTTTCGGGCGCGTAGCTTCGCATGGTCTGCTGCCTCGTTTTTTCGCGCGCCAGGGTGGCGCTAGCCGGCATCCTAGCGGACGCGCCGGGAAGCCAGCGTAGGACCCGAACGTAAGATCCGTACCCCACTTTCGTTTTCGGCTAGCCTACGGAAATCTATGCGTACCGCTCAAATTCGACCCTTCGGCCTGCTTTGCGTGCTGTTGTCCCTGGGGGGCGCGGCCATGCCCGCTTGTTCTTCGTCCTCCTCGCGCAGCGCAACGCCGTGCCAGGACGGAGATCAGCGTCCCTGCGCCTGTGCCGGCACGTCCGGGGTGCAGCTGTGTGTCAGTGGGAGCTTTGGTGCGTGCCAGTGTGGTGACGGCGGCCTCGGCGATGGCAGCGCTGGCGCCGCAGGTAGTGGCGGCACGGCGGGCGCGGGAGGTGGCGCGGGCCAAGATGCGGGCATTGCGGGGCAAGGCGGCTACGGCCTCGCCGATACCAAGAGCTGCGTGGGGCTTGCCGACTGCCTCGCCGGCGTTTCTTGCTGCGCCAGCCGCACGGTGGTTGGCGGCGCGTTTCAGCGCGACAACGATGGTGCGGCAAAACTCGGCGCGAAGGTCGTCGACTTCGAGCTGGACGTCTTCGAGGTCACGGTCGGGCGTTTCCGGACGTACACGGAAAACTCGAAGGTCCCTCCAGCGGTGGGTGCGGGCAAGCACACACACGTGGGCTCTGGCGGAATCAAGGATGAAACGGGTTGGGTCGCGAGTTGGGTCGCTCAGCCCCCCAACTGGAATATCGCGCTCACCCAGTGCGCCAAGAACTCCGGCAACGAGAAGCCGACCTGGACGCCTGCGCCAGGGAAGAACGAAAACCTCCCGCTCAACTGCGTGGACTTCGCGGCGGCTTACGCGTTTTGCATTTGGGTGGGGGGCTTCTTGCCGACAGAAGCGGAACTCAACTACGCCTTCGTCAACGGCAGTGACGCAAACAAGTTCCCGTGGGGTGACGACGCGCTCGATACCACCCGCGCCGCGTACGGGCTGGGTGCGGGTATGTTGCCGCCAGGCGTGGGCTCGACGCCCGCAGGCGTCGGCGATTGGGGCCATCACGATCTCGCTGGCAGCGTGTTCGAGTGGACCCTCGACTCGAGCAGCGACAGCTACCCGATCGCTCCTTGCGACAATTGTGCAGGCAGCAGCACCGAGGCGCATCCGCGCGCGATCCGCGGTGGCGGCTGGGAGAGCGGCGCCATCGACGTCGCCGCGAACC
Source organism: uncultured Polyangiaceae bacterium (assembly GCA_965369205.1). Lineage (GTDB taxonomy): Bacteria > Myxococcota_A > Polyangia > Polyangiales > Polyangiaceae > JACKEA01. The sequence continues at coordinate 13,876 of CBDUPW010000133.1, read as the reverse complement.
GACGCTACTCCTGGGACGGCGCGGGCAACAACGTCGGGTTCCGCTGCGCGTACCCGCCCCCCACCCTCTGAGCGGCGCGGCTTCCGTTCGACTGACCGCGCCATCGCCCTGGGGCACGAGCCCCGCCCGCGGGCGCCGCAATGCCCGATCGCGCTATCTTTTCCCGGCTTTTCCAGGGTGCTGGTCCTCGTGGCCCGGAGGGCGTAAATGGTCCGCCGGACTCCCCCTCACTTACGGAGAAGCTCAGCAGATGACCGACCCCACCTTCAGCATCATTTACACCCATACGGACGAAGCGCCGGCTCTGGCCACCTATGCGTTCCTGCCGATCATTCAGAGTTTCGCGGGTGTGTGTGGGGTGCCTGTCGAGACGCGTGACATTTCATTGGCCGGTCGCATCATTGCCAGCTTTCCAGAAAAGCTCACCCCGGCGCAGCGCATTCCGGACGCATTGGCGGAGCTCGGTGAGCTGGCGCAGCGACCTGAGGCCAACATCATCAAGCTGCCGAATATCAGCGCGTCGATCCCCCAGCTGAAGGCCGCAGTCAAAGAGCTGCAAGCCAAGGGCTACGCGCTGCCAGACTACCCCGACGAGCCGAAGACCGACGACGAGCGCGCCATTCGCGCACGCTACGACAAGATCAAGGGCAGCGCCGTCAACCCGGTCTTGCGTGAAGGGAACTCGGATCGCCGAGCGCCCAAGGCCGTCAAGGAGTACGCCAAGAAGAACCCGCACTCCATGGGGAAGTGGGCGTCGGATTCGAAGACGCACGTGGCGCATATGCGCGGCGGCGACTTCTTTTCGAACGAGAAGTCCACCACCATCGCAAAAGCCGGCAACGTTCGCATCGAGCTTGTGACCGACGACGGCAAAACCAGCGTGCTGAAGGAAAAGACGCCGGTACTCGCTGGCGAGATCATCGACGGTACGGTGATGAGCGTGCGCGAATTGAATGCCTTTTTCGAGAAGGAAATCGAGGACGCCAAGAAGCAGGGTGTGCTGTTCTCGCTCCACCTGAAGGCGACGATGATGAAGGTCTCCGACCCGATCATCTTCGGCCACGCCGTGAAGGTCTTCTTCAAAGACGTGTTCAAGAAGCATGGAGCTGCCCTTGAAGCCGCGGGCGCCAACGTGAACGACGGCTTCGGCAGCGTGCTCGCTGCGGTGGCGACCTTACCGGAAGCAAAGCGGGCTGAGGTGCAAGGGGACATTGAAGCGGCCTATGCCGCGCGACCGGACCTGGCCATGGTCGACTCGGATCGCGGCATCACGAACCTGCACGTGCCCAGCGACATCATCATCGACGCGTCCATGCCCGCAATGATCCGCGCATCGGGCCAGATGTGGAACAAAGCCGGCAAGCAGCAGGACACCAAGTGCGTCATTCCCGACAACAGCTACGCGGGCTTGTACCAAGAGACGATCGCGTTCTGTAAGAAGCACGGCGCCTTCGATCCGACAACCATGGGCACGGTGCCCAACGTGGGTTTGATGGCGCAGAAAGCCGAGGAGTACGGCTCCCATGACAAGACCTTCGAGGTTCCCGCCGCGGGCAAGGTGCGCGTCGTGGACGACGCGGGCAGCGTGCTGCTGGAGCACAAGGTAGAGCAGGGCGACATTTGGCGCATGTGCCAGGTGAAAGACGCGCCGATCCAGGACTGGGTCAAGCTGGCCGTCACGCGCGCGCGCGCCATGGGTGCTCCCGCGGTGTTTTGGCTCGATCCCGCCCGGGCTCACGACGCGGAAGTGATCAAGAAGGTGGAGACCTACCTCAAAGACCACGACACCAAAGGGCTGCAGATCGAGTTGATGTCGACGGAAGAAGCCACGCGCTTCACTCTGGGACGGCTCAAGGCGGGGCAGGACACCATTTCGGTGACCGGCAACGTGCTGCGCGACTACCTGACGGACCTGTTTCCGATCCTGGAGCTGGGCACCAGCGCCAAGATGCTGTCGATCGTGCCGCTGATGAACGGTGGCGGCCTATTCGAAACCGGCGCGGGCGGCTCCGCGCCCAAGCACGTGCAGCAGTTCGAAAAGGAGAACCACCTGCGCTGGGATTCCCTGGGAGAGTTCTTGGCCCTGGCGGTTTCGCTGCAGCATTTGAGCGAAGCTGCCGGCAACAAGAGCGCGAAGATCATGGGCGACGCCCTCGATGCGGCCACGGGCAAGCTGCTCGAGAATGCCAAGTCGCCTTCGCGCAAAGTGAACGAGCTCGACAATCGCGGCAGCCAGTTTTACCTCACGCTGTACTGGGCCCAGGAACTTGCCGCGCAGAGCCAAGACGCGGAGCTGGCCAAGAAGTTTGCGCCGCTGGCCAAGACTCTGGCCGAAAACGAAAAGAAGATCGTGGATGAGCTCAACGCCGTGCAGGGCAAGCCCATGGACATCGGCGGCTATTACTTTCCAGATCCGAAGCGGGCTGCCGAAGAACTGCGGCCCAGCCAGACCTTCAATAGCGCCATCGCGTCATTGAAGTAGCCACACGAGAACGCGAGCTAGCGCGTCACCAATCGCCGCAGTCAAGGCACACCCTGGGCTGCGCGGCGTCGGCGCGCAGGGTGGCGGCGCGGAAGCGATCTGAGAAGTCATCGACGCGCGCCATGCGCTTGAGCAGCCCGGTGCGGTACCGTTCCAACTTGGCTTTGAAGAACTTCTGTTGTTCTTCGACAGCCTCTTGATACTTGCGCCCTTGTTCGGATGAACCCGGACAATGGGGCGTGAGCTCTCCGACCAAGAACTGCGTGGACGCAAAAGCCCGCGCCAGCTCTTCAACCGCCGCGTCGGATTGGCAGCTATCCGTCGTGCAGGTCAGCATGCTGCGGGCCAGAGCGGCCACTTCGATCTGCACACGGGTGACGCTCTTCTTCAGGTGCGTGTACATGTTGCGAGCCGTGTCCGAGGCGCCGGCGGGCACGACGATGTCTGGCGGAGCAGACGCATCGACCTCGCGCTTCGGGGGCTTGCTCGTTTCGGGCGTGGCCGTGCTGCCCACGGGCGCGACCTCCACGGGCGGCGTGGCATTGGCCGTTGCGGGGCCCGAAGCTCCGCAGGCGGAGGCCGCGAGCGCCGCGCTCACGAACAGCGCGCGGCGTTTCAACAGAATGCGTCGGTCTTCGTCGTTCATGCTGGGCAACTCGTGGAGGCCATTATTTTGGTCGGGTGCCTGTCGGCTTCGGAGTTGGTGTCCGCACGTCGGCGCCGGAAAGCAGCTGAGCGCAACGCTCGACGACGTCTCGCGGTGTGAACGGCTTCGGTAAGAAGGCTGTGTAGGCGTCGGTGTGCAGTACTTCCGGCAGATCCTCTCCTAGGTAGCCGGAGCACCACAAGATGGGAAGCTCTGGCAGCCGGCGTCGGAGGCGGCGCGCCAGTTCGACTCCAGAAAGTCCCGGGAGTACCACGTCCGACACTACCAAGAGTGGCACTTCGCCCGCATCCACGCGGGCGATGGCCGGTTCTGCGGCGTCGAAAGTTTCAACCTCGTGCCCCGCTGCACGCAAGGCCCGCTCGACACTGTTGCGAATGCCTTCCTGATCCTCGACGACGAAAACCAGGCCCTTGCGCGCGCTGCTGTGCACGACGAGCGGCGGTTCCTCGCCTTGGGCGATTGTGGCCGGCGCTGTACTGAGCGGCAAACGGATGGTGAACGTCGTGCCCCGGTCGACGCGGCTGTCGACTTCGATCTTCCCGCCGGCTTGCGACACGATGCCGAAGCAGGTTGCGAGGCCCAGGCCGGTGCCGCGTTCGCCTTTCGTAGAAAAGAACGGTTCGAATACCCGCGTTAGGACGGCGGGCGGGATCCCTCCGCCGGTGTCGCGGACCCACAACTCCGCGCCGGGAACGTCGTCGTTGCTGCCGGCAGCTTTCATCTGGCACGCGGACGTTGCGATGGTCAGGAGGCCGCCGTTCGGCATCGCGTCGCGCGCGTTCACCGTGAGGTTTAGGATCACTTGCTCCAATTGCCCAGGGTCCATCTCGACCAGCAGGGGCTCGTCTGCGAGCAGCGAGTGCAATGCGATGTGCTCCCCAAGGGTGCGTTCGAGCAGAGCGCGCGTGCGCTCCACAGCGGCGTTGATGTCGAAGACTTCGGGTTGCACACGCTGCTGGCGGGCAAAGGCCAGCAGGCTTGCCGTGAGTTGCGACGCGCTACGGGCGGCGCGGATCACCTCCGCGAGATCTGTGCGCGCTGGGCTCTCGCTTGGTAGCGACTCGATGGCAAAGCTGGTGAAGCTCATGATCGCCGTCAGGGCGTTGTTGAAATCGTGTGCCACCCCGCCAGAGAGGCGGCCGATGGCTTCGAGGCGTTGGGCTTGAACGTTCCGCGCGGCGCGCAGCATCGCAGACTTCTCGTCCTCAAGCCGCTTCGAGGCATCGCGCACCACAGCGCAGACACGCAGCCCATCCGCAAGGCGCACTGGCCCCAAGCTGAGCTCCACAGGCGCAGTGCTGCCGTCGGCGCGCAAGCAGTCGAATATCCTGCCTTGGCCCATGGCTCGAGGCTCGGCGTTTTCGCCGTAAGACGCGCGCAGCTTGGCATGGTTTTCGCGGCGCGCATGCGGGATCAAATCCTCGACGCGCATGCTCAGCAGGGTCTCCCGTGGGTGGCCGAATAGTCGGATTGCCTGGGAGTTGCAGAACTCGATGCGCCCATCTGCGCTCACGATGAGCATGGCATCTGGCGCTGCTTCCAGGGCGCCGTGGGCCAACGCGTTGCGTTGCTTCCGCTCCGTGACATCTTCACTGATCCCGAGGCGGACGAACTTGGCGGGATCGCCGGTGTCGACGCGCACGCCGCGGGTGCGGATCCAGCGCTCCTGACCATCCGGGCGCGCGATGCGGTACTCGACGTCGAGTCGCCCCGTCGTCCAGAGCTCTTGGTCCGCTTTTTCAAGCAGCGCTCGGTCTTCTGCGATGGCCAAATCGAGCCACCACATCGGCCCGTCGCGCTGGGCGCGCGTGCTGGGGTCGAGGCCGAATACTTGCTGGAACGCGGCGCTGACGTAGAGGTCGTCGGGCCCGGGTCCGATGATCCAGAGCACGTCCCGGCTCTGCTCGGAAAACAGGCGAAAGCGCTCTTCGGCGGATTCCAGCCTGTGCATGGCTTGGCGCAGGGTTGTGACGTTCGCCGCAGTCACCACCACGCCGTCGGCCTGCCCGTGCTCCGTGCGGTACGGGCGCGCATGCACCAGGTAGTGTCGGCCCTCGGCCGTGGCGGACACTTCCACCGTGGTGTTCTGGATCAACGCCCTTTCGCAGACCTCCGCCAGACTGGTTTCGACGAATTGTAGCGGGCACGCCAAGTGCCGAATGGGGCGACCGACGTCTTGGGGCAAGAGGTTGACCACGGATGCCATCGCTTGATTGAACTGGCGCACGCAGGTCTCGCGGTCGAGGAACAACGTCGCGACATCGATGGATTCGTGCAGATTGTGCAGATCGCGGGTCGCTTGGGTTAGCGCGTGGATCTTGGCTTGGTGATCCACGTTCACACTGCGCAGTTCCTCGTTCAAGGAGTGCAGTTCTTCGTTTGTGCCCTGTAGCTCTTCATTCGCCGCGACAAGCTCTTCGTTTGCCGCATGCAACTCCGCAGTGCGCGTCACGAGCTCCGAGTTGGTCATCTGCAGCTGCGCGCGCAAGCGCTCGACTTCGACGTTCTGGGCCTCAAGCAAGCTCTGCTGCCCAGCATCCAGGACCGGACGGGGCGCTGCCTGCCGAGCTTCGATGGCCCCGACGCGCACGAAAAAGAAGCCATTCGACAAGGGTTCGACGGCGACCTCCGCCTCGCGCTCGGCGTCCAAGCGCACGCAGCCGCAGTCGACCGCCTGTGCCAGTTCCTTCGCGCGGCGCAGGCAGACGGAGAGTGTGGCGCTGAGCTCTGTGCCGGTCATCCGGAGTACGTCCCGCGACACTGGTCCAGCGGGCTGCTTCAGCAGCAATCCGGCGTCCCCCAGGCTGTGCACCAGCTCGCCCTGCGCGTCGACGACCAGGCCGCTTGGCCCGAGCTGCGCCAGCAGGCTTTCCAAGAACTGGGTGCGCTCCGCGAGGCGAGGAGGCGCTGGTGGCGTCGGCGTGAACGAGCGCGGCGCGACGTGCCCGATGGCGAGGGGGCCCGTGCCCGACTTTCTGTAGATGCGGTGCGCGGCAGATTCCTCAACCAGTGCCACGCCGCCGCGGGGCGTTTCGCTGGCGCCTAGCACCAAATAGCCGCCAGTTCTTAGGGCGAAAGTCAGGGTTGAGAGCACGCGCTCTTGAGTACGATCCCGCAAGTAGATCAGGAGATTGCGGCAGCTGATCAAGTCCAGCTGCGTGAACGGAGGCTCACGCAGGAGATCATGCGGTGCGAACACCATCATGTCGCGCAGTTTCGGAACGACGCGGTAGCTGTCGCCAGAGCGCACGAAGTAGTGTTCTCGTCGTTCCCGCGAGACCCCTTCCAGTGCTTCGGCAGGGTAGCTGCCAACACTGGCGTGTTGTACGGCGGCCTTGTGCAGGTCACTGGCAAAAATGCGTACGTCAATGCTTTGCCCGCGACGCTGCAGGTGTTCGTCGATCAAGATGGCGAGGGAGTAGGCCTCCTCGCCCTTGGCGCAGGCCGGAACCCACACGCGCAACTGTTCGCGATCCGCGGCGGAATCCAGCAGTGCGGGCACGATCGTCGAGTCGAGTCGCTCGAAGGTGGTGGGATCGCGGAAGAAAGCGCTCACTCCAATGAGCAGATCATTGAAGAGACGCGCCAACTCGTCCGGCTGCGACTCCAGGCGCGTCGCGTAGGCCTCCAGATCCACGCATTGCGTTAGCTCGATGCGCCGCGCGAGTCGGCGGGCAACCGTGTTGGGCTTGTAGTACCGAAAGTCCGTGCCGAACGCATGCGCCAAGTCGTCCACGACTTTCGCGAGCGCGGAGCCGGCAACCGGGCCCTCCTCGTCGAACTGCGCTCGAACCGACTGAACGAGTGCTTCGGCCACGTGCGACTTCGACGAGTCTCGCTGGTCGGCATCTTCTCCCATTGAACGGATCCTGGGAGCCGGCGTCGATTTCAGTCAAGCAACTTTTTCGGGCGCCAGCGCATCTGCAAAGTGTGCGCAGGGCCCCGTGCCGCGTCCGGCCCGAAACGGGGTCAGAACGAAATCGGGATGTCGAGCTGGATGATGTGGTGCGAGTCCATGCCCTTCGTCACCGGGCCGTCCAAATGGCGGGCGTAGGCGATGCCGGGACGCAGCCACATGCTGTCGCCCATCTTGAAGTGGAAGCGCGGACCGATGGCTGCGGTGGTGTCGTCTCGGGCGCCGGTGTCGGGTCCGCCGGATGCCTCGTCGGCTTCGATGAAGCTCGGGGTGGAGAGCCAGCGCTGGTGGCGCAGCTCAGCGCCGATAGAGAGCATGGGCATCACGAAGTAGCCGACGTGAATGCCGCTGGTGAAGTTGGTTTTGGACTCGTCCTTTTGCACATCGTCGCCGCGCACCCGAGTGAGCTGCAGCACGGTGATCTCGCCTTGCACGGTCAGGCCGTCGGCGACGTAGGCCACGCCCACACCCGGGAACACCGTGAGGTCGTTGACGGCGAACATGGCGTTGTCCATGGAGCTGCGCGCGCGGATGCCCGCAGCGAGGGCGGCGTTTGTCTTGTCGCCTGGCGTGTCGTAAGTGGAGCCAAGCGGCAGCGCGACGCCCAGAAACGCCGCGACCTTGATGGGGCCACCGAGTTTGGGCGCCCAGGTCACGCCCAGCGCTGGGTTCATGAACGCGCCGGCGCTCTCGCCGGGCGAGGGCGGCGCGTTGCTGACGTAGCCGACGCGGATCAGCGGGCCGATTTCGTCCGTGAGTTTGTAGGCGAACAGCAACGTGGTGGCGATGTTGTTTCCGCTTTCGTCGGCGCCCTTGGGTTTGTAGAGCATGAACGCGGTGTCCGAACGCAGCACCGTGGCAACGCCCGTCGGCCGGAGTTGCCAGGGCAGGGAGTACGGCGGCTTCGGCTTGGCCGTGTCTGCCGCCGGCGCGTCGCCTGTGGTCGCTGCGGCTTCCGGAGGCGCCGCTGTCTCCGCCGAAGTCGTGTCGGCATGTGTGGTCTCCGCGACCGCCTCATCTTGGGCGTAGGCGGAAGTGGCGATGCTGGTGGTCACGAGTGCAAATGCAATGGCAGCCTTCATGTTTCGCTCCTGGCGGGACGCCGAGCCCGGCGCTGTTTTGGGAGCAATCTACACAGGCGGGTCCGGTCGCCCCATGACATTCCTCAGGGAAAAAGCCCGCGGATTCGCAGGCTGCGCGACGTTTGCGCGCTCCGCCCTCGCTAGACCAGCGCGGCGCAGGGGTTGCGCAAATCGTGTACTTCGCGTCGAGAAACCGTAGACTGATCGGCTGTGCGTCTGTTTGGGAAACTCCTGTCGTTCGCCGCGGCAAGTGCGCTGCTTGGCATCACCATCCGCTGTGCCCCAGAAGAGCTGACCTACGGTTCTAGCGTCGGCGCAGACGGCAGTGCTGGCAGCGGCGGCGGAAGTGGCGACGCGGCCACCTTTGACGCCGCGGGTTGGGTCGAAGTTTGCGGCAACGGAGTGGACGACGACGACAACGGTCTGACGGATTGCGAGGACCCGGTGTGTGGCGAATACGCCTGCGTGCCGACGGCGCCGCCGGACTGGACGGGGCCATTGGCGGTGTTCGAGGGCGGCCCGTCGAGCTTGCCGTCGTGCCCCCAGGGCTTGGACGCCGTCGGCGACTACTTTCGGGATCTCCGCTTTGAGCGCGCGAGCTGCTCGGGCTGTTCTTGTGGCTCGCCAAATAGTGAGAGCTGCATGGGGGTGGTGGATCTCTCCACCACGGGCAGCTGTAGTGCCGCGACGGTGTCCGTCCCGCTCACTGGCGGTGGCTGCGTGATTCCCGGCTTGCCGGGACCGGTCAACGCCGCGAATGTGAGCTTCAACGCAAACGGAAGCTGCGGTTCGGCGACCCAGGCCACGGTACAGAAGAATGCACCGACTTGGGCAAGCGCTGTGCGGGCCTGTGAATCCCCCGACCTGGGCTCCGGCGCGGGCTGCGAAGCAGGCGAAGTCTGCTCGCCCGCGTCGGCCTTGGCCGATCCTTGTATCGTGCAAGCCGGAGAGCACGCGTGTCCTGCCGGTTTCCCGCGGCGGCGTTTGGTGTACACCGCGAACCAAGACACCCGCAGTTGCAGTAATTGCAGCTGCTCCTATTCCGGGAGCTGCAACGCAACGGTCACGGGCTACGCTGACGCGGGCTGCGGCACTCCGACGTTTGCCAACACCGGCGGCTGCGCCGCGCCCACGGACGTGCAGGGGCTGACGATGACCGGCGCGAGCAGCAGCGGCACGTGCAGTTCTAGCGGTGGGTCGCCCCGCGGCTGCGTGCTGCCAGACGCACCCACCACGATGTGTTGCGCGGGCACCACCGCGGCGTGCCCCTCTGGCAAGGGCCCGGAGATGGTGGAGGTGCCCAAGCCCGGCGGCGGCACCTACTGCGTGGACTCCACGGAAGTGACCAACTCGCAGTACGAGGCGTTCTTGGCGACGAGCCCTGCCTTGCCGACTAATCCGGAATGCGCGTTCAAGACCAGCTTGGTGCCGGGCGCGCCCTGGCCCGACACGGATGCCGACGAACCCATCAACTTCTTGGACTGGTGCGACGCGTATGCCTTCTGCGCCTGGGCGGGCAAGCGACTGTGCGGCGCCAGCTCGGGAGGCGCCGCAACGTATTCGAGCGCCGACTCGACCGACGCTCAGTGGTACAACGCCTGCAGCGCGGGCGGCCAATTGGACTACGGCTACGGGACCGAGTCTGTCTCCGGCGCATGTGCCACCTCTATCGCCGACGTGAAAGAGTTCCCGTGTTGCCAAGCCGGCTATTCAGGTGTGTACGACATGGTTGGCTACATGCGGGAGTGGATCGACGCTTGTAGCGCCACGGCCGGGGCCTCCGACGATTGTCGCGTGATGGGCAACAACACCTGCAGCACGGTGCAGGCGTCCAAGCGCAACGCGCGCAGCACCAACGTCGGCTTCCGCTGCTGTTCGGGTTAGTCAGCCATGTAGCGCGGACAGCGGGCCACAGTTCTGGTCGTCGCCGATACCGCTGATCTTGTGGCCCATGAGGTGCGCCACGGAGGTCAGTAGCTTGTCGTTGTGTACGCTGCTGCCGAGTTTGAGGTAGCGATTTGTCTTCAGCTGTCCGGCGGCGTTGCCAAACAGCACGACCGGGATCTTCTTCATCTGGTGGTGTTTGCCGAAGTGGGAGAGCGCGACAATGACGGTGTTGTCCAGCATGCTGCCGGCGGCTTCCGGGGTGTCTTTCAGGCGCTTCACGAACTGACCGAGCTGGTTCCAGTCCCATTGGCAGGACTTGATGTAGGCGTCGCGCTCCGCTGACGCGCGGTGGTGCACGTCATCGTGAATGCCGTCCGTGTTGACTCCGGGCACCCACTCGTAGCGCCAGGAGTAACCAGAGTAGCCCCAGATCATGCCGCCGACCTGTACGCGGTTGCAGGCCAGCGCCGCGAACATCACATCGAGGTGGGCTTTGGCGCGGTTGGGCACGTAGCTGTTGGTGGTTTCCCGGCCGGGCACGCTGCACTCCGCGTCGGTTTTGGGCTGGGAGGTGTCGAGGTCCGCTAGTACGCTGAGCTCAGCTTGGCGGATGGCGTCCTCGTGGGCATCGAGCTTCAGCTTCTCGAGGCCGGACAGTTCTTTGCGGAAGTTCTTCAGCTCCGTGGTCAGATCGTCGAGCACGCTGCGCCGAGCGCGCAGTGCGTTCATGCGAGCTTTCTCTTTTGCCGGGTCGACGACGTCACCGGGCTGAAAACCCTTGAAGACCTTGTCCCAGGCTTGTTCCGGGGGGGCGATGGGCACTTTGAACTGGTTGGGACCCGTCGCGAAAGGCTTGCCGCGCATGTGGTTGCTGGCGCCCGTGTGCACGATGACTTCCAGCGAAGACAATCCCAAGTCGCGGGCGAGCAGTTGATCAATGGAGATCCCACCGGGCTCTCCATTGAGAGAATCCGTGGGATTCGGCAGGACGTCTTTCGCAGTCAGCACCTTGCCCACGGTGCGGATGTGGTTGTTGCCCTTGGGATTCAAGCCGGAGTCGCGTAAATCGACGCCTTCCACGACGACCATTTCGCTCTTCACGTCCCCAAGCCCTTGCAGCATCGGCGAGAGCTGGAAGTCGTTTTCGCTGCCGCTCGGGAAGAATGCAGCTTCGTCGGGGTAGCCCCCGCAGTGCACCCAGAAGAAGACGCGCTTGGGCAGTGCGGCTTCGGCTTCGGCGCGGCGCACGGACAGCACGGGCGACAAGAGCAGCGCTGCTTGCATGCTGGTGAACAGAAAGTTTCGACGCTTCATGAGTTTCTCGTTCGGAGTCGGACCGTTCAGGGGTCCCAGCGTTTCACGTACAGATCTGGATTCGAGAGCAAGTCAGCGAGCAGCTGTTGGATGTCGCCGCCGCTTCCGCCGAAGGACTTGGCGAGCGCCACGGTCATGGCGTCCACGTGTTTGCCCGTGGCGCTGCCGACGGCGTAGGCCACCAAGTTGCGCGTGAAGCAGGCACTCACCACGTCGCTTTGCGCCAGTTCGTCGACGAAGTCCGTCAGCCCTACGTAGGAATCCGTGCGCTCTCCGATGGCGATGTCCGCCACGGCCGTGTTGATGGGCAAGTCGCCCTTCTTGGTTTGGAACTGACCCAAAGCGTCAAAGTTCCCCATCAAGAAGCCATAGGGCATGAACTGCTGGTGGCAGTTCTTACACTCCTGCCCCTGATTCATCATCGTCTCGAACTGCTCACGGGTGGTGAGCTTCTCGAAGTCGGCGCTTTCGGTGGCGACGTTCGCTGCCGCAGTGGCAGTGTCGATGCCCGACGGCAGCCCGACTTCTTCGCAGAGCAGCTGATTCTTGATCAGGAGTCCGCGGATCACCGGCCGGTCCTTGCTCGTCTCGCCCACGGATGCGTGCACCGCCATCACACTGGCCAGACCGAGTACACCCTTGCGCTGGGACGCATCGAGGCCCAGTCGAACCATTGCATCTCCGCTTTCCGTCGCCCCATACAGCGGCGCCGTGTGCTGGTTCACGAAGGTGTGGTTTGCGGTCAACAGTGCTCGCAGCGTGCCGGGGCCATCGAAGACGACGTCGGAGACATAGGCTGAAAACTCGTTGCGCAGCCCCAGGGCGAGGGGGGCGCCGCTGAGCTTTGGGAACGCCTCGGGCTCGGCGACCATGGTGTCCAGATCACTCAGCCGTAGCCACTGCTGCAAGATCTGAACGAAGCGCGCGCGTCCCGTGTTGGTATTCAGTAGTCGCTGCACGTGCGTGCGGATGCGCTCTCCTTCCAGCAGCCCAGCTTCGGCGTCTTGGAACAGCGCTTCGTCTGGCATGCTGCCGGTCAGGGCATAGGAGATCACCGATGCGCGCTCGAACTGATCGAGGGTCGATTCGGAGCCCTGCTTGTTTTCCGCTCCGATTTCGGTTCGATGTAGAAAACGAGCCGATGCAAGCAGGCGCGTCACCAAGCTTTGAGCTGCCAAGCCGCGATCCGAGGTCTCGGTCACGATGCGCTGGAACAGCGCTAGCAGCGAAGAGCGTTGCTCAGGAGCCAGTGGGCGCCGGTACGCGCGACGGCCCAGGTGCTCGATGATGCCGGTGATGCAGGCGTCGGTGACGTTGCTTGGGTCGAAGCAGGGGTAGTTCGTTTCGATGCGCGTCGCGATGTACTCGATGCTCAGGCGCTCTGCTTCGTCGAGCAGGGCGCTGAATAGGTTCTCGTCGAGCTTTCCGCCGGCGCCCGTGTCGTAGCCCGAGCCGAGATCTGCGTGAGCGAGCCCGGTTGTTGCCTCGAGGCCGAGCAGGTCCCTCACGGTGTTGCGGTATTCGGCAGCGCTGAGCAGCCGAGCCTGCGGAGGCCCGAACGCGCGCAGGCTTGAGCCGCTTGTGCCCGTGCCGCCGCCTGGCCCCGAGGTATTGGACCCACCTGGCTTTTCAATGTCTCCGACGCAGGCCGTCATCACGAGGATGCACAGGGGCGCAAGCAGCCATGCAAAGGAGCGTTGGTGCGACATCGCCATACAGTGTGTGCAACGACCGTGCCGCCACGCATTGGTCGGATTTCCGCCGTGGAGGCCCGCTTCTTCGGGGCTTTCCTTGAACGGCGCAGCGCGCACGCGCGACGGCTTCGGTCACGCATGGACGTGTCAGGTCGCACCCGCGTCGAAGGCTGCGTGCTTCCGCTTTCCCGCGGATGCCTGTGAAAGGCAGCGAAGGCGCTGGCGGCGGGCGACGGGCGACGGGGGAGAATGAACAGGAAGACGGAAGACCTGCGTCGCCTTCGCTTGCGGCGGCCCCGCCACATTCGAAAACCTGAGCCTGCGCTGCCGCGCACACAACGCACTGGCAGCCGAGCGAAATGAGCTGCCCGGTTTGCTGGACGAATTTGGCGGAGTTGGCTACGCCAATATTCGCGAAGCGCTCGTCGATTGCTAGCTTTCCCAAACCCGAAGCCATCTACGCAGGCGGGCGAGAGGTGACGTCATCGCGGATCGCGACAGCGCTTTCGGCTGCTGTTGGCCCGCCCTGGTCCTCTCAGCGTCGCCAGGCCCTGGTACTCACCTGATCCGGAGGGCGCGGGCACGCTTGTTGAGACGCAACGCGCGCAGCCCCTAAGGCAACGGCCACAGCTCCGAGAACCAGCCGCCGCCGGAGTCGTGGGGCTCCACCATGACCAGGCGTGCGCCGTGCTGGCGCACGTAGATGCGATGTTTGCTGACCAGGATCGTCGACGCGCTCGAGCTATCTGCCATGGCGCGAAATCCGTTTTCGGGCGCAGCGGTCTTCATGAAGGACACTGCGGGGGATTCCGGGATCGGCTTGCTGCTCATCAG
>CBDUPW010000132.1:0-18536 GCA_965369205.1 uncultured Polyangiaceae bacterium | reverse complement strand
AGGAAGTATGCGGTTGGTGCGAGAGAGAGCGCATACAGCAGCGCCGCGAGGGGCCAGCCCAAGCGTTTGCCAAAGCGCTCGAGCAGTTCATCTAGCACCCAGGAGCGCCACACCAGCTCTTCGAGCATCGGGATGCACAGGAGCAGCGACGTGAGCACGATGGAGCGCTGCAGGGCTTCGCTTGAGCCGACTTGCAGATACACGCGATACAGCCAGGCCCCGCGATCGGTGCCCGACGGCGAAAAGACACTTCGGCCGATCCAGGACGCGATCAGCAAGATGGCAGCAACGAAGGCGCCGACGGACAGATCACCCCACTTGGGACGCAGCACGTCCCGGAGCGTGCCTGCGTCCCAGAGCGCGTACACGGCCAGCGCCGCCAGGGCGGCATAGGGCACGCTCAGTGCAAGCCAGAAGCTGGGGGATGCGGCAGCCTCGGGACGGAACGCGAGGGCGTTTGCCGCCGTGATCACCACGACGGCCAGCGCGGTTCGCTTCACGCGGGCGCCCCGACGCGTTTGGCGATCCAGTCCAAGATGTGATCCGCGAGTTGGTACTTTGACAGTCGCGGCAGCGGTTCGAGATCGCCGTTGGTTACCAGGGTGATGCGATTGTCGTCCTTGCCGAAGGCGTCTTCGGCGTGGTTGGCCACGACGATGTCGCAGCGCTTTTGCTTCAGCTTGCGCCGAGCATACTCCGCTACTTTTTCGTCGCTGTCGGTCTCGACGGCGAAGCCGACCAAGACCGGGCGTTTGGCGCTGCGCGCGGCGCCGACCTCCGCCAGGATGTCTGGATTCTTCTTCAGCTCCAGGCTGACCGCGTCGGCGTCGCGTTTGATTTTCGTGGCGCGGGTTTCCGTCGGGCGGTAGTCGCCGACGGCGGCCGCCATGATCAAAGCGTCGGCGAGCGCCAGGTCCGGTCCCAGGGCCTGCCACACCGCGCTGCGCATGGCGACGGCGCTGCGCACGTCTACTCGCGTGACTCCGTGGGGCGCCGCGAGGCTCGTGGGACCCGAGATCAAGGTGGTGCGGGCGCCACGGGCCGCAGCGCGTTCGGCTAGGGCGTAGCCCATCTTGCCGCTGGAGCGATTGCCGATGAAGCGGATCGGGTCGAGGTCCTCGAGGGTCGGACCGGCCGTGACGACGAAGTGCCGCCCGGCAAGGTCCCGGGGCGAGAGACGGATCACGGCGCGGGTCGCGATTTCATCGGGTTCGACCATGCGGCCTACGCCGCTTTCGCCCGAGGCAACTTCGCCGTGTGTCGGGCCAACGCGTTCGATGCGACCGTCCGCATCGATGGCGGCGACATTGCGCTGGGTCGCCGGGTGGTTCCACATATTGGGGTGCATCGCGGGCGCCAGCAGCACCGGGCAGGTTGCGGAAAGCAGCGTTGCGGACGCCAGGTCGTCGGCGCGCCCGCTAGCAATGCGCGCGATGAAGTCCGCAGTTGTCGGAGCGACGACGATCAAATCGGCGCCCTGGGCGAGGGAGACGTGCAGCTCGCCCTGGGCGTGCTCGGTCCACATATCCGTGTGGCATGCATGATCGCTCAGCCCGGAGAACGTGGCTGCGCCCACGAACTTCGCCGCGGACCGCGTGAGTACGACTTGCACGTCGGCGCCGGCTTTGCGCAGCAACCGCAGCAGGATCGGCGATTTGTACGCGGCAATGCTGCCCGTCACGACGAGCAGCACTTTCTTACCGAGGAGCGGTCCCTTGTGCGCTTCCTTGGGCCCGGGCGGCCGCGAGGGCGGATAGCTGCGCAGCACACGCAAGGGGGGTGGGTCCGAGGGGAAGCGCTCACTCATGGTGGCTTGAGCCTACCTCGCGCGCGCGGCGCTCGGGACACGTAGCGACTGTTTGGGTCAGAAAATCGCCACAGACGGTCTTTCCACGCCTCTGCGTAGTCGATGCCGATGCGCGGACTGCTCGCCGTGCGCACCGTCGTGCCGCGCAGCAACAGCAGGTTGCCCTGGCGCAAGTCCACGCCGTAGTGCGCGCGGTCAAGGGCGAGCGCTTGGCAGAGCTTGCCGGGACCGTTCGTGAGGCGGACGTCTCCCGCTTCCAGTCCGCGGCGCCTCGCCATCTGCTGCACGCCCCAAATTGGCTCAAGGGCGCGGACCAAGACGGCGTGCGGCGCGCCGATCTTTCCGGCGACGACGTTGAAGTTCCAGTGCATGCCGTACAAAAAAAACATGTACGCGTGGCCCGCGGGACCGAACATGACTTCCGTGCGCGGTGTGCGCCGACCTGCGTAACTGTGGGCCGCGCGGTCCTCTGGGCCGCGATACGCTTCGGTCTCCACGATGCGTCCGCCCACCCATCCCGCGCGGGTTTTGTGGGCCAAGTAATAGCCGACCAGCCGGCGGGCCAGCGCTGCTACCGGCTGCTGCAGAAAGCGCTCGTCGGGGCGAGGCAAATGCTGCGGTGCGTCAAACTCTGCAGTCGGAACCGGCCGTCGCTGCCGCTGATTACCCGCCATCACCCCCATCTGTTACTCTTCTATGCCGTATGCAAGCCGCCCCGGCTTCTCTCCAACACCAGCCCCGGATCGTGGGTCGGTACGCCATCTATGGGGAAGTTGCGTCCGGCGGCATGGCGACGGTCCACTTCGGACGCCTGGTTGGCCAAGTCGGGTTTTCCCGAACGGTTGCCATCAAGCGGTTGCATCCGCAGTTCGCGAAAGATCCGGACTTCGTCTCCATGTTCGTGGACGAGGCGCGTTTGGCCGCCCGGATCCAACACCCGAATGTGGTGCCGACCCTGGACATCGTCGCGGTCGACGACGAGCTGTTTCTGGTCATGGACTACGTGCAGGGGGAGGCGTTCTCCAAGTTGATCCGCGCGGCGCGGCGGCAGAACATCCCTGTTCCCATTCGGATTGCGATGAGCGTGATGGCCGGCGCGCTCCATGGGCTGCACGCCGCGCATGAGGCCAAGAGCGAGCGGGGCCAGCCTTTGGGCATCGTGCATCGCGACGTGAGCCCACAGAATATCCTGGTCGGGACCGATGGTGTGGCCCGGGTGCTCGATTTCGGCGTGGCCAAAGCCGCCATGCGCGCGACTTCGACTCGCGATGGCCAGATGAAGGGCAAGATCAGCTACATGGCGCCCGAGCAAATGCGCGGCAAGGGCGTCGATCGGCGCACGGACGTGTTTGCCGCGGGCATCGTGCTCTGGGAAGCACTGACCGGGCGGCGTCTCTTCGACGGCAATGATCCCGGCGAAGTGCTGACCAAACTGCTCGAGGTGCAGGTGCCGCTGCCGACGTCCGTGGAACCGAGCCTGCCCCCGGAGGCCGATACCTTGGTGATGCGCGCGCTGCAGCGCGATATGGACAATCGCTATGCTTCCGCCCGGGAATTTGCCATTGCGCTGGAGAATTCCGGTCACGTGGCGCTGCCGCGGGAAGTGGGCGAGTGGGTCGAAGCCATCGGCGGAGACTCCCTGAACAAACGCGCCGAGCAGGTGGCAGAGATCGAGAGCGTGTCCTCCCACGTCGGTCCGCAGGTGCCGCCCATGTCGAGTCCGGCGGTGTCCCATCCCCTGGGGTCGCACCCCCTGGGCTCGAATCCGCTCCACGAGGTGCCGTCCCAGGTCACCAGCCCGTCGCAGGTCCGGCATTCGCATCTGAGTTCGCCCTCTGGCGTGTCCCAAGCGCACGTCACCAGTCCGTCCAACGTCACGATGGCTAGCTACGACGCTGGCTCGTCCAATAGGCGTGGCATCGTGGCAGCTCTCGTCGGCGTGGCCGCGGCATTGGGCATCGCCTTTGTTGTGGTTCTGCTCGTGTTCATCAATCGCGATCCCGAGGAGCCGGAACTCTTGCCTGCGGGCACGGCTGCGGTGCCCACTAGCACGACGCCCAAGGCCGAGAAGCCGACGGCGCCGGCTCCGGTGCCCACCGCGAAGAAGGTCGACGAGTTGCCAGTCGAGCCTCCGAAAGCGGACCCGCCGCCCGCGGAAAAGCCCGCGGCGACCACGAAGAAGTACTGGCCTACCAAGCCGACATCTAGGCCGACTCCCAAGACGCCCCCGGCCCCGGCGCCCGTCGCGACCCCCCCGAAGAACTGCAATCCTCCCACCTACTTCGACAAAACCGGGGTCAAGCGGATCAAGCCCGAGTGCCTGTGAAGCGAAGCTTTGTGTAGCTCCGCCGCGAGTTGCACTACACTTACGACATGGCTTTTCGTTTTTCGCGCACCCTCGCCATCCTCGGGGCAACGCTCCTTCCCCTAGCCGTTGCTGCTCCTGCCCAGGCGGACTCGAAAGAGTGCGCCGGGGCGTACGAGAAGAGCCAAGAACTCAAATCCCAGAGCAAGCTCCGTGACGCGCGTGAGCAACTCTTGATTTGCGCTCAGGCAGCGTGCCCCGACTTCATCAAACGCGACTGCGGCAAGTGGTTGGGCGAGGTCGACGGCATGCTGCCCACAGTTGTCTTCAGCGCCAAAGCCAAAGGGCAAGAGCTCACGGACGTGCAGGTCAAGGTGGGCGATGCAGTCGTCGTCGAATCCCTGGACGGACGCTCGTTGCCGATGGATCCCGGCGCTCAGGTCTTCATCTTCGAGAGCGCAGAGCACGGCACCAAGGAAGTGCGCTACACCGTCAAGGAAGGCCAGAAGGCGCAGAACATCGTGGCAGATTACGGCGGCGAGGCGGCGGGATCCGGCTCGGGTGCTGGGGGCGGCGGCTCCGTTTCCACGGACGGCGCCAGTGACAAGACCCTCGCCTATGTCTTCACGGGCGTGGGCGCCGTCGGACTCGGCGCGTTTGCTTTCTTTGCGCTCACGGGCAAGAGCGATGAAAACGCTCTGGAATGCGCCGATAGCAAGACTTGCTCAGACGACGACATCGACCCGATCAAGCAGAAGTATCTCTTTGCGGACATCGGTCTCGGCGTGGGCGTTGTTTCCCTCGGCCTGGCCACGTACTTTTTCTTGAAGCCCTCCGGCGGCGCTGCCGAAGACGCGACTGCCGAAGACAGCGCCCGGGTCAAAGTCGACGTGCTGCCGACCCAAGGTGGCGGCTTCGCCAGTATCAGCGGGCACTTCTAGAGCCCCCGCTCGCCAGTTTGGACGCGGGCCGTGAACGCAGGTCGGGCGTGGCGCAGCTACCCGAAACCGAGCAGCTTGCCGCCTTGGAAGACCAACAGGCTGCACAGATACGCCAGCCCGGTCATGTAGACGAATAGAAATGCGGGCCAGCGCCAGCTGCGCGTCTCGCGTTTCAGGACTGCGAGGGTGCTCATGCACTGGCACGCCAGCGCGAAGAACACCATCAACGAGAGGCCCATCAAAGGCGTGTAGACCGGCGAGCCGTCGGCGTGGCGCTCGGCGCGGATCTTGGTGCGTAGGGATTCGGAATCTTCGTCGGCCTCACCGATGCCGTAGACCAACCCCAAGGTCGACACGAATACCTCGCGGGCAGCGAATGCTCCGATGATGCCCACGCCGATCTTCCAATCGAAGCCGAGGGGCGCAAGGGCAGGTTCCAGCGCTTTGCCCAGGCGGCCGCCGTAGCTGTTCGCGAGCGCTTGGGACTGCTGCTTTACGGCTTCGTTGACTGCCGCGGGCTCTGCGGCCGGGGGCTGCATTGCCGGGGGCTGGGCTGCCGCTGTCGCGACGGGCGTCGCGGTGGAGGCCGCGACGTCTGCTGGCGGTTTGGGAAACGAAAGCAGCGCCCACAGTGCAATGGTTGCGACCAAGATCACGCTGCCCGCTTCTTTCAAGAATAGAAGCGCGCGATCCCACATCTGTCGCAGTACGGCCCGGGCGCCGGGCATACGATAAGGCGGCAGCTCCAAGAGCAGCGGGACGCTTTTGCCTTTGACCACGGTGCGGCCCAGTACGGCGGCGGCGCCCAGGGCAATCAGCGTAGAAAACAAGTACATGGCCACCATGAGCAGGCCCTGCACCGGAAGCCAGCCCATCATGGACGAAGGCGGAAAAAGCGCCGCAATGATCAACGTGTAGACGGGCAGTCGCGCGGAGCACGTCATTAGCGGGATCACCAGCATGGTGAGCAGACGATCCCGAAAGCGCTCCATGGTGCGTGTGGCCATGATGGCGGGCACGGCGCACGCAAAGCCCGAAAGCATCGGTACGAACGCGCGGCCATGCAGGCCCAGTAGCTTCATTACGCGATCCATCAAGTAGGCGACCCGTGCCATGTAGCCGCTGTCTTCCAGGATCCCGATGAACAAGAAGAGCAACAAGATCTGCGGCAAGAACACCACAACGTTGCCCACGCCGCCGATAATGCCTTCGACGATCAGGTCGTTGACGACGCCAGCGGGTAGCGTCGTTTGCACTAACTCGCCCAGCGCACCAAAGGCCGCTTCGACGACGACGATGGCGGGATCGGCCCAGGAGAACAGGGCTTGGAACACCACCAGCATCACGCCGATGAAGATCACGAAGCCGAAGATAGGGTGCAATAACACGCGATCGACGCGCTCCGACGACGGGCGCTTCTTGTTCTGCGGAGCGGCTGAGGAATACAGACCACGGGCGTGTTCGTCTAGGAACGCGTAGCGCGTCGCGATCACCTGGCGGTCGAGGTCTTCGGCCTGCTCTTCTTGGATCCGCAGGCACATCTCCCGCGCGGCGGCTGGGAAGTCCGAGAGTTCGTCGTCCGCGTCAACGCTGAGCAGCGCCCACAGCGCCAGCGCGCGGTCCCGCTCCACGCTGCCGCGCCAGCGGCTGGGCAAGGTCTCGGCGACGCGATCCGCCTGGCGCAGCAGGGGCTTTTCGTATCCCACGTGCACGCGGGGCTTGGGCGTTTCCTTGAGTCCAGCCAGGATCGCGGCCTTGAGCTCGCTCAAGCCGCGCTTGTGGCGCGCGTCTGTGGCCACGCAGGGCACTCCGAAGAGCGCGCCGACGGCTTCGGCGCTTGGGGGAGCGTCGTCGACCTCGTCCATCATGTTCAGGGCGATGACGAAGGGTGCGCCGAGTTCGGCGAGCTGCAGCGCGAGATACAGGTTGCGCACCAGCTGCCCGGCGTCCACCACGAGCACGACCAGCGCCGGCTCGGGATAGTCCGCGAGGCCCAGCACGGAGTTGATGGCGATTTGTTCTTCCCCGGAGCGCGCCGACAGCGAATACGCCCCGGGCACGTCGATCGCTTCGATGGAAAGCTCGTCGTTCAGCGCAATGCGTCCGGCGCGGCGTTCGACGGTGATACCGGGATAATTGCCGACGCGCGCGCGCTGTCCCGTCAATGCGTTGAAGAGCGTCGTCTTGCCGACATTGGGATTGCCGACGATGACGACCGTGCCTGCTGCGGCGGATGGCGCCGCCGCGTCGACGTCTTCGGTGTCTATGACAGCGGCTTGGCTCACGATGATCTGGCGCTGCCGGGCGCAACGGGCGAATCGCCGCAGCCGTCGAGGAGTCCGGCTTCAACGAGATCTTCCTGTTCGACCACGATGACCCGCACCTCGCTCGCCTCTGCCCGGCGGATGGACAAACTCGCGCCGCGCACCAGAAGCTCCAAGGGATCCCCCAAAGGCGCCACGCCCACGACGACGACAGCGGTCCCCGGCACGAGCCCCAGCTCCATCAGGCGCCGGCGAAAGGAGCGCTCGCCGCCGACGGTTTCGACGGTGACGTGTGATCCGATGGGGACTTCGGCGAGTTGCACGGCTTTGCGAGGGTGTAGCGCAATTGAAAATGGTTTTCAATTGCGCAATATCCGCGTCCAAATCCGCGCAGATGCGGAAATCCTGCACCTCGCTGGAACGCGCGCCGGGTGCGCGTGCCCAGACGCTGTTGTGGCACGCCGAACGCTGGCAGGGCCGTTCTGCGGCTGACCGGCTAGCGAAACCGCTGCCGTCCCGGGGCGTTCAGGGCGTGAGCCGCGCGCGCGCTTCGCGGATCGCCGAAGCCAAGTTGTGCCCGCCCGTTGACCGGGGATGCACCCGCAGCACCTGGCGCAGCGTATCGAGCATCTCGGCCGCCGAGCTGTAGCGCCGCGCGGGATTGGGCTCCAGAGCGCGCTGGATGGCGGTGGACAGGTTGAGCGGCAGATCCATGACCCTGCTGGCCAACAGGGGCACCCGTGGGCTTTGCACCATGCGCAAGACCTCTACATCCGTGGCCGCCTGAAACAGTCGCGCGCCCGCGTAGGCTTCCCACAATACGATGCCCAAGCTGTACAGATCTGATTGCGGCGTTGGATCGTGTCCCACGGCCATCTCTGGCGCGAGGTAGCTGAGTGTGCCTTTGAGCATGGCGGGCTGCGTGATGCGTCCGCGGGCCATCGCGCGCGCCATGCCGAAATCCGCAAGCTTCGTGACACCCACGACATCGAGCAGGATGTTCGGCGGGGAGACATCACGATGCAGTACGGCAATCGTCTCGCCGGCTTCGTTCGTGCCCGTGTGTGCGTTGTCCAGCGCGCGCAGGACCTCAACGCCGATGGCGGTCACCATGGGCCACGGCGGGCGTTTGCCTTGGTCTGTGAAGCTGGAGACGTAGTGCCCGAAGTGAATGCCCTCCACCCACTCCGTCACCAGGTAGTGCACCCCCGCCGCGTCTACGCCGAAGTCGTGGATTTGCACGATGTTCGGATGGCGCAGGCGCGCGCCCACCCGCGCTTCTTCGATGAACATCGCGATGGCGTCGGGGTACTGGTTGAACTGCTCGTGAATGCGCTTGATGGCCACGGTGCGTCGGATCCCGTGGGCGCCGTAGGTCAGCGCTTTCCAGACCTGCGCCATGCCGCCTTCGCCCACGCACTCCACCAAAGCGTATTTGCCGTCGACGATCGCTCCGGGCTGATCGGCGGCTGCTGCTGAAGAAAGATCACTCACGCGGTCGGGCATCCTAGTATCGAGCGCTGGCGTCGGCGTGGTTTTCTTGGGGCTGGCTCGGCGCGCGCTGCCACCGCAGCGAGCTGGTCCCGGGCGACGGCTGCCTGGCCAAGTGGGCTCTCCCTTCGACGTCCCATCAACCCGCGTCGGCGCCTGCATCGACGCTGCCATCCGGGGCGTCTTGCGCGTCGGAGCTTGCGTCCGCGTCGGCGTCGCCGGTTGCGTCCGGGTCAGCGTCGGGGCTTGCGTCCGCGTTGGCGTCCGGGTCAGCGTCGGGCCCTACGTCGGGCCCTACGTCGGGCGCATCGGCGTAGCCAGCGTCCGTGACGACGCACGCGCACGAAGAATACCGTAGTCCCGACGACGCACACTGCTGAACGCCGCGGCAGGCGTCGGTGTCGCAGCTGCGAAACGCCAGGGGTGCGCACACTTGTGGCGGCGGCTCGGGTGCGGATTCTTGAGCGCAGGCAGCGAGCAGTGCGCTCGCGAAGAGCGCGACGCGGCCGGCGGACAATAGAGACTGGACAGCTCGGTTCACTGGTCGCACTTTTCCATGAATGGGGCAGCGCCACCACGCAGCATCGGACCCTGGCGCCATTCGTGTGGTGCTGTACGACGCCACGGACAGGTTCTCCGGGCGCCGTCCCGGGCTTTCACCGGTCTAAGGGGCAGGTCCCGGCGGGTTGGTGAGCGTGGGACTCAAGTCCAGCGCGCGCGAAAGCGCCACGTGGCTAACGCCACTCCGGAAAGCGCGTCCGTCGGCTCGCGTGAGAGCCACTCCACCCGGGCGCCGCTTGCGCCCGCGACCTCGAGGCAGGCAGACACGAATCCGTTGGTGCTTTCGCAATACAGTCCACTCATGCTTTCGGGCACGCGCTTCAGGGTGCCCGAGAAGGACGCGCCTTCGTTTTCCTCCACGCTGGCCGTGCACGGCTCGAAGTAGCGGTTGAATGCGAGCGGTAGGCGTTCGGCCATGGCATTGGGCGTGGAGTTCTTGAGCAGCGGCTTCCACATGCCCGTGGAGTCCCGCACCGCTGACGCTCGGGAGCGCGCCGCGATGAAGCTGCCGATCTCGCGTCCGGCGCGCCTGGAAAGCTCTTGGAACATGCGCATCAGTGGGGAAGCGTCGTAGTCGCCGGCGGCGATGAACAGCTGCTGATAGTAGTTGGCGAAGGGGTCGTCCCCCAGAGCGCGCACCACGGCCGAAAAGCCGCCATCTACCTTGTGTTCTGCATACTGGCGCAGGGCCATGTACGCCAGGCCGCGCACGCGGAAGGGGCTCTCCCCAACCTTGAACAGCTCAGGTCCCAACGGTTCGAAGCGGAAGGCGGCCAACTCGATTCCCTGCTCCCCGCTCGCCCCTGCCTACTGGATGCTACTCGGGCAGACACACCTTTGAAGTAACCGGCGGCGCGCCGCTGTTCCCGACGAAGCGCTGAGCATCCTTGGCGGTCGTGCCGGTGAGGGCGCCACAGTTGTCGTTGATGGTGTGGCTCTTGGGGACGCAGCTGCCGCTCTGGCCGCCATCGAGACTGGCGCAGAACGTGGGCGCCTTGCCCGGGCGGTCGGGGCAGTAGCCCTCGCAGCTGACGGTGCAGAAGCCCTGCTCTGTGCCGCCCGCGGGCGTGAAGCGGTGGCACGACCCCGTCGCGGAGCCGTTGCTGAAGCCGCAGTCGTCGTTGGTGTCGCAGCTGTCGCCGACGAAGGGCACGGGCACAGCCTGTCCGCCGTTGAGCACGGGGAAGGTTGCCGTGTCGTCGACGTTCACGAACGTGAAGCCCTCGTTTTGTAGAGTGGAGAGCACCGCCTCCAGACTGTCCGCGGTATTCTGATGGATGTCGTGGAACAGCACGACGCCGCCGCCGCGCTTGCGTACTTGGGACAGGGTGTAACCGACCATGTCCGAGCGGAAAGAGTCTGGCACGTAGCGGAAGGTGTCCGGATGGCAGTAGCCCACGCCGCCCTTGGCGGAGGCGTAGCACCAATCACCGGAATCGATGTGCCAGCCCGTGGTGATCAAGCCGTAGCCTTTGACGATCTCGATCGCCGAACAGTTTGCGGAACCAAAGGGGAAGCGGAAGTACTTCGGCGTGGTTCCGGTGGAGGCGATGATCTCGTGGGTCTGTTTGACTTGCTGGTCCACTTGACTGGACGAAAGCGTCTTCAGGTTGAGGTGCTTTTGGGAGTGGTTGGCCAGGATGTGGCCCTCGGCAAGAATGCGGGTGAGCACCGCGCGGGCGGCGTCTCCGTTGACGCGGCTGCCGTTGATGAAGAAGGTTGCAGGGACCGAGTACTTCTTGAGTAGGTCCAGGACCTGCGGCGTGGTTTCCGGGTTCGGGCCGTCGTCGAAGGTCATGGCGACGCGCTTGTTGAAGCCGCTGGAGTCGGGCACCACGACGCCGGAGCAACCCGAAGAATCCGCCTTGCCGAACTCGGTCTGCTCAAAGGCGTCCTCGAAGGCTGCGCTCTGATCCGGCGTGACCTCGGAGTGGTCGTCGTCGCTGCCGCTGCAGGCGACGACGGCGCAAGTTGCCAAAACTAAAGAGGAAAGTGTGAGTGTTCTGCGCATGGGGTGCACCCGTCCCTTGGGGGAAAGCTAGTCAGGTCGGAGTTTTCGCCAAGCCGGGCCGGGCGTCAACCCGCCCGTACCCGGCGCTCGCGCGGCAATCCACCCGCTAGCGCGCGTTCTTACAGCAGCGCACGCCGGTTTGGGGGCCGAAATAGAACTCGTCGTGACCCGTAGTGGCAGCTCGGCAGTTGTTTCGGCCCGCTAGCCACCACCCACCCCGCAGCGAAGAGCGCCAGGGGCGCACGAAGCCGTCGCGCTGCGCCCACTCGTCGACGTTGCCCACCATGTTGCGCACGCCGAAGGGGCTGACGCACTCGGGGCGGCTCTCCGGAGGAACGCGCAGATCGCGCAGCTTGCCGCGCTTGCTCAAGTTCGTTTGATCGTGGTTGCAAATCTTTGCGTTGCGCGAAAATCCGTAAGGGTAGGGGCGCAGCTCCTCGCCTTCGCACGCGAACTCCCACTCGGACTCGAAACACAAGCGCTTGCCCAGGCTGCCGCACAGCTCCCGGGTCATGGTCCAGGATTGATCGATCAACGGCAGCTCGGCGCCGTCCGGGACGTATTCGTCACGGTCGATGCAGTAGCGCCGGTGTTCGCGTTCCGACAGACACTCCGGTTCTTTGGCAAACTCCGCGCAGCGGTGATGGCTCAGAAATCCCCCAGGGCCCTGATCGTCCAAGTAGCGCAAGCAGCGATGTCGCAGCTTCGGGCAGTACATGCCGTCCACCAGGATCATTTCTGGGGGACACACCGCGGGCGCTTCGGCGTCTGCAGCCGCGTCCAGCGCGGCGGCTCGCGCGCCGTCCGGGCTCGGCCCGCCCGCATCGAGGGTTGCGGCGTCGGGGCGCAACTTCAACCACCAGGGCTCCTCCTCCTGGGCGCTGAAACACATCTCGTTGCCCCGGCTGCCGGGCCCTTCGGCGAAGCTTCGTGGATCGAAGCGGCACTCCATCACCGGCGGTTTGGGGGCCAGCACCACGACGGGAGGGCTCGGCCTGCGGGTCAGGGGGCGCTCGTCTTCGCAGCCGACCAGCGCAGTCAGGCAGAGGCCCCCGAAGACGTAGGCGCGGATCACGCCGGATCGGCTTTAGCGGGCGTCCGAGCACCAGGGTCCACCATGCATTTGCGGCGCGTTTCGGGCGAGGGAAGAACAGTGCGCATGGATGGCTGCATCGTACACGACGAGGCTTGCGGGCTCCAAAGGGTGTCGGGCGACTTGTCCTTGCTCCGTGACCGGGACTGAGACAAAGCCTCGGATAGGCCCCTTGGCGGAACGGCAGACGCAGGGGATTTAAAATCCCTCGTTCGAAAGGACGTCCCGGTTCGAGTCCGGGAGGGGCCACTTTGGATCAGGGTTGGCGTCGCGCGAACTGTGGGGCGGCCTGGTGCGCCGGCCTCGTCCTTCGGTGCCGGCTGGAGGCTGAACGAGGGGGGGGCGTGCCCGAGAAAAAACGCTTCGTATACATATCAATTTTGGGCGTCCCGAACCCCCGTCGCCCGTGGAAAGGACGTTGCTCGTTCGAAGTCGGCAGTTGCTCTCCGTCGGCAGGCCCCTTCCTCGCACGGCGGCGCTAGCTGTACTTCTTCAGCTCTAGGCGCGCGACGAGGCCGCGGTGGACTTCGTCGGGGCCGTCGGCGAGGCGGAGGGCGCGGGCCATCAAAAATAGGCGGTTGAGCTCGGGGTCGGACATGCCCTCGCCGCCATGGATTTGAATCGCGGCGTCCACGACGGACTGCAGCACATTCGGCGCGATGACCTTGATCGCGGAGATGTCCACTAAGGCTGCCATCGTGCCCATGGTGTCGAGGGCCCACGCGGCTTTCAGCGTCAGCAGGCGCGCTTGGTCGATGGCCATGCGGGAGTTGGCGATGATGTCGCGATTGCCGCCCAGTTCCGAGAGGCGCTTGCCGAACGCCACGCGATGGGTAGCGCGTTCGCATAGGCGCTGCAGCGCGCGCTCCGCGGCGCCAATGGCGCGCATGCAGTGGTGGATCCTTCCGGGCCCCAACCGACCCTGGGCGATTTCAAAGCCACGCCCGGGGCCGGCAATGATGCTGCTGACGGGCAGGCGCACATCCTTGAACAGCAGTTCCCCGTGCCCGTGGGGTTCGTCCAAGTGGCCGAACACCGGCACCATGCGCAAGATCTCCAGACCCGCAGCATCCGCGGGCACGAGCACCATGGAATGCCGCTCGTGGCGACCGGCGTTGGGATCCGTCACGCCCATGAAGATGAAGAAACCGCAGCGGGGATCGCCTGCGCCGCTCGACCACCACTTCTGACCGTTGAGCACGACCTCGTCGCCGATGACTTCGCAGGTGGCCTGCATGTTCGTGGCGTCGCTGGACGCGACCGCGGGCTCCGTCATCGCAAAGCAGGAACGGATCTCGCCCGCCAGTAGGGGCGTAAGCCAGCGCTGCTTCTGCTCCTCGGAGCCGTACTTCACGAGTACTTCCGCGTTGCCGGTGTCCGGCGCGCTGCAATTGAACACTTCGGGTGCCAAGAATGAGCGGCCCGTGATCTCGGCGACGGGCGCGTAGTCGCGGTTGTCGAGGCCCGCGCCATATTCTTCGTCGGGCAAGAACAGATTCCATAGCCCGAGGCCCTTGGCTTCGGCCTTCAGCTCTTCGAGGATCGGCGGGATCTTCCAACCGCGCCAATCTTCGCTGCCAACGAGCTGCTCGTAGTACTTCCTCTCGTTGGGCACCACGCGCTCGTTCACGAAACGCTCCACCTGGGCCATGACTTGCCGCGCGCGTTCTGAGTGTTCGAAGTCCACCGTTTCTGCTCCTTCGTTAGCCGGCCGCGCTGAGCGCACCGCGTGGGAAGAGTGCCCCAGCGTCACACTGCGCCTCGACCCAAAAAAACACGACGGCCCCACATCGCCCCGCCTCGCGTCAAAGCCCGCCCCACAGTGTGACTCCAATGCCACGCCTGGCGCCGCGTCGATCACGAAAATTCTTTGAATACTGCGCTGGCGCGCAAGTTGCTTAAGGAGTCTGCTCTTAACTTTGTCAGTTGCCGCGGGGGCCCGGGGCGACATCTGGAGGTACTCATGAGGCCAAACTCTTGGTGGGGGCGGAGCTGCGTGCTGGCGGTGAGCACGGCGCTTCTTTTCGTTTCAGAACCAGCGCAGGCGTGCGGTGGGACCTTTTGCGACGCGCCGGGTCAGGGGCAGGCGCCGATGCCCGTCGATCAAACCGGCGAGAACGTGCTCTTCGTCATGGCGGACGGCTGGGTCGAGGCGCACATCCAGATCCAATACACTGGGGATCCCGAGCGCTTTGCCTGGGTCATTCCAGTGCCGAAGACTCCGGAGCTCAGCGTCGGCTCCCAGCCGATGTTCCTCAATTTGCTGAATGCGACGGTGCCGTCCTTCACGCTCAATACGCGCTTCGACTTCTGCGGCGGCGGAGACGAGTCGTCGTCGAGCGCGGGCTGCGGCATGTCTTCGGATGACTCGGGCAGCGCGAGCTTCGCGCCGAATGGGGGCGGAGGCGGCGCAAAGAACAACGCGCCGACGGTGAAGCTGCGCCAGTCCGTGGGCGCGTTCGAGGCCGTGGTGCTGAAGCCAACGACCGCCCAGGGCATGGTGGACTGGTTGGAAATCAACGGTTTCGATGCGGACTCCGCGGACGCGGTCCCGATCATCGCGGACTACGTGAACCGGGACTACGAGTTTGTAGCCATCAAGCTGCGGCCAGCGGCGGGCGCGGACGAGATCCATCCGTTGGTGTTGCGCTACCCGGGGGACGAACCCTGCGTGCCGCTGAAGCTGACGGGCATCGCCGCCGCTGACAACATGGCGGTGCGTGTGTTCTTTCTCGGAGAGCGCCGGGTGGTGCCCACGAATTTCAAACATGTCGTCATGAATCCTGCTCAGTTGGACTTTCGAGGTTTGGGTTCGAACTACAACTTGGCCGTGTCGCGCGCCGTGGACAGTGCGGTGGCGAACGGCCACGCCTTCGTGACCGAATACGCCGGCCCCAGTCAGGTGACTCCTCGCGCAGGACTCTACGATCCCGCCTGGTCGAGTGCAGACTTCTCCACGACAACCGCTAGCAGCGTGACGACCAAGTTGACCACGCTCGGCTTGCTCGCCTGCAACAGCGCGACGGATTGCAGCGCGCCCCACCCGCTGGTGTTCGCCTTGCTCGATCGCTATCTGCCGCCTCCGGCTGGCGTGGAAGCGGCGGAGTTCTACGCCTGCGTCAGCTGCTTCGAATCGAGCACGGAGCCGTTGGCCTGGGACCCGGACGGCTTTCAGACGGATTTTCGCTTGATGATCGCCGAGCCGGGGAAACGCGCCAACGCCGTCTTGGCCGCGTACCCGTACCTGACGCGCATGCTGACGCGCATCTCGCCTTCGGAAATGAGCGTGGACCCAATGTTCAAGGAGTGGGCGGAGCCGCTGCCCGACGAGCCGAACAGTCGCACGGCCACGCAGGTACAAGACTGCGATGGCAATTGGTACACGCAACTTGCCGACGGCCGGTCCGTCTACGGTGGCAGCATGGGCACCTCGCCCGTCTTGCCCACGGACATGCCCTGGGCGGAGCGCATCGAAGAGTACACGGACGCGGGCGCGGCCATCGTGTTGGTCGACAACGCGCCGCTGATCGATCAGGTCCTGGGGCGCATGCGGCCGCCTGCCTCCGTCGACGTGGACACCGAGAGCTCGAGTGCAGCCGGCTGCGGTTGCAGCTTGCCGGGACGCGGCACGGGACATGGTATTGCCGCAGCGCTCTTGCTGGGTGCCGCGCTGCTGCGTCGGACGAGTCGGCGGCGCAGCTCGTTCGCGGCGCGCTGACACCCCGTAGGCGGCGACGCGGCTCGCCGTCGCGACGCGGGGCGTGCGGGTAGCGGAGCCGGCGACGTAGCCGCTGGCCACGCTGCTGCCCGGGGTGTAGTTTCCGGGCATGGATCCGGGGAACATTCCCGAGTTGTTGCTGCGGCACTGCCGCGCGTGCCTGGGCGACGGCGGATCGCCAGCGACCGACACGCGCCTCGAGCAAGTCGGCGAGATGCGTCTGGCTGAGAACAAGGCCTGGATGCCGTTCACCGCAGAGCAGTGGATGTCCGCTTCGGAGGTGGCGTTCTGTTGGCACGCCCGCTTCAAGATGGCGCCGCTGCTCACTGGCGTGGTCGAAGACGCTTACGAGAATAGCCACGGCCGACTGGATGCGAAGATGTGGGGCGTGATCCCCGTGGCACACGCACGGGGATTGGAGATCGATCGCGGCGAGATCCAGCGCTACCTCGCGGAGTTGCCTTGGAATCCGACGGCGATCTTGCACAACCCACACTTGCATTTCGCGGAAGGCGCTGACGGTCCGGTGCGGGTATGGTGCGGGGATCCGGAGACCCACGTGGATTTCCAGTTCGACCCGCAGGGCCGCATCACTCGAAGCTTCAGCCGAACCCGCGTGCGCGCGGGACATGGCGTCGCGCCGTGGGAAGGCACTTTCCACGACTACGCGGAGTTTGATGGCATGTGGGCGCCCACCCGCGCCGAGGTTGCCTGGCATTCCGCTGCGGGTCGATTCGAGTACTGGCGCGGGCGGGTGACCTGGTTTGGACCGCGTTGACATAGGCGCGCCTGGGAAGGTTGCCCGCAGCGCCGGCGTACCAAGTCAGTCACAGCGATTTTTCGCAACTTTGCGGGAGCATGCAGAACATGAAAGTCGACCGGGAAAGCTTCCTTGCTGCCACTCTCGCTCTGAGCGCCGCGCTCGCCACGGGCTGCGATCTTCCCGCTGAAATCGCGACCCGCCTCTCGCCAGAGAAGCCGGGGGCTGCCGAACCTGGGGCCGCGCCCGCAGCCCCCGCTGCCGGCACCACTGAAGCGGACAATGCGGTGGACCGCGGCGGCGACGGATTCGAACGCGGACCCGCGAGCGGTCCCGGGGCGCAGCAGCTGCCGTCGCCGACGATCGAAGCGGGCGGCAAGCAGTTCGCTGCGCCGACGAAGGAAGCGGGCGGAAAATTCACGGCCCCCACCAACGAAGGGGCGAAGACGCTTCCGGCGCCGACCAAAGAAACCGGCATGCCCGCCCCGACCAAAGAAGCAGGCGGCTTTCCGGCTCCCACAAAAGAAACTGGCGGCCACAAGAATCCGCCCGCGCCGAGCAAAGAGCGCTGATCGGCCCGCACGGCGGACGCTGAGATCGTCGGGCGCTCCTGCCGCGCAAGCTGTGCGCGTACGCGCTGTCTCCCCGCCAACCATCAAGAAGTGACGTCGGCGTCGTTGTCTTTGGCTGCAGTTGCGGGCTTTGCCCTGGAGCGTGCCACGGCAAGGAGCTGCCCAGCGAACACGCCACAGAACACGATGACCGCGAAGGTGGCGATGCGCTGGGACGCCGGGACCCATAGCGTGAGCGGCGCGCTGAAGAACTGAGTGCGCGCGTAGAGAGCGAAGCTTGCGACGCCAAATGCCAACGCGACGCTGCCGGACAGGCCGCTGGGACGCGTCTGCGGGCTGCGGAGCAGCGCGTGCAGCGCGACGATGGCCGCGCCGAAGGCCGGTAGGCTGGCGAGCAACACTGCGACGCCGTGCACCGTGCCAAAGCGATCCGACGGCAGCAGGACGACGGCGATCGTGCCCAGTGCGGACGTTAGCCCGAGGGCCCGCACCACCCAGCCACTGAAAAGGCGACTGGGGAACAGCCGCGGCGCGGCCATCCAGACGAGAAAAAGCGCGGTCGTCTCGCACAGCATGCCTGTTCGCGCGAAGCCGGCGCCGGGCCCGTTGTTGGCGCCGTTCAAGGAGCGGGTATGCAGCAGATCGCACAGAAAGTTTTCCCAGAATGCGTGGCCGACGTGTTCCGGCCGCAGCCAGGTCCCGCCGGGGTAGAGCGCCATGGCCGTGAGCATGCAGGCGACGAACGCCAGATTCAGACCCAGGATGGCCAGCCCCGCCGCGCGCATGGGGTTCATGGCTCAGACGCGCGACGGCGTTCGACGACGATGGCCAGTGCGCCGGGCAAGCTCACAAGCAGTTGCAGCACGCCCAGCAGCATGGAAACCGCCACGGCGCCGGAAGCTGGCATGCCGGCCATGGAAAATAGCGCGATGCTACCGCCCTCCCGCACGCCCCAGCCCGCCAAGGAAATGGGCAGCGCGGAGAGCAGCACGATGGGAGGCACCAGCAGCACT